>JAEWEW010000176.1 GCA_023389175.1 Pseudomonadota bacterium | reverse complement strand
GATCGCCCAGCAGTGGGTCATCACCCGGCGCATCGAGGGCAAGCCGGTCTTCGGCCGTGCCGCGGGATGACCGGGCGATCCTTGCCCTAGCCACCGCGCCCGGCAAGGGCGCGATCGGCGTGGTCCGGGTCTCCGGGCCGCGCCCGGCGGAGATCGACGCGATCGTCGCCGCCATCGTCGGGCGGCCGCTCGTGCCGCGCATGGCCACCTACGGCCCGTTCCTCGCCGAGGACGGACGGCCGATCGACTACGGCCTTGCCATCCTCTTTCCCGCGCCGAATTCGTACACCGGCGAGACCGTGCTGGAGCTGCAGGGGCACGGCGGCCCGGTGGTGATGCAGCTGCTGCTGCAGCGGGTGCTCGCGGCGGGCGGCGATGCGGTGCGGCTCGCCGAGCCGGGCGAGTTCACCGAGCGCGCCTTCCTCAACGACAAGATCGACCTGGCGCAGGCCGAGGCCGTCGCGGACCTGATCGAGGCAAGCACCGAGCAGGCGGCACGCTCCGCGGCGCGGTCGCTGGAGGGCGTGTTCTCGCAGAAGATCGAGGCGCTGGCGGAGCAGTTGCTGGAGCTGCGCATGCTGGTCGAGGCGACGCTGGATTTCCCCGAGGAGGAGATCGAGTTCCTGGAGAGCGCGAATGCGCTGGGGCGGCTCGGCGAGATCGAGGCGCGGCTGCGGGAGTTGCTGGAGACGGCGCGGCAGGGGGCGCTGCTGAGGCAAGGGCTGGGCGTGGTGCTGGTGGGGGCACCGAACGTCGGGAAGTCGAGCCTGCTGAATGCGCTGGCGGGCGCGGAGGTGGCGATCGTGACGCCGATCGCGGGGACGACGCGGGACCGGGTGACGCAGACGATTTCGATCGAGGGGGTGCCGCTCGACATTATCGATACGGCGGGGTTGCGTGAAACGGAGGATCCGGTGGAGCGGATCGGGATCGAGCGGACCTGGCGGGAGATCGAGCGGGCGGATGTGGTGGTTCATCTGGTGGAGGCCGCGGGCGCAGAGGCATCGACGGATGCGGCCCTCTATGCGGCGATCGATGCGCGGGCGCCCGCGGGTGCGGCGCGGCTCACCGTGGTGAACAAGATCGACCTGGCCGGGGAGGCGCCGACCGCGGATGGGGACGTGGTGCGGCTATCGGCGCTGACCGGGGCGGGAATCGAGCTGCTGAAGGCGGCGCTGCTGCGGATCGCGGGGTTCCGGCCGGGGTCCGAGGATGTGTTCGCGGCAAGAGAGCGGCATCTGCAGGCGCTGCGGGAGGCGCTCGAGCATGTGGCGCTGGCGCGGGGGCATGGGGAGCAGGGGGATCGGGCGCTGGATCTGTTCGCCGAGGAACTGCGGCTGGCGCATGATGCGCTGGGGAGGATTACGGGGAAGGTGACGGTGGAGGACTTGTTGGGGGCGATCTTCAGTCGGTTTTGTATCGGTAAGTAGGGTGGACTCAATGATGGTCCGTGGACTCATCATCCCACCCCACAACGAAGTCCACTTCGTGGTTTGGCGGGCTGCCTCCCATTGCTGGCCGATCCAGTCCGCCGCACGCAGCGTGGGTTCGTCCGCGCTGGCATAGCGCACTGGCACGCCCAGCCCCTCCGTGATCTGCTGCACCAGCGTCGACTTGCCCACCTGCCGCGGGCCAGTGACGACCTGCATGAAGCGGCGCGGCTCGGCCAGGCGCTTGGCCACGGTTCTGCCTGAGGGCGTCGGAAGGAGGCGGCCGAATTACTCATCGTATTGAGTATTTTTACTCAGCATCATGAGGCGTCTACGGCTCGCCCGACTACCTTCGAAAGAAGGGAACTCCCGAGCATCCCGAGGAACTGTCCCGGAAACTTCGCCGAAGGCGGCTTCGCGTGACGTATAGTTTGCATCCGCTTCGAGGAGACCATGAAGATCACTTTGCTTAGGGCCGCCCTGGTGGCCGTGACGTTCGCCGTTGCCACCACCAGCGCCGCCGCCTATCCCGACAAGCCGATCCGCGTGGTCGTGCCATTCCCCGCAGGTCAGGGCGCGGACATTCTCATGCGCAGCATCGCGCAGCGGCTTGGCGATTCGCTCGGCACGCCGATCGTCGTCGAGAACAAGCCCGGCGGTGGCGGTGTCGTCGGCGCCGCGTCCGCCGCCAAGCTGCCGGCTGACGGATACAACCTGCTGGTCGGCAGCAGCGGGCCACTGTCGATTGCCCCACACGTCAATGCCGCAGTCTCGTACGACGTCCAAAAGGATTTCACGCCGATCGCCAACCTGGCGGCGGTGACGCAGGTGATGGTGACCGCGGCCGATAGTCCGTACCGGACGGTAAAGGACGTGGTCGCCCGCGCGCGCGCACCGGAAGGGCTGCAGTTCGCCTCCTCCGGCATCGGCTCCACCAGTCATTTGCTGATGGAGTACTTCGCCCAGCGCAGCGGCGTCCGACTTTCGCACGTGCCGTACAAGGGCGGCCCCCAGGCGATGGTCGACGTCGTCGCGCAGCGGGTTCCGGTAATGTTCGATGCCCTGCCCGGCGTGCTGGCCAGCATCAAGTCCGGCAAGCTGCGGGCGCTGGCGGTCTCTTCGTCCCGGCGCAGCCCCTTCCTGCCCGACGTCCCCACGGTCGCCGAGTCCGGCGTCGAAGGCTTCGGCACCGAAGGCTGGATCGGCCTGCTGGCGCCAGCCGGCGTCGATCGCGCGATCGTCGAGCGACTGAATACGGAGGTGAACCGCATCCTGTCCGACCCGGCCATGCAGGCCAGGCTCGGCGAGCTCGCGTTTCGTACGCGGGCGGAAACACCTGAAGCGTTCGGCCAGTTCGTTGCGTCCGAGTTCGAGCTGTGGGGCTCGGTCGCAAAGGCGGCTGGCGTCAGGCCCGAGTGACCGCTTTGCAGCCTGACGCTGCCGCACCTGCCTGCCTCGGCCCGCGGCACGCGGTCGCGCCGCCGTCGTTCGAGGTACCCCCGGGGGCGTGGGACACGCACTTCCACGTCCTGGGACCGCAGGCGCGATTCCCGTATGCGCACGACCGCAAGTACACGCCGCCCGACGCTCTCGTCGAGCACTACCGCGATGTCCAGCGCAGCTTGGGCCTGACCGGCGGCTGGGTGGTACACGCCAATACCCACGGCTTCGACAATCGCGTCGACCTCGATGCTGTCGACCGGCTCGGCCGCGAAACGCACCGGGCGGTCGTCCGTGTCGACGCCGCGCTGAACGCTGCTCAGGTCGCCGCGTGGCATACGCAGGGCGTTCGCGGCGTCCGCTTCTCGTTCAATCCGCAGCACGGCGGCGAGCTCGACATGACCGTGCTGGAGCGGGCGGTAGCGCTGATCCGGCCCCATGGCTGGTTTGTCGAACTGCACATGGCGCCCGCCGACCTCATTGCGTTGCGCGGCTGGCTAGCCGGTCTCGATATCCGGCTGGTCATCGACCACCTGGGCCGAATCGACGTCGCTCTCGGCGTCGATCAACCCGCGTTTGCCGCGTTGCTCGGCCTGGTTCGCGGAGGCAATGTCTGGGTCAAGCTGAGCGGCGTCGACCGGCTGACCCGCACCGGTCCGCCTTATGACGACGTCCTGCCCTACGCGCAGCGGCTGATGGCGACTGCACCCGATCGGATGCTCTGGGGAAGCGACTGGCCTCACACCGGCGTATTCGATCCGCAGCGAATGCCCGACGACGGGGAACTCCTGAACTTCATTCCGGCCTATGCACCGACCGACGGGCTGCGCCGTGCACTGCTGGTCGATAATCCGCTTCAGCTCGTCGAGCCAGGGTGAAGGGGCGTTGGTACGCGTATGTCCGCCGAGGCCCCTCCATGCGAGCGGGATGCTGACTATGCTCGATGGGGGATAAACGAAGTCGAGCCCTTATATCGCCATCTGTATCGTCGACACATGAAAGTCGCCAAGTGGGGTAACAGTCTCGCCATTCGCCTGCCGGCGGCCGTCGTGAAAGCCCTTGATCTCAAGCAAGGGGACGAGGTCGCTCTCCACGTTCATGACGAGCGCGAACTCGGTGTGTCTCGCAAGCCCGGTCGGCGCCAGCTTCTCGAGCGGCTTCGTGCCTATCGAGGTCGACTCCCCGAAGACTTCAAGTTCGATCGGGAAGAGGCGAATGCCCGCTAACGTTCACGTGAAGTAGCCGGAGAGCGAGTCAGCCTTGAACGGGACCGAGAGCCTCGACCTTGGACTTCACCATCTCTGCTACACGGACCAATGCTTCGACCAGGGCGAGGTCCACGTCGGTGTTGCCTTCGTACTCTGCCAGGTTACGCTTCCGATGAGCCTGATCGAGGACACGCCACTCCACCGGCGGCAATCCGAGGGTATGGGCGAGACACTGGAACACCTGGTATCGGTTCTCCGAGCGATACCCATGCCAGCGCAGAGCGGCGAGCGACAATGCGTGAGTGGCGTTGTAGGCAAGGTCGAAACGGCTCTCCAATTCGAGCGCCGGATTGCGCGCATCGTTCAATCGAACCCGGCCGGATCGCACAAGACCCTCGATCTCCGCTTGCGTTGCAGGTTCGACCTTCAATTGACCGATCCGGACCAGGTTCTCAAGCTGGACCAAGGGCATCCAAGTCTCCCACCAGCGTCACCGTCTTGCCCTCGATGACTTTCGTAAGGAACCTGTTCCCGTCACGGATTCGCTGCTGGAACTCCGGCGTCGTATAGAGCGTCGGATTGATTGGGCGGCCAAGCTGCTTCTCCGCCGGTGCAATGGCCTCGTAGATCTGCTCAAGCGTGAGCATGTCCGAGACGATCAACAGATCGATGTCACTACCGGAGGTCCCACTTCCCCGTGCGATCGAACCGTAGAGGAGGGCGAGCCGGAGGTCCGATGAGAGCGACCCCAGGGCGCGCTGCAGAATCGGCGCCACTCCGAGCGTCTTGTCGATGATGCCTCGGAGCTCATTGAAGACAGGAGATCCGGGGTTGGCACGGTAGAGATGTCGATTGCCGAGTTGGCTCTGCAGGACCAATCCGCTGTCCCGCAAGCGCGCGATCTCGCGTTGGGCGCTCCCGGAACCTACGCCGGCCAGGTCGATGAGCTCCTTCGTATGAAAGGCGCGCTCTGGCTGGCCGAAAAGTAGTGCCAGCAGGCGTTGCTGCGTCTTGGTGAAGAGGGCGTCCGAGATAGTCGTGACGGCAGGTTCGCGAGGCCGAGGCGAGGCCTTCCGATTCAACAAGTTGGTCACGGAAATGTTGCCCATTTAGGGTAATTAAATGCCCAAAAAGGGCAATACGCAAGCCCTAGACATGGCCAGTTTTCCTACGCCTCGTCCCGGTGTCCCCCCCCGGGGCCCCCCCCCGCCCCCCCCCCCC
>JAEWEW010000143.1 GCA_023389175.1 Pseudomonadota bacterium | reverse complement strand
TCGCGCAGCGCCTTGTGCATCAGGTGGGTGACCGAGTGGTTGCGCATGATCCGCTGGCGCGAAGTCACGTCCACCGCCGCGCTGACATGGTCGCCCACCGCAAGCGTGCCGCTCTTGAGGGCGCCGTGATGCCCGGAGACGTCGGCCTGGATGCGCAGCGTATCGTCCACTTCGAAGCGCGCCGCCGGGCCGGCGCCGCCCGCCGCGCCGTCCGCAGGCTGCGCCCGGCGCTCGATCGTGCCGCGGTCGCCGACCTGGCCGCCGGCCTCGGCATAGAACGGCGTGTGGTCCAGCACCACCACGCCGCGGTCGCCCGCCTCGAGCCGCTCCACCGCGGTGCCGTCTCGGTAGAGCGCGACCACCTCGGCGTCGCGCGTCATCACCTCGTAGCCATGGAAGCGCGTGGGCATGCCGCTGTATTCCAGCGTCGCCGACTGGCGGAACTTGCCGGCGGCGCGGGCCTGGTCCCGCTGGCGATCCATCGCCTTGTCGAAGCCGGCCTCGTCCACGGAGACGCCCCGCTCGCGGCACACGTCCGCGGTGAGGTCCAGCGGGAAGCCGAAGGTGTCGTGCAGGCGGAAGGCGGTCTCGCCGTCGAGCACCTTGTCCGGCCCGACCGCCACGAGCGCTTCCTCGAGCAGCGACATGCCGTGGGCGATCGTCTCGAAGAAACGCTCCTCCTCGGCGCGCAGCACCTCGGTGATCCGTTCGCCGTCGCGACGCAGCTCCGGATAGGCGTCGCCCATGACCTTCGCCAGCGGATCCACCAGGCGGTGGAAGAAGGCAGACCTCGCGCCGAGCTTGTAGCCGTGGCGGATGGCGCGGCGCGCGATCCGGCGCAGGACGTAGCCCCGGCCTTCGTTGCCGGGGATGACCCCGTCGGCGACGATGAAGGCGCAGGCGCGGATGTGATCCGCGATGACCCGCAGCGAGGGGCTGTCCGCCGGCGGCGTGCCGCCCGACTCGGTGACCGCGGCGGACGCGGCGGCGATCAGGTCGCTGAACAGGTCGATCTCGTAGTTGGAATGCACGTGCTGCAGCACGGCCGCCATGCGCTCCAGCCCCATGCCGGTGTCAACGCTCGGCTTGGGCAGCGGATGCATCACTCCCTGCTCGTCCCGGTTGAACTGCATGAAGACGTTGTTCCAGATCTCGATGTAGCGATCGCCGTCCTCGTCGGGACTTCCGGGCGGGCCACCCGGGATGCCCGGTCCGTGGTCGTAGAAGATCTCGCTGCACGGGCCGCACGGGCCGGTGTCGCCCATCATCCAGAAATTGTCCGAGGCATAGCGGGCGCCCTTGTTGTCGCCGATGCGCACGATGCGATCGGCCGGCACGCCGACCTCTTGTGCCCAGATGCCGTAGGCCTCGTCGTCCTCCGCGTACACCGTCACCCACAGCCTGTCGGCCGGCAGCCGGAAGACCTGCGTGAGCAGCTCCCAGGCGTACAGCAGCGCATCCCGCTTGAAGTAGTCGCCGAAGGAGAAGTTGCCCAGCATCTCGAAGAAGGTGTGATGCCGGGCGGTGTAGCCCACGTTCTCCAGGTCGTTGTGCTTGCCGCCCGCGCGGATGCACTTCTGTGCCGTGGTGGCGCGGGTATAGGGACGCTTGTCGAACCCCAGGAAGACGTCCTTGAACTGGTTCATGCCCGCGTTGGTGAAGAGCAGCGTGGGGTCCTCGTGGGGCACCACCGGGCTCGAAGGAACGATGGTGTGGCCCTTCGACTGGAAGAATTCCAGGAACTGCTTTCGGATTTCGGCGGAGGTCATGGCGGGCTTCTGGGAAAGCCCTCGATTCTACCGAAGCGCCGGCCTGCGACGCCCCGCCGGCGCGCGCTCCGGTGGCGGCCCGGCAAGGCTGCGCTACCATCGGCGCCCTGCAACCGACTGGAGAACGCGATGCAAGCTGCCGATGCACCGGCCGCGGGGCAGGATTGCCCCCGAAGAGCCCTCCTGAACACGCGCCGCGCGACGCTCGGCCGCCTTGCGGTCCTCGGAGCCGTGGTGGCGGCGCAGCTCTCGCCCGCCGGTGTGCTGGCCCAGGCAGCCGACTGGCCGTCGCGCACCCTCCGCTTCGTCGTGCCCTATGCGAGCGGCGGCCCGCTCGACCAGGCTGCCCGGGTGCTCGCCGACCAGATGCGCACGTCGCTCGGCCAACCGGTGATCGTCGAGAACAAGCCGGGCGCGGGCGGCAACATCGGCGCCGACCTGGTCGCCAAGGCGCCGCCGGACGGGTATTCGATCGTGATGGGCGCGGTCGCGACCCATGCCATCAATCCCTATCTCTTCAAGCGGATGCCGTACGACGCCAACCGCGACTTCACGCCGGTGACCCGGGTCGCGCTGGTGCCGAACGTCCTGGTGGTGAACCCGGCCTGGGCGGAGAAGGAAGGGATCGACTCGGTCGCCGCGCTTATCCGCTACGCGAAGGCCAATCCCGACAAGATCAGCTACGGCTCGGGCGGCAACGGCAGCGCGGGCCACCTCGCGGGCGAGCTGCTCAAGTCGCTCGCCGGGATCAACATGGTCCACGTTCCCTACAAGGGGGCGACGCCGGCCAAGCTGGAGCTCATCAGCGGCCAGACCCACCTGATGTTCGACAACCTTGCCTCGGCGACGCCCCAGATCCGCTCCGGCCAGCTCAAGGCGCTGGCTGTCACCACGTCGCAGCGCGCCGAAGCGCAACCCAACCTGCCGACGATCGCCGAGAGCGGCGTGCCGGACTTCGACATCAGCACCTGGTTCGGGATCTTCGCGCCGGCTGGCCTGGACACGGCGGTGCTGGACAAGCTCTACCAGTCGGCCGTCGCGGCGCTGAAGTCGCCCGAAATGGTGGCGGCCCTCGACCGCATGGGCGCGAAGCCCGCGCCGATGGCGCCCCAGGCGTTCGCGGAGTTCATCCGGGCCGAGCAGGCGAAGTACAAGGTGATCGTCGAGAAGTCCGGCGCCACCGTCGATTGAGCTGCGCGAATCTGCCGCGCCGGGCAGCGCGGCAGATAGTAGTATTCCTCATAGGGTATTTCGAAACGCTGCGTTACATTGACGCCCCATCCGCTGCCGGCGCCCGGCAAGCGCCCGTGGGAGCGACAGCGGCCCTGGCCACGCTTCGTGGCGAGGAGCCGGTCTGAGTCCAACAGGAGACTAGCCTTGAAGATAAGAAACCAGAAGGATTTCTGGTCCTCGGTGATGTTCATCATCTTCGGCGTGCTGTACATGGTCTGGTCCCAGGAGTACCAGTTCGGCACGGCGCAGCGCATGGGGCCGGGCTACTTTCCAACCGTGCTCGGCGGGCTGCTGATCTTCCTCGGCATCCTGGTGGGCATTCCGGCCTTCAAGCCGGACTCGGAGGAAACCGTGGTCGAGCCGATCGGCTGGCGCGGACTGATCGTCATCCTCGGGGCGGTCATCCTGTACGGCGTGCTGCTGCCGCGGCTGGGCTTCGTGATCGCGATGGCGGTCCTGGTGATCCTGAGCGCGATGGCCT
>JAEWEW010000142.1 GCA_023389175.1 Pseudomonadota bacterium | reverse complement strand
GAAGGATACGCTGGGCCCGTACGCGGAACCGTCCAGCCTCGGCGACGATGCCTACCGCGCGCTTCTCGCCATGCCGGGGATCGCCCGGGCGGCGAACGTGACCTACCTGACGATGCAGGTGCGCACGGACCACCGCGACGTACGAACCATGGTGGTCGGCGTCGCACCCGGCAGGGCAGGCACGACGCCCGGCTGGCCGCCGTACCTGGTCGCGGGACGCCAGATCACGCGCAGCCACTACGAAGCGGTGGCGGACATCGGCACCGGCTTCCGGCTGGGGGACCGCATTGCCATCCGGCGCAATCACTACACGGTCGTAGGGCTGACCCGGCGCATGGTCTCCGCAAGCGGCGACCCGATGGTCTTCATCCCGCTCAAGGACGCCCAGGAAGCGCAGTTCCTGAAGGACAGCGACGCGATCTGGCAAGGCCGCCGCCGTACCGAAGCCAACCCGGGCCTCAACCGGCCCGGAGTGCCCGGCCTGCTCGATGCGGTCCTTGCGGCACAGAGCACGAATCCATCGGTCAACGCCGTGCTGGTCACGCTCAGGCAGGGCCAGGACGCCAAGGAGGTGGCCGAGTCGATCCAGCGCTGGCGGCGGCTCACCGTGTACACGCGGGCACAGATGGAGGAGATCCTGATCGGCAAGCTGATCGCCACCTCGGCCAGGCAGATCGGCATGTTCCTGGTGATCCTCGCCCTCGTCAGCGCGGCGATCGTGGCATTCATCATCTACACCCTGACCATGGACAAGATCCGCGCGATCGCGGTGTTGAAGCTCATCGGAACCCGCAATCGCACCATCGCCACCATGATCATGCTGCAGGCACTCGCCCTGGGAGTGATCGGCTTCGTCGTCGGCAAGATCGCGGCCACGTTCGCCGCTCCCCTGTTCCCCAAGTTCGTCCTGCTGATGCCACTGGATTCGGTCGCCGGCTTCATCGCCGTGCTGCTGATCTGCCTGCTGGCCAGCATCGTCTCCATCCGCATCGCGCTCCGGGTGGATCCGGCAGAGGCCATCGGCGGCTGAGTAACCCGTGAACCCTTCCGCTCAAAGCCAGGGCAACGGCATCCGCATCGAGGGCCTGAGAAAGCGCTTCGGGAAAGGCGATACCGCAGTCGATGCATTGAAGCACGTGGACATGCAGGTGGCAGCGGGCGAGGTCGTCGGCCTGATCGGGCCTTCCGGCTCCGGGAAAAGCACGCTGCTCAAGTGCCTGGGCGCAGTGATCGACCCGACCGCCGGACGGATGGAGCTGGGGGGCGAGGTGATCTTCGACAATGGCTGGAAGGTGCGCGACCTGCGTGCCCTGCGCCGCGACCGGATCGGCTTCGTCTTCCAGGCGCCGTACCTGATCCACTTCCTCGATGTCACCGACAACGTCGCCGTCCTGCCGATGCTGGCCGGTGTCTCCAACGCCGACTCACGGGCCAGGGCCCTGGACCTGCTCACGACGCTTCAGGTGCAGCATCGCGCTCGCGCCATGCCGTCGCAGCTGTCCGGCGGCGAGCAGCAGCGGGTCGCGATCGCCCGCGGACTGGTCAACCGTCCGCCGGTCATCCTCGCCGACGAGCCGACCGCAGCGCTCGATTCCGTGCGCGCGATGTCGGTGGTCCGGCTCCTGAATGACATGGCGCGCAAGCTGGGGACCGCGATCATCGTGGTCACCCACGACGAGAAGATCATCCCGACCTTCAAGCGCATCTATCACATCCGGGACGGCGTGACCCAGGAGGAAGCCGGTGAGGGAAGGTTGGAGGCGCGAGCCGGAGTCGAACCGGCCTAAAAGGATTTGCAGTCCTCTGCATAACCGCTTTGCTATCGCGCCCTGGCGCCCGAATGGCAACCCCACCCTGGCGACTCCGGAGTATACCTGAGCCCGACAGCCTCCCAAGCGGGGCGCATGCCACCCGCGCGCCGGCCCGCGCTCGGACAAACGTCAGGCTGGTCGATACGGCCCCGGCTCACGAGTTCCGTAGAGCAGGTACTGGATCAGCTCCCGCACCGGTCGAATGGCGCTGCCGAAGGGCAAGGCCTCCGCGCCGCGAAAGAACAGGCCGCGCTTGACGTCGCCCGCGAGCGCGGCCGCGAGCTGGTTGTCGATGCAGAACTGCCCGGCGCGCGCAATCCCGTCGCGCAACCCGCACTGGACAAGGCAGTCCCACCACAGGGTGCAATGGCGCCGGACCTTGGCGTGCGCCTGGAGCATCTTCTCCCGGCGCAGGTAGTTCTCCAGGAATGGCGTGCGCACGGCGCGGGCCGGCAAGCCGGCGACGCTCATGAAGGTGACAATGTCCTCGGGCTTCGCCTCGGCGAGCACGCGCTTGAACTCGGCAGCCGCATCCCCCTCCTCGGTCACCGCGAAGGGCGTACCGACCTGCACCGCGCTCGCGCCGCGATCCAGCAAAGCGCGCACCTTCGCATGCGTGTTGATGCCGCCGGCCGGAATCAGTAGAATCCGCCCCGGTTCGATTCCCAGCGCAGCCAGCGCTGCGAACGACTCTTCCAGCACGCGCGGAAAGTCGAAGCGCGGGTCGTTCACGTCCTCCACGGCTGCCGCCCCGAGATGGCCGCCCGCGTGGCGCGGATGCTCGATGACGATGGCATCGGGAAGCCGACCCTTGCGGAGCCACTTCTTGACGACCAGCATGACGCCGCGCGCATCCGACAGGATCGGGATCAGCGCCACCTCCGGATAGTCCGCAGTGAGCTCGGGCAGGTCGAGCGGCAGCCCCGCCCCCATGGTGATCGCCTGCGCGCCGCTTTCGCATGCCTGACGCACGTAGTCGGCATACTGGCTCACGGCGCGCATGACATTGACCGAAACCAGGCCGTTGCCCTGTGCCAGCTCCAGCGCCGCCTTGACCTCGCGATCGAGCGCCACGAGGTTGGCGCGCTCGATGGCGCTCCGGTCCCGGGACCGGTCGGTGAGCTGCATGAGGTCGCCATGATGGCGCCGCAGGTCCACGCTCGCGATCGTGCCGATGGCACCCTGGCGCGCCACCGTCCCGGCGAGGCGATGCGCGGATATGCCGACGCCCATGCCGCCCTGCACTACAGGCAGGAGCGAGCGCCCCCGCAGCCGGAAGGCCGGCGGCTCATACCGGGGAGCCGGCACCTCGCTGGACGAAACCACCATGCGGCATCGTAGCGATGCGCGGGCGCGCCCGGCATTGACCTAGGTCAAGAAGTCCAGCCGATTCGCGACGACCCGAGAAAGCCCCGATCAGTCAACCTTGGCTCCCGAGAACTTGACGACCTCGGCGTACTTTTCCATCTCGCGGCGGATGAACCCGGCCGTCTCCTCGCGCGTCGTCGCCATCACCTCGACGCCCTGCTCGGTCAGGCCCTTGCGAACGTCCGGCTCGTTGAGCACGTCGACGAACGCGCGATTCAGCGAGTTCAGGATGCGCTCGGGGGTGGCAGCCGGGGCGAGGTAGACGAACCAGGAGTTCGATGTGAACCCGGGGAACCCCTGCTCCGCGACGGTCGGCACGTCGGGCAACTGGGCGACGCGGCTGGGATGCGCCATGGCGATGGCGCGCAGCTTCCCGGCCTGGACATGCTGCACGATATTGGGCGTGTTGGCGAATGCCACCTGGATGTTGTTGCCCATCAGGTCGGCGAGCACCGGCCCCATCCCCTTGTAGGGCACGTGCACGATCGAGACGCCCGACAGCTTCTTCAGCTCCTCCATGCCGAGGTGGAACGAGGTACCGTTGCCCACCGAGCCGTACGAGAGCTTGCTCGGGTTGGCTCGCGCGTAGTCCAGCAACTCCTTCAGGTTGTGCACCGGCAGCGACGGATGCACGACCAGCGTGTGCGGAGTGACGCCGGCGTAGGTGATCGGTGCCAGGTCCTTCAGCGAGTCGTAGGGCAGCTTCGAGAAAAGGCTCGGATTGATGGCGAAGGTGTTCGCGACGATCAGCACCGTGTGCCCGTCGGGCTTGGCATTGACGACCGCGGACGTCCCGATCTGGGTCGAGCCGCCGGCACGATTCTCGACGACGAAAGGCTGGCCCAGCCGGGCTGTCATCCGCTCGCCCATGGTGCGCGAGATGATGTCGGAGGTGCCGACCGGCTGGTACGGAACGATCACGTGGATCGGCTGGGTCGGCTTCCAGTCATCGGCCAGGGCCGGCGCCGAGGCGCCCGGCCCTGCTGCCAACGCGACCAGGACGGTGGCTGCGGCGGTCAGGATCGATCTCATCTTGTCTCCTCCGTTCGTTTGGAATCGGAACCAGTCGGCGTCAGAGCAGCAGCTCGCGCGTGGCGCCGCGCACGTCCATCTCGTACTCCAGGCCCACGACCGGCGGGCGCACGTAATACCAGACCAGTCCGCCGCCCATCGCGCCGCGCCTTGCCAGCTCCTCGCCGACGAGATGGCCGATGTTCTGGACCGTGTAGGCCTGGGTGGTCACGGCGTCCTGCCAGCCGAAGCCGAGCGCCTTCAGTCGACCCTCCATCTCCTGGATGACGAAGCGCACCTTCTCCCGCAGCCCTTCCGGCGAGGTGTCGTGGTAGCGGACGACGCGTTCGGCGTACGGCTGCGGGCCTGACGCCGCGTCGCCCCCACCCGCGATCATGAAGCTGCGCCGCCTCGTCCCTCGCGCGCGGACCGTGTACGAGAAGGCGTACATCGAAGGCTCCGACGGCCTGTCGTACATCGGGCAGACGTTGGTGCGGGCGACCGGGTTCACGCCGTCCTTGTAGATGCCCCAGCG
>JAEWEW010000043.1 GCA_023389175.1 Pseudomonadota bacterium | reverse complement strand
GTTCGGGACCGGCGGTCCATCGGGCAGGTGCTTGGCATTCAGTTTCAACAGGTCCGGACGGCCGATCCTGCGGCCGGTCTGGCCACTGGCCGGCATCGCTGGCGCTCCGTGCGTTTGCTCGATTTCTTCAGTGCGAATGAATCGACGTTTCGATCTTGCCCGCGCGCCGAACAATTCGACGCCGCGGTACTGTGTTCCAGGTCTCAGGCCACGGCAGAAGGGCGGGCAAAGCGCCCGGCGTCTGTCATCGCGTCCCTCGACCCCCCTCGTCGTGCCCATCGCCGGCAATTGGCCGGTCAGGGCGCCACGAGGGACGGGGAATGATGGGAGCGGGAATCCCGGGCCCGGCCGCGCGAGTGACGGTACGGACGCGTCCTGCATCCCCCTGCACTGCTCTTGCCCGGATCCTTCGTCCGGGCCGACCTCCGGGATACTATCCGGAAGGGCATGCGCATGCTGCCAGGCACCGCCATCCAGGCCGATAACCTCATAAAATTATATCTGGATGAAGCCCTTGCATGCAAAACCTGACGCCCGGCGGCAGGCGACCCCCCCGCCGGCCGATGCGCCGGGGCGACAGGTTCGGCACCTGGTCGTGGGCGAGCAGGGCGACGGGCAACGTCTCGACAACTACCTCGAAGGCCGGCTGTCCGGCGTTCCCCGCAGCCTGATCCATCGGATCATCCGCACCGGCCAGGTGCGGGTCAACGGCCAGCGGCGCCGGCCGGAGAACAAGGTCGCGACGGGTGACGACGTGCGGGTGCCGCCGGTCACGCTCGCCCCCGATCGCGACCCGGCGCGACCCCCGGCCACGGCCGTCCGTCCGCTTGCGGCCGGCCGCGTGCCGGTGCTGCACGAGGACGAGGCTCTGATCGTGCTGGACAAGCCCGCCGGGCTCGCGGTCCACGGCGGCAGCGGCATCCAGGCGGGCCTCATCGAGCAGCTGCGGGCCGCGCGGCCAGACGCGGCCTTCCTGGAGCTGGTCCATCGGCTGGACCGCGACACCTCCGGCATCCTCCTGGTCGCGAAGCAGCGCAAGGCCCTGGTCACGCTCCATCGGGCGCTTGCCGAAGGACGAGTGCACAAGCGCTATCTCGCGTTGGTGGCCGGGCATTGGGGGCGCCCGACGGCCTTGCTGCAGTTCCCGTTGCATCGCTACCTGCTCCCCGACGGGGAGCGGCGCGTACGCGTCCAGGCCGAGGGCCAGGCCGCAAGCACGCGGGTCCGACTGGTCCGCCATGTCGCGAGCGCCGGCCTGCCGGGGCTGCCGCCCTCGCTCAGCCTGCTGGATTGCGAGCTGCTTACCGGCCGCACCCACCAGATCCGGGTGCACCTTGCCCATGCCGGCTTCCCGATCCTCGGCGATGCCAAGTACGGAGATTTCACTTTAAATAAACTACTTCAGAAACTAGGTCATAAGCGCATGTTTCTTCACGCGTCACGGATCGTCTTCGAGCATCCGATTGCAGGCGGGACGCTGCGCTTCGAGAGCCCCGCGCCGGCCGACTTCGATCGGCTCGAGCGGGAACTGGCCGCGGCCTCGGCCGACGCGGTGCTGAAATGAGCGACACCGGCGGCGATCGCGCCGGCGGGGCGGGAGAGGTCGGTGGCGCCGGGCTGTTGACCACCGCGGTGGCCGAAGGGCGCGACGTCATCGTCTTCGACTGGGACGGCACCCTGGTCGACTCGATCCATGCCATCACCCACGCCATCCGGGAAGCGGCTCGCGATCTCGGGCTCGAGGTGCCCCCCGAGGAGCGCGCACGTCATGTCATCGGCCTCGGGCTGCAGGATGCCTTGCGCTACGCCGTTCCCGACCTGGTGCCGGCGCGGGTCGCCGAATTCGCCGGGCGCTATCGCTATCACTTCCTGCTTGCCAAGCCGGCGGACCATCCGTTCGACGGGGTGGCCGAGCTGCTCGAGTCGCTGCGCTCGCGATCGCTTCGTCTGGCAGTGGCCACCGGCAAGTCCCGGGCCGGGCTGGACCGGGCGCTGGCCCAGACCGGTCTTGGCGAGCACTTCGTTGCCAGCCGCTGCGCCGACGAAGGTCCGCCCAAGCCGCATCCATGGATGCTGGCGAGCATCGCGGAGCAACTCGGCGTCGGGCCGGAGCGCATGGTGATGGTGGGCGATACCAGCCACGACATCGGCATGGCTCACGCGTTCGGCGCCGCCGCCATCGGCGTCGTCTACGGCGCGCACACGGCGCAGGCGGTCACCGACGCGAGGCCGCATGCGATCGCGGCAAGCATCGGGGAGCTGGCGACGCTGCTCGCGGCTGGCCGTGGCTGATACGGGTGCACGCTCGCCTGATATTCTCTCCGCCGAATCCGCAAGCGGCCGGGCGTGATCGGTTGCGCGCATGTCGCCCGTGGTTGCAGGGCACGCTGTTCCCGCGCGCCTGCCGCATGCTTCGGTGGTCTGGCTCCGGTGCGATGCGCAACTGAAGGCAACTGAAAATGAACGACACTCCGCCACCCGCCCCGATGGCCTATCCGGATGCGCCGCCGCGCCGGGCGCCTGCGCCGGCGGCCGCAAGCGATGCCGTGTGGCAGCGGCGGCTGATCGAG
>JAEWEW010000027.1 GCA_023389175.1 Pseudomonadota bacterium | reverse complement strand
ATCGGGCTGGTGCTCACCACCCTGCTCGGGATCGCAGGCGCGGCAGTGGCCAACTTCCTCGGCAGTGCCGTCGGCTGGTACCAGCAGGGCGACGCTGCAGGATGGATCGCGTCCATCGTCGGCGCGCTGATCGTCCTCTTCGTCTACGGCATGATCGCCGGCAAGCGGACCTGATCCCTGCGCCGCGGGGCCCGGGCGGGCGTCGCGGCTGCATGGCGGGCGGCGTCGCGCAGCGGGCGACGCCGCATGCACCACCGGCGCCTGCTTCCCGCCTACTTCGCCGGCTGCGCCAGCCCGCCGATCTTGTCGCCCGCCTTGATTCCGCGGCGGGCGAACCAACCCTGCTCCATTTCCAGCGCGTAGCGCACCGCCCGCTCGGGGCAGTGGCTGGTTTCGTCGTGCGGCTGCATGTCCGCCAGGGTGACGACGGTGCCGTCGCCGTCGAGGAACGCGATGGTGAGCGGAATCAGGGTGTTCTTCATCCAGAAGCAGTGCACTGCCGCCTGCTGGAACACGAACAGCATGCCGCTGTTCGGCGCAAGCGACTTGCGCATCATCAGCCCGCGCGCGCGCTCGGGGGGCGAGTCCGCCACCTCGGCCTTGATCCGATGGATTCCCGCCTGCAGGTACACCTGCGGCAGGGTGGGATTCGGCTCCGCCTCCTGGGCTGCGGCGGCGGACGGCAGCAGGGCGAGGCCGGAGGCCGGCAGCGCGGCCGCTGCGAGGAACGCGGCCGAAGTGGCGAGGCGTGCCAACGCGGCGATCGGTGAGAGTGCGGCGATCGGTGCCGGCAGGCGACGGAGCGTCATTCCGCGACTTTAGCAGGCCCGCGCCCAGCCGTGGCGGGGCGGCGATGCCCCCGACCCCGCATTTGGCATAATCACCGATTGCGTCACGCCACCCCATCCGTCAAGCGCGGCCCGCGTCGCGCCAGAAGAGGCCCAGAGCAGAACATGTACAAGCACATCAAGATCCCGGCAGCAGGCGAAAAGATCACCGTCACGAAGGACGGCGCGCTCAGCGTCCCGGACCAGCCGATCGTTCCGTACATCGAGGGCGACGGCACGGGCGTGGACATCACGCCCGTGATGCTGAAGGTGGTGGACGCGGCGGTCGCCAAGTCCTATGGCGGCAAGCGCAAGATCCACTGGATGGAGGTCTACGCGGGCGAGAAATCGACCAAGGTCTATGGTCCTGACGTCTGGCTGCCGGACGAGACCCTCGAGGCGGTGAAGGACTACGTCGTATCGATCAAGGGACCCCTCACCACGCCGGTCGGCGGCGGCATCCGCTCGCTCAACGTCGCGCTGCGCCAGCAGCTGGACCTGTACGTCTGCCTACGGCCGATCCAGTACTTCAAGGGCGTGCCTTCGCCGGTGCGCGAGCCCGAGAAGACCAACATGGTGATCTTTCGGGAGAACTCCGAGGACATCTACGCCGGCATCGAGTACGAGGCGGAGACCGACAAGGCGAAGAAGCTGATCAAGTTCCTGCAGGACGAGCTCGGCGTCACCAAGATCCGTTTCCCCGCGACCTCGGGCATCGGCATCAAGCCGGTCTCCCGCGAAGGCACCGAGCGCCTGGTCCGCAAGGCGATCCAGTACGCGATCGACAACGCCAAGCCCTCGGTCACCCTGGTGCACAAGGGCAACATCATGAAGTTCACGGAGGGTGCATTCCGTGACTGGGGCTATGCGCTCGCGGCGCGGGAGTTCGGCGCCAAGCCGATCGACGGCGGGCCGTGGTTGAGCTTCAAGAGCCCCAAGGGCGGCCACGAGATCGTCGTCAAGGACGTGATCGCCGATGCGTTCCTGCAGCAGATCCTGCTGCGTCCGGCGGAGTACTCGGTGATCGCCACCCTCAACCTGAACGGCGACTACGTCTCCGACGCGCTCGCCGCGCAGGTGGGCGGGATCGGCATCGCGCCGGGCGCGAACCTGTCCGACACCGTGGCGATGTTCGAGGCGACCCACGGCACCGCGCCGAAGTACGCCGGCAAGGACTACGTGAATCCCGGCTCCGAGATCCTTTCGGCCGAGATGATGCTGCGGCACATGGGTTGGACGGAAGCGGCCGACCTGATCATCAGCGCGATGGAGAAGGCGATCCTGTCGAAGCAGGTCACCTACGACTTCGCCCGGCTGATGCAGGGAGCTACCCAGGTGTCCTGCTCGGGCTTCGGGCAGGTGATGATCGATCAGATGTGAGGCGATCCGAGTCATTGCTTGCCGCGCAAGGCCCGGATCTCGACGCAGATGCAACCGGGCCCCACTGACCGGGCTGAAGGGGACGCCAGCGCCTTGTCGTTCCCGCCGGTCGCTTCGAGGAAGTAGCGTTCCGCCGCGGCAAGCCGGGTCGGCAGCCCGTGGCGGTGATCGGGGCGCTCGCGGCGCCAACCGTGGTCGTCCGGCGGGGGAATTGCGTTCGGGTCCGTGATGCCGCGATGAGGCCGAAGGCGGTCGCCAGCGGGTGCCCTGCCGACGGGTGCCCCGCATGAACGAGTGGCTGGGGCAAGCCTGGGCCGTGCTCTCCGGTGTGGTCCATGTCATCGCGGCAATCGCGGTGACGGTCGATGCCGTGCTGCGCAAGCGTCGCGTGAGCGCGGTGATCGGGTGGATCGGCCTGGCCTGGCTGGCTCCCGTAGTGGGCTCGCTCCTGTAC
>JAEWEW010000382.1 GCA_023389175.1 Pseudomonadota bacterium | reverse complement strand
GGCGCGCGGCCGGCGTCGGCCGCTGTTACCTCGTCGGCTCGCCTGCCGTCGCAGCGAGCGACGATGGAGCCGGTGCAGCCGACTCGAATATGACGACGACGGCGGATGCCGTCTTTCCCGACCTGCTCCGGTGCGTGCGCACCGTCTGCCTGGGAGTACCGACATGAGGCATGCCGAGGCGCTCGCCCCGTCCACTGCGCGAAGACTCCGGCCCGCATCGTCGCCCGTCCTCATCGTCGGCGACTGCATGCTCGACCGCTACTGGGACGGCTCGGTGGAGCGGATCTCTCCGGAGGCGCCCGTTCCGATCCTGCGGGTACGCAAGGAGTTCGAGCGGGCCGGCGGAGCGGCGAACGTCGCGCTCAACCTCGTCGCGCTGGGCAGCGACGTGTCGCTCGCCACGCTGCTGGGAGACGATCCGGCGGGACGCAGCCTGTCATCCCTCATGGGCGAGCACGGCATCCGGCTTCACCAGGTGACGGCCCCCGGCCTGCGCACGACCCAGAAGATCCGCTCGGTCTGCATGCGCCACCAGTTGCTTCGTATCGATTTCGAGGAGCCGCCCCCGGAGGAATGCATCGACACGATCGGCCGCATGGTCGAGAACCTCCTTCCGGATCACCGCTGGATGATCCTGTCCGACTACGGCAAGGGCTGCCTGCAGCGCTGCCAGGAGCTGGTCCACGCCGCCAAGCTGCACGGCTGCCGGGTGCTGGTCGATCCCAAGAGCACCGATTTCTCCCGCTACCGCGGTGCCTTCGTCCTGAAGCCGAATGCGAGCGAGCTGCGCGCGGTCGTCGGCGAGTGGGAGTCGGAGGAAGCCATGCTGTCGAAGGCATATGCCCTGCGCGCGGAGCTCCGGGTCGAGCACCTGCTGGTGACGCGCGGGGAGCTCGGCATGGTGCTCTGCTCGGCGGATCGGCCCTGCCTGCGCATACCGAGCGAGGTGCGCGAGGTCTACGACGTCAGCGGCGCCGGCGACACGGTCCTGGCGGTGCTGGCGCACTGCCTTGCCGAGGGTCATGACGTGGATTCGGCGGTGCGCTGGGCCAACAAGGCGGCGGGCATCGTGGTCGGCAAGTTCGGTACCGCGAGTGTCACCCGCGAAGAGCTCGGCCTGCCTGCCCGGATGCCGGCATGAACGATCCGACGCCATCGCCGTCGCTGCTCTACCTGCAGCAGCTGTCGGAGCATCGCGCGCTCTTCGCGGCCATGGAAGCGGTCGGCGAGGCCGTGGTCGCGGCCGCCGACCTGATGACACGCGCGCTCGCGCAAGGCGGCAAGCTGCTGTTCTGCGGCAACGGAGGCTCCGCGGCGGACAGTCAGCATCTCGCCGCTGAGTTCACCGGCCGGTTCGTGCGCGATCGCAGGCCGCTTGCGGCGATCGCCCTGAGCACGGACACTTCCGCGCTCACCAGCATCGCCAACGACTACGCCTTCGACCAGGTGTTCGAGCGGCAGGTCGAGGCGCTGGGCCGTCCGGGCGATTGCCTGGTCGGCATCTCGACCTCCGGCAACTCCGGAAACGTGCTGCGCGCATTCGCGGCGGCGCGCCGCGGCGGATTGGCCACCATCGGGCTGCTCGGCCGCGACGGCGGGCGGCTGGCGGCGCTGAGCGATGCCCGCATCGTGGTTCCCTCCCGGACCACCTCGCGCATCCAGGAGGCCCACATCTTCATCGGCCACAACCTGTGCGCGCTGGTCGAGCGCGGGCTCGGGCTGGGTTGAGCTCCTCGAGTCGTGACCGTGTCGGAGAAGGTTGCCGGGGGGTGAACCGGGTCAGTCCCGTCCGCCCGCGAAGAGCGCGCCATCGGCCGTCGCCCGCGCCGCCGCGCGCTTGATCTCGGCCCGGAACCAGCCGGCGATGGTGAGCGCGAACGCCTCGTCGTACCAGGGATGGGCACCGCTCACGCCGACCGCGATGCCGTCGAGGCAGATGCCGCCCCACAGCAGGGTATCACCCTCCCGCAGGCGATGCGGGAAGCGCGCCTGCACCACGTGGCCGTCGAGGCCCGAGGTCCAACTGAGCCGGGCCTTGGCCCGCGAGAAGGCCGCATAATCCGCATCCCAGCGACTGCGGTCGCCCACCGAATGCTCCGCGAGGATCGCGTCCTCGAAGCCGGCATCGCCGGGTGCCAGCGCCGGATCCATGATCACGATGTGCAGGAAGCCGCTGCCGCAGACCTCCGGATCCGAGACCTGCGGCTCGATGCCGGGAAGCGCGCGCTGCAGCGCGCGCTGTGCCGCTGCCCTGTTTCCGAGCCAGCTGCCCGGCGCCTGCGAAGCGGCCACGGATGCGGTCTGATCGAATGTCTTCATGTCGGTCCTGTCAATCTTGCGGTAGGAGTTGCCGGCAACGCCGGAGGGCCGCCGCGGCCGGCCAGGCCCGCGACGGTGGCAACGAGCTCGCGTGGATCGGCAGGCTTGGCCAGGTGTGACTGGAAGCCCGCCATGAAGGCGCGGATCCGGTCCTCCGGACGGGCGAGGCCGGTCAGCGCGACCGCCGAGATGCGCAACTCGAGCGGCACGGCACGCTCGTGCTCCAGCTGCCGGATCTGCCGCATGACCTCGTAGCCGTCTTCGTCGCCGAGCGAGATGTCGCAGACCAGAACCGTCGGCCAGTCCGGCGGCGGATGGTCGTGAAGCCAGGCGAGCGTCTCGCGTCCGCTCGCGAAATCGAGCGTCGCGGCGCCGGCCAGGCCGAGCACCGCCACCAGCGACTCGCGTGCATCGTCGAAGTCGTCAACCACCATCACCGCGACGCCGTCGAGGCGCCGCTCGCCCGTGACCGGCTCGCCATCGGCCTGGGCCGGATCCGGGCGCGGATCCGCCGTCACCGCCCCGAACGGGATCTCGACGATGAACCGCATGCCGTGACTGCGGGTCGGCAGCTCCAGCGTGAAGCGGCCGCCCTGGCGCTCGATCGCGGATCGCACTGCAAGCGGATCCATCGCGGCATCGCGCGGGCCGGCCACCGCGGCTGCAGGCTCTCCGGGATCACGCGCCTGGCGACCGTCGGTGATGGCGAGCCGCGCGTAACGCTCGTTCCGATCCAGCCGCATCTCGATGCGTCCGCCGCGGCCGGTCGCCTCGATCGCGTGGCTGCCGAGGTCCCAGAGGCTCTCCGAGAGCGCGCCGGGATCGCCCACGACCACCGGATTCTCCAGCTCCACGTCGGTGTAGATCTGGACGCCCGCCTGGTCTGCCACCATCCGCAGGCCGTCCACCAGGTTGGCCAGCACCACCGAGAAGTCGATCGCCACCCGGGCAAGGCGGCGCTCGAGCCGGTCGAACTGCTGCTTCTGCCGCTGGAGATCCCACAGCTGCGCGTAGAGCCCCCCGGCCTGCAGCAGCTCGTCGTGGCGACCGCGCTCGACGATCCTGCCGTGGTCGAGCACGAGGATCTGGTCGGCATCGACGATGGTCGAGAGCCGATGCGCGATGACTAGCGTGGTGCGTCCCTGCGCCATCCGGTCGAGCTGCGCCTGGATCGCGCGTTCCGCCCTCGTGTCCAGCGCCGAGGTCGCCTCGTCGAAGATCATGATCGGGGGGTTCTTCAGGAAGGCCCGCGCGATCGCGATCCGCTGCTTCTCGCCGCCGGAGAGCTTGAGGCCGCGCTCTCCCACCACCGTGTCGTATTGCTGGGGCAGCGAGGCGATGAACTCGTCGAGCTGGGCGGCGCGCGCGGCATCGACCACTTCGGCCATCGACGCCCCTTCGCGCCCATAGGCGATGTTGTAGCCGATTGTGTCGTTGAATAGCGCCGTGTCCTGGGGCACGACGCCGACCGCCGCGCGCAGGCTTGCCATCGTGGCGTCGCGCACGTCCATGCCGTCGATGGTGACCCGGCCCGACCCCACGTCGTAGAGCCTCAGCAGAAGACGCGCCAGGGTGGACTTGCCCGAGCCGCTGCCGCCCACCACCGCGACCGTCTGCCCGGCGCCGACGGTGAAGCTCGCCTCCCAGAGGACCTGCCGTCCCGGCTCGTAGCCGAAATCCACCCGCTCGAACGAGACCTCGCCCCGGGTGACCTGGAGCGGTCTTGCCCCGGGCGCGTCGACGATCTCGGCCGGCTCGCCTAGGAGCGTCCACAGCCTCTCGGCATTGATCACCGCGTCCTTCGCCTCGCGAAAGAGAAAGCCGAGCGAGTTGAGCGGCAGGCAGATCTGCAGCACGTACGCATTGACCAGCACCAGGTCACCGACTGTCATCGTGCCCCGCATGGTCTCCTGGCCCGCGAGCAGCATGATGGCGCCCACTGCAACCGCGATGATCGCGCCCTGGCCCAGGTGCAGCGCCGACAGGGCCTTCTGGTTCTCCACGCTTCGCTCCACCCAGTCCTTGCGCAGGGCGGCGTAGCGCTGCAGCTCCACGTGCTCGTGCGCGTTGACCCGGACCGCCTCGGCATTCAGCAGGCTGTCGACGAAGCGCCCGTTGGCCCGGGAGTCGAGGTCGTTGACCGCGCGCTGGAACTTCATGCGGCGCCTCACCATGACGGCCGTGTAGCTGGCATACACGACGAACGACAGGAGGATGATGCCGGTGAACCAGTCGCTGTAGCCGCGCGTCATGATGACCAGGATCACCGCGATCTCCACCAGCGTCGGCAACAGCGTGAACAGCAAGGCGCCGAGCAGGAACCCGATTCCCTGAGTGCCGCGGTCCACGTCGCGGATCATGGCGCCGGTATTGCGTTGGGCATGGAAGCGCGGGCTCATCCGGTGCAGATGCGCGAGTGCCCGCTCGGCGAAGTCCGCGACCGTACGCAGCGTCACCCGGGCGAAGCAGAGATCGCGCAACTCGGTGAACACCGTGCTGGCGAAGCGCAGCGCCGCGTAGCCGAGCAGCAGGAAGACCGGCAGCACCGCCAGCTGCGCCCCCTGTGCCAGCGCGCCGGACTCATGCGTCAGGTACTGCCCCTCGAGCGTGGTGAATCGGTCGATCACCGCCTTGAACACGAGCGGTACGCAGACGCTCGCCACCTTCGCGAGCACGAGCAGCAGAAGCGCCGTGATCGTGCGCCAGCGATAGCGCCAGATGGCGCGCCAGAGCGTCGCCAGCAGTCCCGAGCGCTCCGATTCGGGCGGGCTGGTCGCGGCCGTTCCGATTCCGGTAGCCGGTGCAGGGAGGGATGGGGGATCGGGCAGCGAAGGCGTGGATCCGGCAGGCGCCATGCCGGCGCGGCAGCAATCCGTGTGCCTCGCAGGCCGTCGCCGCTTCGGTCCCGAAGCCGGGAGGCACGCGGGTTGCCGGCGCGCCGAACCATGCCGTTCACCCGGCAGGCCGGCGGCACGCCGTCGGTGTCAGAGATCTTCTGGAGCTTCGATGAGCAAGCCGCTTCGCATTGCCCTGATCAGCGAACACGCATCGCCCCTCGCCTGCATCGGCGGGGCCGATGCGGGAGGGCAGAACATCTATGTGGATCACGTCGCCCGCACACTGGCCGCGCGCGGCCATAGCGTGGACGTCTTCACGCGGCGAGACGCCGCCGGCGCACCGAGCGAGGTACCGCTCGCTCCCCGGGCGCGGGTGGTTCACGTGCCCGCCGGCCCGGCCTGCTTCATCCCGAAGGAGGAGATGTTCGGTCACATGCCCGAGTTCGTCCGCGCGACCGAGCGGATCGCCGCTCGCGGCCGGTACGACGTCGTTCATGCCAACTTCTTCATGTCCGGCATGGTCGCGCGCCACCTGCAGCGCCGGCTCGGCCTGCCGTTCGTGATGACCTTCCACGCGCTCGGGCTGGTGCGGCGGCTGCATCAGAAGGATGCCGACGCGTTCCCCCTCGAGCGCATCGAGGTGGAACGGGCGATCGTGCGCGATGCCGACGCGATCATCGCGGAGTGTCCGCAGGACTGGGAGGATCTCACGCGGCTCTATGACGCGCCGGACAGCCGCCTCACCATGGTGCCGTGCGGATTCGACAGCGCGGAGTTCAGCCCCATGCCGCGATCGCGCGCAAGGGAGCAGCTCGGGCTGCCGCAGGACGAGTTCATCGTGCTGCAGCTCGGCCGGCTGGTGCCTCGCAAGGGCATCGACAACGTGATCCGCGCGCTCGCGCTCGCGCGCGAGCTGCTGCCCGCCCGAAGCCGGCTGCGTCTGCTCGTGGTTGGCGGCGACGGGCCGGTGCCCGATGACGCGAGGACGCCCGAGATCGGCCGACTGCGCCGGGTTGCGGCGGAATGCGGCGTGGCCGACCAGGTCAGCTTCACCGGCCACCGTCAGCGCGCGGAGCTGCGACGCTACTACGCGGCAAGCGATGTCTTCGTGACGACGCCCTGGTACGAGCCCTTCGGCATCACGCCGCTCGAGGCGATGGCCTGCAACATCCCGGTGCTGGCAAGCCGCGTCGGCGGCCTGCAGTACTCGGTGGCCGACGGCGCCACCGGCTTCCTGGTACCGCCACATGATCCCCAGGCGCTCGCGCGGCGCATCGTCGAGCTGCAGCAGAACCCGGTGCTCGCGGCAGCGCTCGGCTATGCCGGCGGACGACGCGCGCGCGCGATGTTCACCTGGGACCGCGTGGTCGACAGCCTGCTGGACGTTTACGCATCGGTGCGCCGACCGCGCCCGGCATCGCGCCGCGGCGCGCGCGAGACCGCACTGCTTGCCGGCCGGGCCCTCGATCGACGCAGCGCCGGCCAGCATTCCATCGCAACCAAGGGAGTCGCCCAATGACCGCCCACGACGCCATGACCGATACGCTCTCCAACCGCTCGATCCTGGTGACCGGCGCCGGCAGCGGCCTGGGGGCGGCCATCGCGCGCCGCCTGGTACGGGCCGGCGCGCGGACCGCGCTGCTGGACCTCGACCTCGAGAAGGCCCGCGCGGTGGCGCGGGACGCGGATCCGGAGGGACGCGCGACGCTTGCGCTGGATGCGGACGTGGGTGACCCTCGCAGAGCCGCCGACGCGGTCGCCAAGGTCGCCGAGCGGTTCGGCGGCCTCGATGCGCTCGTGAACAACGCGGGCACCGATGTCACCCAGTCGCTCGAGGAAGTGGACGTCGCCGCCTGGACCCGTGTGGTGAACACCAACCTGATGGGTCCGTTCCTGTTCAGCAAGGCGGCACTGGGCGCGCTGAAGGGCGGTGACGACGGGCGCGGCGGAATGATCGTCAACGTGGCGTCGACAGCCGCGCTGCGGGCCTGGCCCAACGCGAGCGCCTATCACGCCAGCAAGTGGGGCCTCCTCGGCCTGTCGCGGGCGCTGCACGCGGAGCTGCGCTCGAGCGGCGTGCGCGTCGGTACGGTGGTTGCCGGCGGCATGCGGACCCCGTTCCTCCTCGACCGCTTCCCGGATCTCGATCCGTCCAAGCTGCAGGACCCTGCCAACGTGGCGGAGGCAGTGCACTTCATGCTGGCGATGCCGCGCGGCTCGGTGGTCGCGGAGGTGATGGTGCTTCCGGAGGAAGAGACCTCGTGGCCGTGACGATGGAACGCGAGCCGGCGGCGCACGGCGCGGCAATCTCCGGCCGGCAGGCTGCGGTGTTCCTCGACAAGGACGGGACGCTGGTGGAGAACGTGCCGTACAACGTCGATCCGGCGCTGCTGCGCTTCACCCGCGGGGCGATCGAGGCGCTGCGGTTGCTGGCCGATG
Organism: Pseudomonadota bacterium; assembly: GCA_023389175.1. Taxonomy (GTDB): domain Bacteria; phylum Pseudomonadota; class Gammaproteobacteria; order Burkholderiales; family Burkholderiaceae_E; genus Lautropia. The sequence goes on along the minus strand of JAEWEW010000382.1, from coordinate 5,141 downwards.
CAGGCTACCGGCTCTTCGTGGTGAGCAACCAGCCAGGGATCGCGCTCGGGCGGTTCGATGGCGCGGCGCTCGGACGCCTGCGCGAGGCGCTCGAGGACCGGCTGCGCGCGCAGGGCGTGCGGCTCGCCGGTTTCTACGCCTGTCCGCATGCGCCGACGCCGGCGGGCGAGGCGCCGAGATGCGGCTGCCGCAAGCCGGCGCCCGGCCTGTTGCGCCGGGCCGCCGGGGAGCACGACCTCGACCTCTCGCGTTCGTGGATGGTGGGGGACATCCTCGACGACGTCGAAGCCGGCCGGCGCGCGGGATGCCGCACCGTTCTTCTCGACGTGGGCAACGAAACCGTCTGGCGACCGGGGCCGCTGCGCGAGCCGCATTGCCGCGCCGCCGACCTGCTCGACGCGGCCCGGTTGATGCTCGCGTCAAGTGCCGCTCCGCACACCGCTGCCGCATGACCAACGCCTGGACCCGTGCCCGCAGGTTCCTTGCGGTGCGTACCGACAACCTCGGCGACGTGCTGATGACGTCCCCGGCCCTCCGCGCGATGAAGACCTGTGCGCCGGATGCCCATGTGACGCTCCTCACCTCGCCCTCCGGCGCGGCCGCTGCCGCCCGTTGCGACTCGGTCGATGACGTCATCGTCTATGCCGCGCCGTGGACCCGGCATCCGGGCACGGGGGAAGTCGGCCGCGCGGCACAGGCGATGGACGAAGACCATGCGCTCATCCGACGCCTCGCGGAGCAGCGCTTCGACGCCGCGATCATCTTCACCGTGTGCACCCAGAGCCCGTTGCCGGCAGCGCTCGTGTGCCGCCTCGCCGGCATCCCGCTGCGGCTCGCGCACTGCCGCGAGAATCCGTACGATCTCCTCACCGACTGGGTCCCGGACCGCGAGTTGCTCGAGGCCGGCATGCGGCATGAGGTCGAGCGCCAGCTCGCTCTCGTTGCCGCCGTGGGCCTGCAGCCGGACGAAGACCGGCTTCGATTCCGGCTGGACGCGGCGGACCGCGACGGCGCCCGGGCGCGGCTCGCCGCCGCCGGCGTCGATGCCGACCTGCCGTTCCTGGTCGTCCATCCGGGCGCGAGCGCGTCGTCGCGACGCTATCCCCCCGAGCGCTTCGGCGAGGCGGCGGACGCGATCGCAGCCAGGACCGGCTGGCAGGTGGTCTTCACCGGCAGCGCGGACGAGGCGGCGCTGGTCGCGCGCGCGATGGCCGTCATGCGCGCGCCCGCCGTCTCGCTCTCGGGGCGGCTCGCGCTCGGCGAGCTGGGCGCGCTGGTCGCGGACGCAAGGCTTCTGCTCGCCAACAATACCGGACCGGCCCACGTCGCGGCGGCGGTCGGCACGCCGGTGGTGGTGCTGTACGCACTCACCAACCCGCAGCACACGCCGTGGCGCGTGCCGAGCCGCGTGCTCAGCCACGACGTGCCCTGCCGCTACTGTCTGCGCAGCACCTGTCCGCAAGGCCATCACCAGTGCCTGCTCGCAATCCCGCCTTCGCGGGTCGTCGATGCAGCGTTAGAGCTCGTCGAGGAGACGAGCCGATCCGGGACGGCTGCCAGTCGCGGGGCGCATGCGCCCGCAACGGCGATCGCGCGAACCGTGCAGCCGGCTCACGTCGTCCAATGAGGTTAGAGACATGATCACGCTCGGCATCAACGCCGCGTTCCACGACAGCGCGGCCGCGCTGGTCATCGACGGCGAGCCCGTGGCCGCCTCCGAGGAGGAGCGCTTCACCCGGATCAAGCACGCCAAGCGGCCGGTGCCCTTCAGCGCCTGGGAGCTGCCCTTCCACGCGATCGACGATTGCCTGCGCCAGTCCGGCATCCGGCTCGCGGACGTGGACCATGTCGCCTACAGCCTCGACCCGCGCCGCTTCCTGCGCGGACGGGCCGACGGCGCCACCATCGAGCTGCCGCTCCAGCCCTCGTCCCGGCGTGCCGGCGAGACGGGATCGGGCGCTCCGCGCTGGGAGAATCCCTGGGATCCGCTCTTCGTCTCCTACGTCGTCAATGCGCCGCGCCAACTCGCCGACGGCGCTCCTCATCACCTGAAGGCCCGCTTCGCCGGCGTCCGTCATGACGGCCCCTACCGCTTCCACTTCGTGGATCACCACCTGAGCCACCAGGCGAGCGCCTTCCTCGCCAGCCCGTTCGACGAATGCGCGGTCATGACGCTGGATGGCCGCGGCGAGGAGACCTCCACCTCCTATGGCGTCTACGCGGCCGGGCGCTACGACCCCCTCGGCGAGGTGCGGCTGCCGCATTCGCTCGGCCTGCTCTACGAGCGGGTCACCAGCTACCTGGGCTTCCTCCATTCGTCGGACGAATACAAGGTGATGGCGCTTGCGGCGATGGGCCGTCCCACCGGCCTCGACGCACTGCGCCAGCGCGTGCGTGTGGTCGGCGACGGCCGCTACGAGATCGCAGAGATGGACCTCGCCGCGCTCTTCGGCCCCCCGCGGCAGCGCGGTGCGCCGCTGGAGCAGCGGCATTTCGACCTGGCAGCGTCGCTGCAGGCGATCCTGGAGGAAACGGTGCTCCATCTCGCCGCCTGGCTGCGCGAGGCAAGCGGGCAGTCGCGGCTCGCCATGGCGGGCGGAGTCGCGCTCAACTGCGTCATGAACTCACGCATCCGCGACAGCGGCATCTTCGACGAGGTCTGGGTGCAGCCTGCCGCCGGCGATGCGGGCACCGCGCTCGGAGCCGCGCTCTGGATCGACGGCACCCTGCGCGAGCGTCCGCCGGCGGAGGCGCCGGCCAGCGCCGAGCGCACCACGGCGCTCGCCCCGCGCCGGTGGCGGATGTCCCACTCATACCTGGGTCCCTCCTACGACGACGAATCGATCGAAGCCCTGCTGCGCTGGACCAAGCTGCGCTACGAGCGGCTCGACGATCTCGCCGGCACCACGGCCCGCCTGCTCGCCCAGGACCGGGTGATCGGCTGGTTCCAGGGCCCGATGGAGTTCGGCCCGCGGGCGCTCGGGGCCCGCTCCATCCTCGCCTCGCCGCTCGGGGCCCAGATGCAGGCACGGATCAACGAGCTGAAGGATCGAGAGGACTTCCGGCCGGTCGCGCCCGCGGTGCCGGAGGAACACCTGGCGGACTGGTTCACGCCGGCCAGTGCCAACGGCGGCACCGCTCCCTTCATGCTGTTCATCTACGACGTGAAGCCGGAGCAGGCGGCGCGCATCCCGGCCGCCTGCCACCAGGACCTGACCGCGCGGGTGCAGACGGTCTCCCGGACCGCGAATCCGCGTTTCCACGACGTGCTGTCGGCTTTCGGCCGACTGACCGGCGTGCCGGTGCTGATCAACACCTCGTTCAACGTCCGCGGCGAGCCGATCGTCTGCACGCCGAAGGACGCGATCGACGCCTTCCACAGCACGCCGCTCGACGCGCTGGTCATCGGTTCCTACCTACTGGAGAAGCCGCATTGAGCCCGTCCGCCCGGCCGCCCGAGAGCGGCGCCCTGCCGGAGATCTCGGCGGTGCTCGCCACCTACCGCCGCCCCGCGCTGCTGCGCCGGTGCCTCGCGGCCCTCGTCGCACAGACGGGCATCGCACCGGACCGGTACGAGATCGTGGTGGTCGACGACGGGCGCACGGAGGACACGCGCGAAGAGGTGGCGACGTTCGCCCGCGCAACCGGTGGCGCGCCTGCAGTCCGCTACCTGAGATCCGAGGGGACGCGCGGTCCCGCAGCCGCCCGCAATCGCGGCTGGCGCGCGGCGCGGGCACCGGTGATCGCCTTCACCGACGACGACACCGTGCCCGACGCCCAGTGGCTCGCCGAAGCGCTCCGGGCACTGACGCCCGACCTGATGGCCTTGAGCGGACGGGTCGTGGTGCCGGTGTCGGGACCGCCCACCGACCATGCGCGCATGACCCAGGGCCTGGAGACTGCCGAGTTCGTGACCGCGAACGCCATCGTACGGCGCCAAGCGCTGGAGGAGATCGGCGGTTTCGACGAACGCTTCACCCGCGCCTGGCGCGAAGATTCCGACCTGCACTTCGCCCTGCTCGAGCGGTACGGCACCGTCGGGCGGGCCGAGGCCGCCGTGGTGGTGCATCCGGTCCGTCCGGCCCGTTGGGGGATCTCGCTCGGGCAGCAGGCGAACGTGTACTTCGACGCGCTGCTCTTTCGCAAGCACCCGCGACTCTACCGGGAGCGGATCCGGCGAGCCCCGCCCTGGCGGTATGTCGCGATCGTCGCCGCCACGGTCGCCGCCACGGTAGCCGGTGCGGCGGGCAACGGCTCGCTCGCGGCAGCGCTTGCGGGCGTTGCACTGGCCCTCTGCCTCGCCTTCGCCTGGCAGCGCCTGCGCGGTGCTTCCCGGGCGCCGTCGCACGTGGCCGAGATGGTGCTCACCTCCATCGCCATTCCGTACCTTGCCTTCTTCTGGCGGCTGCGCGGCGCCTTGCGCTTCAAGGTGCTGTTCCCCTGACCGCCTCGGCGAATCCCCTCCCCCGACCTGCAGGACGCTGCGACATGAACACTTCCCTCGGCACGACCGGCCGCGTACTGGTCACCGGCGGCGCCGGCTTCCTCGGAAGCCATCTGTGCGACCGGCTGCTGCGCGCCGGCTTCCACGTGATCGCGCTGGACAACCTCAGCACCGGCAGACGGGCGAACCTGCAGCACCTGCGCTCGCATCCGCGCTTCGATTTCTGCGGGCACGACGTGATGGAGCCCTGCGACCTCGACGTGGACGCCATCTTCAATCTCGCGAGTCCGGCAAGCCCGCCCTGCTACCAGCGCGATCCGATCGGGACGACGCTCACCAACGTGGTCGGCACCTGGCGGATGCTGGAGCTCGCGCGCCGGCGCGGCGCGCGCCTGCTGCAGGCATCGACGAGCGAGATCTACGGCGATCCGGACATCCATCCGCAGCCGGAAACCTATCGCGGCAACGTCAGCACGGTCGGACCGCGGGCCTGCTACGACGAAGGCAAGCGCTGCGGCGAGACGCTCTGCTACGACTACGTGCGCCAGCACGGCGTCTCGGTGCGCGTCGCCCGCATCTTCAACACCTACGGGCCACGCATGCTGCCGGGCGATGGCCGGGTGGTGAGCAACTTAATCGTGCAGGCGCTCTCCGGCGAGGACATCACGCTCTACGGAGACGGCGAGCAGAGCCGCTG
>JAEWEW010000357.1 GCA_023389175.1 Pseudomonadota bacterium | reverse complement strand
GGGCGAGGCTCCGCTCGTGTCCAGGTAGACGATGTCGCCGGGATAGATCAGGTGCGGGTTGGCGATCTGCTCGCGGTTGAGCTGCCAGACTTCCGGCCAGCGCCAGGGCGACTTGAGGAAGGTGGCGGAGATGTCCCACAGGGTGTCGCCCTTCACGACGACATGCTTGTCCGGGGCGCCCGGGGCAAGCTCGATCGGCGGCGTGGCCTGCTGGGCGGCCAGCGGCGCCACGGCGGCCGGCAGCGCCCCGCCCAGTGCGAGCGTGACGCCGATCGCTAGTGTGGTCAGGCGGCGGGTGCTAAACTTTTTCAGCGACATGGTCGATCCTTGAAATGCCTCCCACGCGAGCCCACCTGTGACTGTAGAGTCGTGCCGGGATCGTTGGCGACGCGATCTTCGCCGCTGAATCTTGACCATGCTTCCCTCCCCCGGCAAGGCGATTGGGGCCTAGTGGTGGTTTTCGACCGATGACCGTTCTTGACATACTTCGTTACCCCGACGCCCGGCTGCACAAGGTTGCCAAGCCGGTCGGGAAGGTGGATGACGCCATCCGTCGCCTGGTGGACGACATGGCCGAGACCATGTACGCCGCACCCGGGGTCGGCCTCGCCGCGACCCAGGTGGACGTCCACCTGCGGGTGGTGGTGATCGACGTGTCCGAGGCGCGCAACGAGCTTCGCGTCTTCGTCAATCCCGAGATCGTCGCAAGCAGCGAGGAATCCAAGGTCTACGAGGAAGGCTGCCTGTCGGTGCCCGGCATCTACGACGAAGTCGAGCGGCCCGACCGCGTCACCGTCCGCGCGCTGGACCGGGACGGCAATCCGTTCACCCTGGAGGCGGATGGCCTGCTGGCGGTGTGCATCCAGCACGAGATCGATCACCTCGACGGCAAGGTCTTCGTCCAGTACCTCTCGCGGCTCAAGCAGTCGCGCATCCGGGCAAAGCTCAGCAAGCAGGAGCGTGCCGTCGCCTAGGACGGGTACCGCGCCCGCGCACGGCCGCGAGCAGCGGCCCGCGGGCACGCCGCTGCGCGTCGCCTTTGCCGGCACGCCGGCCTTCGCCGAGCGCGCACTGGACAGGCTGCTCGCCTCCCGGCATGAGGTGGTGGGCGTCCTCACCCAGCCCGATCGCCCGGCCGGTCGCGGGCAGCGGCTGGCGCCGTCCCCGGTCAAGGCGAGGGCGCTCGCCGCCCTGCTGCCGGTGTTGCAGCCGGCAACACTGCGCGGCGAGGCCACCGGGCCGGCGGTGGATGCCGTCGCGGCGCTGCGCCCGGACGTCCTGGTGGTGGCGGCCTACGGGCTGATCCTGCCGCAGGCGGTGCTCGACATCGCGCCGCTCGGCTGCCTCAACATCCATGCCTCGCTGCTGCCCCGGTGGCGGGGAGCCGCACCGATCGTGCGCGCGGTGCAGGCCGGTGACCGGGAGACCGGCATCTGCATCATGAGGATGGAGGCCGGCCTCGACACCGGGCCGGTCGCCCTCGCCCTGCCAATGCCGATCCGCCCGGACGACACCGCAGGCAGCCTGCACGACCGGCTGGCCGATCTCGGTGCGACCGCGATCGTCGAGGTGCTCGATCGGCTGGCGGCTGACCCGCGCGCGGTGCGGTTCGAGCCGCAGCCGAAGGACGGCGTGACCTATGCGCACAAGGTCGAGAAGGCCGAGGCGGTGATCGACTGGCGGCTGGACGCAGCCGGCGTGGCGAATCACATCCGGGCGTTCGACCCGGTGCCGGGAGCCCGCGCCGCACTCGCGCGGGCGCCGGGCGAGCCGATCCGCCTCTACCGTCCGACCATCCTGCCGCGGGCAGACAGGGCCGAGCCTGCGGGCACCATCCTCGCCGCGGGTCCGGAGGACGGGCTGGTGGTGGCCTGCGGAGCCGGTGCCGTTCGCCTCGGCGAGCTGCAGCGCGCCGGCGGCCGGCGCCTCGCCGCGCGCGACTACCTGCGCGGCCATCCGCTGGCTGCCGGCGACCGTTTCGAGCTGCCCGCCTCGTCCTGATTGACCCCACGGCGGGCTTGCCCGTCGCTTGATCCGGACCGATTCCACCCCAAGATTGCACACGACGAGAGGCCGGATCCGCCGGCCTCCACCGGGAGAATCGACGCATGTTCAACTGGGTCAAGACGTTCGTGCTGATGGCGGCCATCACCGCCCTGTTCGGCGCGATTGGCCAGTATTTCGGCGGTGAGCAGGGGATGCTGATGGCCCTCGGCTTCGCCGTGGTCAGCAACTTCTTCGCCTACTGGTTCTCGGACAAGATGATCCTGCGCATGTACAACGCGCAGGAAGTGGACGCGACCACGGCGCCGCAGTACTACAACATGGTGCGCGAGCTGGCCGAGCGGGCGCAGCTGCCGATGCCGCGCGTCTACCTCATCCAGGAGGACGCGCCGAACGCCTTCGCCACCGGCCGCAATCCGCAGAATGCCGCGGTCGCGGCCACCACCGGCCTGCTGCGCGTGCTGACCGCGCGCGAGATGCGCGGCGTGATGGCGCACGAGCTGGCCCACGTGAAGCATCGCGACATCCTGGTATCCACCGTTGCCGCAACCATGGCCGGTGCCATCTCGGCGCTCGCCAACTTCGCGCTGCTCTTCGGCGGCCGCAGCTCCGACGGCCGCCCGTCCAATCCGATCGCAGGCATCGCGCTCGCCATTCTCGCGCCGATCGCAGGCGCGATCATCCAGATGGCGATCTCGCGTGCCCGCGAGTTCGAGGCCGACCGGCTCGGTGCCGAGATCAGCGGCGACCCGCAGGCGCTGGCCGCGGCCCTGCAGAAGATCGAGCACTACGCGCGCGGCATTCCGCTCGAGGCGACCGAGCGCCATCCCGAAACCGCGCAGATGATGATCATGAACCCGCTCTCGGGCGGCGTGCGCGGCCTCTTCTCCACGCACCCCAGCACCGAGGAGCGGATCCGGCGCCTGCTGGCCATGGCCGGCGTTGGCCAGGCCACCTGACGATGCAGCCCGGGCCGCGCGCGCGGCCCGGGACGCCCGGGTAGTCGGGGACGACTCGGCACGCCCCCGGGGACGCGCCGCGCTGGCCGACGAGATGATGCTCTGCGCCCTGGCGCTGCGCGATACGCTCGCCGGCGCCCATCTCGCGGCGGCGCTGGACGCCGTGCTTTCCCGCCCCGAAAGAGCCGAGGCCGCCGCCGATTCCGCGCGCGCGATCCGCGACATGGCATTCGCCGCGATGCGCCGGCTCGGCACCTTGCGCTTCCTTGGAAGGCGGCTGAGCAGCCGGGCGCCGGCGCCGCTGCTGGCCGCTCTGCAGATGACGGCGCTGGCCGAGCTGCTCGACGGCCGCCGCCCGGTGCCGGTGGTGATCGACCAGGCGGTCGCCGCCGCCCGCGCGTTGCCCGAAGGGCTGGGCAATCGCTTCAGCGCGGGCTTCCTCAATGCGACGCTGCGCCGCTTCGCGCGCGAGCGCGAAGGGCTGCTGGCCGAGGCGGCGGGCGACATCGAGGCCCGCCACGAGCAGCCGGCATGGTGGATCGAGGCGGTGCGCGCCGCCTGGCCGCAGTCGTGGCAATCCATCCTCGCCACGTCGCTGCAGCAGGCGCCGCTCACGCTGCGGGTCAACCGGCGTCGCGTGCCGGCGCCCGACGGCGTGGACCAGGTGGCGGCCGCATCCCTGCGTCTGGCCGAGGCCGGCCTGCCCAACCGCCGCGTCGGTGCCGAGGCGCTGGTGCTCGACCGCGCGGTCGCGGTCGAGCGGATACCCGGCTTCGCCGATGGCGACTTCACCGTGCAGGATGCCGGTGCCCAGCTTGCGGCACCGCTGCTGCTCGCCTCTTCCCCCGAGGAGGCGGCGACCGGCTTGGGGCAGCCCGTGCTCGCGCCGCGTGCCGGGGAAAGGATCCTGGACGCCTGCGCCGCGCCGGGCGGCAAGACCACCCACCTGCTGCAGCTCGCCGACTGCAGGGTGCTCGCGATCGACCAGGATGCCGGGCGCCTTGCGCGGGTTCGCGCCAACCTGGCGCGCGAGGGATTGCCGCTGCACGAGGCATGGCCGCCGCCCTCCTGGGGCGCGGTGGTGCGCGTCGCGGATGCCACCGAGCCGGCGCAGTGGTGGGACGGCGAACCGTTCGACCGGATCCTGCTCGATGCGCCGTGCAGCGCGTCGGGCATCGTGCGGCGCCATCCCGATGTGCCCTGGCACCGTCGGCGTCGTGATCTTGCCACACTGGCGTCGCGCCAGCGTCGGCTGCTCGCGGCGCTTTGGCCGACGCTCAGGCCGGGTGGTACATTGCTTTACGTCACCTGTTCCATCTTCCCCGAAGAGGGCGAAGAGGTGATCGCAGCCTTCTGCTCGCATCAGGCCGACTGCACGCGCGAGCCGGTCACGGCGCCCTGGTTGGATGCCCGGCCTGGCATGGCGCAGCTGTTGCCGACCAGCACCGACGTCCGCGAGCACGATGGATACTTCTACGCACGACTGAAGAAGCGAACTTGAACCGGCGATCCTTTCTGCTGGCGCCGGGTTGCGCGGTGCTGCTGATCTGGATGCGGCCGGTGCGATCCGACGACAAGATCGGAGTGGACCGGGCCCG
>JAEWEW010000276.1 GCA_023389175.1 Pseudomonadota bacterium | reverse complement strand
CCCGGGACCGCCGGTGTTCCAGACATGCCAGGTCTTGCCGTAGCTGTTGATCTTTCGCTTCATCAGCTCGTGCTCCGCCACCTCCGGAATGCCGGGAGCCACCAGCTGGCCGGAGAGGATCTCGCCGTTGTGCGGATGCCAGTACTCGCGCTCTTCCTCGGGGAGCCGCTCGAACAGCTTTTCCGAGATGATGTACTCGATGCCGTTCAGTCGGGCATCCCGGCCGGTGCCGTCGAAGAGCACGCACTGCGCGAAGTCCTCGTTCACCTGGTGGCAGAAGTGATGCGCCAGCATCTGGTGCTCGGGCTCGTCCTTCATCGGATGGAAGCCCGCCAGGTGCACGTCCATCGGTGCAAGCGGCGAATTGCCCTGCAGCAGCTTCGCGCCCAACTCCAGCGCGCGGGTGGTGCCCGATTTTTCCTCGCCTGGCGCGGTCTGGGCGGATGTCTGCGCGGCAAGCATCAACAGGAGCAACGCACCGCAGGCCGTGGCCACGCAGGGTCGGACGGGTCGGTTTCCGGATGCCGCGTTCATGGCGCCTCCATCTGCTTCGGAATACCGCGCCGGCAAGGGCGATGCCTGCGGTGCGCCTTGCCCCGGACGATGGACACCGGCCGCAGGGCGCCGCGGCTACATCGGCTGCGGCGTGGGACTGGATCCGCCCGGCAAGGGCACGAACTCGCGGTCGTCGCCCGGCGGCAGCCGGAACCTGCCGGCGAGCCAGTCCGCCTTGGCCTGCTCGATGCGCTCCTTGCGCGAGGACACGAAGTTCCACCAGATGTGCCGGGCACCAAGGGCATCACCGCCGAGCAGCATCAGGCGCGTCGGCTCCACGGCCTTCATCATGGCCGGGGAACCGGGCTGGAACACCAGCATCCTGCCCGCCGGGTAGCGCGTGCCCTCGTGCTCCACGCTCCCGCGTGACACGAAGACCGCCCCCTCCTCGTAGCCGTCCGGCATCGACAGCCGCGCGCCTGTCGTCATCTCGACATGCAGGTAGAACAGCGGCGAATGCGTGAGCGCCGGACTGGTCGCTCCGTAGGCGCTGCCGGCAATCAGGCAGGCGGCGACGCCGTCGTCCTCCCAGCGCGGCAGCGACTCGGCCGGATGATGCGCGAAGGAGCAGCGATCCTCCTCGTTTGCCGCCGGTACTGCCACCCAGGCCTGGATGCCGTCCATGTGGCCGCCGCGCTCACGCAGGCCGTCGAACCGTTCCGAATGGGAGATGCCGGATCCCGCCGTCATCCAGTTCAGCGCCCCCGGTTGGATCACCTGCTCGACGCCGGTGCTGTCGCGATGGGTCAGCTCGCCGTCGAATAGGTAGGTCACGGTCGACAGGCCGATGTGCGGATGCGGCCGCACGTCGAGCGTCCGGGGGACCGGGGCGACGAGGTCGTGCGGTCCCACCCGGTCGAAGAAGATGAACGGGCCGACCATGCGCCGCCCGCGATGCGGCAGCACGCGGCCCACCTCGAAGCCGCCGCCCAGGTCATGAAGCCGGGTCTCGATGACGCGTTCCAGCATGGCCGGCGTCAGAACGGGATCCGACCACGCAGGATGTCGCGGTACATCGCCCAGTCGCCGATGAAGCTGTAGAGCGGATGCCTGAACGTGGCCGGCCGGTTCTTCTCGAAGCCGAAGTGGCCGATCCAGGCGAACAGATAGCCGACGGCGAGTCCGGCGAGGAGCCATAAGGGTTCGAGCGTCACCACGGCGAGGACGATCGCGGCGACGCCGACGCTCGTTCCGACGAAATGCAGTCGGCGACAGGTGCGGTCCCGGTGCTCGGACAGGTAGAACGGATAGAACTCGGCGAAGCTCCGGAAGCGGCCCTCGACCGGATCTGCTTCAGGATGCTCCTCCCGGATGTCCTGCATTCGACCCTCCCGTACCGGTTGCGTGCGCCTCTGGGCGGCGCGGCTCTCGAATCATGGCACGATTCATCGTCGAATGCGCATGGCCGGACCCATGGACGGGGACGGCAAGACCCGGAGTGCGGCGGGCGGTGGGCGTCGGTAGAGTGACCGCCATGGCAATGGAAGGAGCGAATCATGGATCCGTTTGACCCCGAGCTCGAATCGCCGATCGGCCGGTTGCGCCTCGTCATCGACCCGCAGGGGCGCGTGCTCCGGCTCTGGTTCCCGCAGGCGAACGGCGACGTCGCGCCGGCGCGAACCCTGGCAGTGCCCGGGCGCGCGCTCGCCGGCATCGCCGACCGCCTGCGTCGCTACTTCGCCGGCGAGCTCGATGCGATCGACGACATCGCCATTGCCCCGCAAGGCAGCCCGCTGCAGAGCGCGGTCTGGAGCGCGGTGCGCCAGGTTCCCGCCGGGCAGGTGACTTCCTATGGCGCGTTGGCGAGCCGGCTGGGCCATGCCGACCGCCGCATGGCGCGAAGCATCGGCATGGCCAACGCGGCCAATCCGGTTGCCATCCTGATCCCTTGCCATCGGGTCGTCGGCAAGGACGGCAGCCTGCGCGGCTATGCATGGGGACTCGAACGCAAGCGCTGGCTGCTCGCCCATGAGCGCGCCCGGATCGGCCCTGCCCGCGCGGTGGCGGCAGGCGACGCGGCCGGCTTCCGCGCGTGACTGCGGCAGGCGCGGCATGCGCGGCCAGCGCTGGACGCTGATCGGAGCGGACGGCAAGCCGCATGAGAGCGCGGTGCCGGGGACGCTCGGCGGTCACCGGCGCGGCCGCCGCTACGGGCAGCTCGACTGTCCTGCGGCGCTGGGCGCGATCGCAAGGGGAGGCTACCTGGCGGACCGCGTGTTCTTCCTCGACGAGGCGACCGCGCGTGCCGCCGGCTATCGGCCTTGCGCCGTCTGCATGCCTCGGGTGTATGCGGCCTGGAAGGCGGCGAGCGCCGGGCGCTGATCGCCCCGGACTAGAGCACGATCGCGGCGGTGCCGGCGACGAAGGCGAGGCCGGTCGTCACCACCACCATCCACATCATCGTCGCGTGCGGCGCGCCCGGCGTCGGCGTCGCGGCGAGTTGCCTGCGCCGCAGGGTCCCGCAGGCCACCGTCATCGCCGCCGCCACGAGGAGCGCGACGCCGAGCCATGCCGTCAGCGGGCTGCCGCCCTGCATGCCGGCACGCAGGGCGAGCAGCGCGTTCACGAACACCGACAGCCCGGTGCGGACCCAGGCGAGCGCGGTCCGCTGTGCCTGCAAGCCGGGATCGCCTGGCGTCACTGCAGCACCACCAGGAGCGCGATGACCGCCGCCGCCAGCACGCCGGCGGCGGCGAGCAGCGGGACGGTAGCCGAGCCCGGCAGCGGCCTGCCATGGCGCATGGCGATCTCGGCGGCCCTCCAGCGCCGGTAGGCCCCCGCGCAGAGCGCCGCCGAAAGCACGGCCAACGCGACGGCCACACCGACCACGGCCGCGCGCGGCTCCCATCGGGTGACGAACTGCTCGAGAGCGACGGCCCCGGCGAGCACCGCGAGCGCCGTGCGTATCCAGGCGAGGAAGGTGCGTTCGTTGGCGAGCGAGAACCGATAGTCCGGCTCGCTCCCCTCCTGCTGCCAGCGCGGCCTTCTCATGGGATCAGGTTCATGGGATGAGGTAGATGGGACTCGACCAGGCGAGATGTCCGTCCTCGAAGGTGACGCGCACGTAGAGTGGATTGTCGACGCCGGGCCGCACGGCGATCGACCGGTCGAGCTGCCAGCGCAGCGTGTCGTTTTGCCGCGGAACCCTGAAGACCCGGATGCGCCGCCCGATGCCGCCATCCACCTGCAGCACGGTGTCGTCGAAGCCGATGTCCGCGATCGGCAGGTCTGCCTTGACCAGCTTCGTGTCGATGCGCAGGCGGCCCTGCACCGGGTCCGCCAGCATCGCGTCGAAGCCGCCGAAGCCGCCGGTGGTGAGCGCCTGCCATGTCACGCTCGAGGTGCCTTCGGGAACGGCACCGTCCACCGCGGTGGTGCCGTCGGCCATCAGGCGCTTGTCCAGGTTCCACAGGTTGACCGGAACGAGCCGCGTGAAGCCGTTGCCGTCGAGCGTGGCGCTGCCGTCCCAGACGGTCTGGCGGCCCCTGCCCCGATACTCCGAACCCTCCCAGATCACCCGCAACCGCGGCGAAGACGAAGGCGGCGGCACTGCCGGTCCATCCAGGTACGGACGCAGCGTCTCGAGCACCTGCAGGCCGTTGCGGATCTCGATGCGCTCGATCGGTGATCCCGCGGCGACCTCGATGGCGAGCCGCACGGCGCCGCCTTGGTAGCGGAGGATGTCGCCCATCATCGCCTCGCCGACACGGCCCGCCTCCTTGCCGCCGAGCGCCGGGTCGTCGGTGAAGAGCTCGGCCGGCGACTCGAAGCGCGCGCGCACCTCGAGGTGCACCCGCGAGCCGGTGGTCGCATAGTGGTGCCGGCGCCGCAGGGCCTCCAGAAGCGCGTCGCGGGTCAGCTCCGGCGCGAGCAGGCAGGACAGGCCGCCGTAGGCGCCGAAGAGCGAAGCGCCGGGATGGCTCGCGCCGTGGCGGCCCTTGTGTCCGTCCGAATTGGCCAGGATGCCCACCCGGTAGCCTTGCCGGAACGCATCCTCGACCAGCCACTCGAACGTGCCCCAATCCGAATGCACCTCCACCGAGCGCTCGATGCGCGCGTCATGCGACATCGCGATGTCGGCATAGCGCCCGCCGATGTGGGCGAACACCACGCAGTCCTCGTCCTTCAACGATTCGAAGAGGTCGGCGGCGCTGTGGGCGTCGGTCTCGGCATCGGAGAGATCCTCCACCAGCCCGTGGTGCGAGCGGTGGATCTGCCGTCCTTCCTCGCGGAACAGCACGTTCCGGTCGCCGCCGAGGCCGGTGTTGCCCGACCACTCGTAGCCCGGGAAGATGACGAAGCGGCCGTCCTGGTTGTACTCCGCGGTCAGGCGGTTGAGCTCCTGCCAGAAGTGCGAAGTGATCTGGAAGTCGTTGCCCTGGTGGCTCATCGCGTCCAGGAAGGCGCGATCGCGGGCGAACTCGATCAGCTCGCGTGCCGAGTTGGTGCCGATCGTCTCCTCGGACTGTCCATGCAGGTCGGCCCACCATGGCAGGAGCGCCGCCTGCGCCGCCACCCGAAGCGGATTGGAGGCGCAAAGGCGCCTGCCGGCCTCGTCGAACACCTCGATGACCAGGTCGCCCGGCGCGGCAACCGACAGGCCGTCGACGGTCGACGCATGCGTGCCGTCGGCCACATGGAGCCACTCCGGCAAGCCCTCCACCGGCAGCGAGGCCGCGAGCCGATAACGGCCCGGCATGCGATGGCTCGGATTGCCCCAGCGGTCCTCGCCCTTGAAGCCCAGGCTGAAGGGCTGGCCGACGCGCCGCAAGGTCGGCAGCAGCGCCTTCCAGGTGACCGGCGGACCGGCCACGATCGCGACGGTCGGCGACGCCGGCAGCTCCACGTAGTTGTAGGTCGCCCAGGGATCCACCAGCACCTTGAACTCGAAGGTCGGCTCGACGAAGGTCTGCACCCGCATTCCAGGCGAGCCGAACCGCGCATCGCCCAGCCGCACCGTGATCGTGTCGCCTTCGCGCAGGAAGCCACGCACCACCCGGATCATCAGCGTCTTGTCCCAGGGACGCAGGTTGCGCTTGCCGTCGTACTCCAGCTGCAGCACCGCGCCGTTGCTGGCCTCGGCCGTGACATAGTTCCAGCCGGAAGGCTGGTCGAACTGCGGCCTGCCCATGTCGCTCGCGAAGCGATGCACGATCTTGAGGCTGCCGGTGTCGTCGATCCCGAAGTAGCCGGCGGTGTAGACCAGCTCGAAGGACGCGAAGCTGCCGGCAATGAACTCGCCGACCGGCGTGATCGTGGCCGAGCCCGCCCGACTCGCCATGTAGGTGGAATGGCCGGCGTTGTGCCGGGTTTCGGTCGTGCCGTGAGAATCGGCGATGCGTTGCTGTGTCATGGGTTCGATCCGGCCCCTCCTGGCCATCTGGTGCGACGCGAGGCGGTGCGGTCAGACACCCGCCCTGCCCCGCTTCATGTCGGCGTGCAGCCGACCTGCGTAGTCCCTGAAATCCACTTCCAGCGTGTAGCGCGCGGAACCGACATAGCGTCGTGCCAGCTCGCGCTCATGGCGTCCGATCTCCTCCCGCATGGTGGCGATGTCGGGAAGGCGGAGGTCGCCCGCGAGCACCGCGGCAAGCCAACGCGACTGGATCTCCACCAGCGGAATGGTCGGTCCCACCGGCTGCACCAGGCCGACCATGAAGAGCCCCGGCAGCTCCGGCGGCAGCATGCGCCGGTACAGTGCCACCGACCGGTCCTTCACCTCGAAGAGCGCCGGATCGATGAACGGGAAGGTGGCCTTGTAGCCCGTGGCATGGATGATCGCATCGACCGGCTCCGTGGTGCCGTCCGCGAAGGCGACCGCATCCGGCTGCAACTCGCGCACATCGGGCTTCACCCGGATCCATCCATGGCCGACATAGGGCAGCAGCTCCTGGCTCAAGGTGGCATGCTCGCGCCAGATCGGATGCGCCGGGCGCGGCAGGCCATAGCGGGCCTGGTCGCCCACCGCAAGGTACATCAGGCGCCGCATCAGGCTCCGGGTCAAGCGCGTCGGCAAGCGCAGTCTGCGCATGAGGAAGGCGGACCAGCGGTCCACCGGCACGCCCATGATGTACTTCGGCATGATCCAGGCGCTGCGGCGCGTGGAGATGATCGTGCTCTTCGCCTGTCGGCAGACGTCGACCGCGATATCGACGGCGGAGTTGCCGATGCCTACGACGAGCACGCGCTTCTCGCGGAAAGGCTCCGCGGTACGGTAGTGGTGGGAGTGGATCACCGGGCCGTCGAACCGTCCCGCGAAGTCCGGCCAGCGCGGATCCCACAGGTGCCCGTTGGCGACCAGCACGGCGCGATAGCGATGCGTCCCGCCACCGGCCAGGCGCACCTGCCAGCCCCCCTCCGCATGCGGCCGCACGTCTTCGACCCGGGTGCGGAAGCGGATGTGCGGCCGCACCCCGAATCGGTCCGCATACGACTCCAGGTACTCCAGCACCTGCGCATGGGAGAGGAAATCCGGATACCGGTCGGGGATCGGGAAGTCCGGATAGCCGAGGTTGTGCCGGCTGGTGTCGATGTGCAGGCTGCGGTAGGCCGACGACAGCCCGTTGTCGTTCTCGTAGCGCCACATGCCGCCGATGTCCGAACCGATCTCGAAGCATTCGAAATCGACGCCCTTCTGCTTCAGCGCCTTGGCGGCCGCAACACCGGACGAGCCCGCGCCGACGATGCAGACCGGCAGCGACCGGTCCTCGCTCATCGTCATGCCGCCGGCGCTTCCTGGAGGTAGGCGGCGACCACCGCGTCGACGTCGGCATCGGCCCTGATGCCGGCCGCCATTGCCCGGCGCGAGGTGAACTCACGCGGCCAGCCATCGGCGATGCGCTGCAGCTGCGCGTCCGGCTGCCAGAGGAAGCTTCCGACACGGCGCCCGCCGGCCGCGCGACGCACCGCGGCCTCGATCTCTGCCGGGGTGACGGTGAGCGATGGCAGGTTCATCGCCCGGCTGGCGCCGAACACGGTTGGTGCCAGCCCGAGCAGCGCAACCAGGCTGGACACCACCCGCTGCACCGATGCCACCGGCAGGCGCGTGGCCGGCGCCAACGGGCAGGTCACGTCACGCCCTGCCAGCGGCTCGCGGATGAGCGCCGCGATCCGGTCGGAGACGCTGCCGGTGGCCGGCCCCGGATGCGTGAGTACGACCGGCAGCCGCAGCATCCGGCCGTCGAGAAACCCGCGGCGGGAGTAGTCGTTGATCAGCAGCTCGGCGATCGCCTTGTGGCAGCCGTAGGAGGTCTCCGGTGTCTGGGCCACGTCGTCGTCGACCCGGTCCGGCAGCACGCCGCCAAATGCCGATATCGAGCTGGCGAATACCAGCTGCGGCGGCCGCGACTGCGCGCGGCAGAGCTCCAGCAGCCGCATCAGCGCGTGGACGTTCACCTCCAGGCCGCGTGCGAAGTCGCTCTCCGCATCCAGCGTGAGCGCGGCGGCAAGATGAAACACGCAGTCCACCGGCCGGCTGAAGATGCCGGCGAGGAAGGCCGGATCGCGGATGTCGCCCTGGATGGCGCTGACCGCAACCGGGCCGGTATTTCCGCGGGAAGGCGCGGCCAACGGGCGCGCATCCCCAAGCACCAGCTCCGTGACCGGCCGCTGCGCCACGGCCCCGTCCGCCGCGGCGGGCAACGCCGGCGATGCGGCCAGCGCCCGGGCCAGGCGGCTTCCGATGAAGCCGCCCGCTCCGAGTATGACTACCCTCATCGTCCCCCCCTCTTTCGGCGCCTTGTGCCTGCCGTCGCGACCACCTGCCACCGGGACCGCATGGTAGTTCGCCGCAGTGTCGCCTGCCAGCCTCATCCTGCCACCGCTCGTCGGCCAGGCGCCACACAATGCCCGGTGCGGGAGGAACCTGCCGGCTGAGAGGCGACAGGGGACAGACCCGTCCTTCCCCGGATTTCGCCTGCGCCAAGGAATTCCGCAGATGACCATGCCCTCGCCCGCCGAAGCTGCACCGCGCGGTCAAGCCGACCGCAAGGCACTCAAGTTCCTCGCCGAAGCCGTCCAGCTTCTGCAGGCCAAGCCCTGCCAGCACCGGATGCACTTCACCGTGTACCGGAAGCTCCTGGAGGAGCTTCGCACCGCCGTAGCCCACCCCCGTGCACGCCGGCATGCCCAGCAGCTTGCCCTGACCCACCTGCCGATCGCCGAGGCGCTGGAGGACGTGATGCTGGACGCGATGCTGGCCCGCAGAGCGACCCGGTGCCCGGAGCTCGAGCGGCTCCTGGTACGGCTTGCCGGCACCGCCCCGGGCGCTTCCGGCTCCTGACCGGCGCAACCGGCCGGCGCTCCCCGAGCCTGCCAGTCAGCGGGCGGTGTATCCGCCGTCGACCAGGTGCTGCGACCCGGTGATGAAGGCGGCCCGGTCCGACAGTAGGAAGAGCGCGAGCTCGGTCACCTCCTCCGATGTGCCGAGCCGCCCCATGGGATGCAGGCTGACGAGGCCGTCGTAGACCTCCTTCGGCAGGTTCGACAGCAGCGGCGTGTCGATGTACCCCGGATGGATCGAGTTGATCCGCACGCCGTTGCCGGCATAGGACAGGGCCGCGGCCTTGGTGAGTCCGGCCACGCCGTGCTTGGCGGCAACGTAGGGTCCGGCGTTGGCATCACCCACCAATCCGAGGATGGACGACATGTTGAGGATGGCGCCGCCGCCGGCGGCGATCATCGCCGGGATCTCGTAGCGCATGGCATAGAAGACGGAGTGCAGGTTGACCTCCATCAGCTGCCGGTACGCCTCGATGTCGATCTCGGCGAGCGGCCCGAGCGGACCACCGATGCCGGCGTTGTTGAAGGCCACGTGAAGCGCCCCGAAGCGGGACACCGCGGCGTCCACCAGCGACCTGACCGCTTCCGGATCCGCTGCGTTCCCGGGAACCGCAATCGCCTTGCCGCCGGCGCCGGTGATCGCGTCGGCCACCGCGTGGCAGGCCGCCGCGCCGAGATCGTTCACCACTACGCTCGCGCCGCGCGATCCGAGCGCGAGCGCCGCCGCCTTGCCGATACCCGACCCGCCTCCGGTAACGATCGCCGTCTTCCCTTCGAAGTCCCTCTCCATCGCAGCCTCCATCGTCAAGCGGGCTTCGGACGCGGCTTTCTGCGTCCGATCCGTGGCCGACATCGTCGCACGGGTACCGGCCGCCTCCGGACTTGGCATGCCGCCGCGAAGGGCTACTAGAATGGCGACGATTGCGGCGCAGCCGTTGGAGCGACCCGACGCTTGGCAGCTGTACTCACCCATGACTCCAAGCAGCACCGGCGCAAGCGCTTCGTGGCGTTCTCGCTGGTCACGCACGCCTTCAACGTTCTCTGCCTGGCGCTCATCGTCCTGCAGGGCTGGCTGGCACCCCAGGTTCTCGTCGCCTTCACGGTGTGCGCGCTTGCCGGCGTCGGCGTGTTCTACTACATCGTGCACCGCGGCTGGAACCTGCGCCTGCGGGACCCGTCGCTCGTCTTCGCCCAGCTCCTCTTCGGCATCACGCTCGCGTTCGTGACCATGACCCAGATGGGCCCGGTGGTCGCCCGCGTGCTGTTCGCGCTGACCGGGATGGTCTCGATCTCCTACGCCGCGAGCACCCTTGACCGGCGTCACCTCCTGGCGCTGATGGGCCTGGGCTCGCTGGAGGCCATGCTCATGGTCGGATATGTCATCCGTGGGCTCGATTCGGACGCGCGGATGGCGGAGCTGGTGCTGCTGGTGGTGCTGCTCGGCGTGGCCCTGCAGGTATGCCTCTACGGCAGCGTCCAGGCGGCGTTGCGCACGAAGATCCGCGAGCGTACCCAATCGCTGGACCGCGCGATGCACGAGTTGCGGCTGGCCAATGCCGCCCTCGCCTCGGAGCGGGACGCGGCGGCAAGCCGCGCCAGCCACGACGAGCTCACCGGCATCTTCAACCGTCGCCACCTCGAGGGCGAGCTTGCCGTCCAGATCGCGCGCAGCCGGCGTCGCGGCACGCCGCTCACCGTCGCCTTGCTGGACATCGACCACTTCAAGCGGATCAACGACCTCTTCGGCCACACCGTCGGCGACGAGGCCCTGCGTCACGTGGCCGACGTGATGAGCCGCAACATCCGCGGCGCCGACGTGCTCGGTCGCTACGGTGGCGAGGAGTTCCTGCTGATCATGCCCGACACCGAGTCGGAAAGCGCTGCCGTGCTGTGCAACCGGCTTCGCGACGCCGTGCGGGCATCGCGGCCGCAGGGTCTGCGCGACGATCGGCCGGTCACGCTGTCCGGCGGCCTCGCCGAGCTCCGCTCGCAGGAGCAGCGCGAGGACCTGGTCCAGCGGGCGGATGTCGCCCTCTACCGGGCGAAGGCGGAGGGTCGGGACCGGATCACGGCGGGTTGAGCAGCTATTCCTCCAGGCGCCACTGCAGCAGCGAGTACGGCGGTGTTGCATCGGGATGATGTTCGAGCACGCCGATGACCGGAGCCCCGATGCGAACCTCCTGCATCGGATCGCCCCGCTCGCCCTGACCGCGGGGCACGACATCGGGTATGTCGCCATCGCCGGAGCCCTGCACGCGGTCGGAGCGCGCGGGGGCGCTCCCGTTCCGCCGTTGAACCTGGTCGGCGACTACGATGGCGGAGCCTGCACCTCGTGGTCGGCATTCTCGCGGCACTGCTCGAGTCGCGGACGTCCGGCCACGGACAGGTCGTCGACGTCGCGATCATCGACGGCGTGCTCAACCTGATGGCCAGCCATGTCGGCCGGGCGTTACGGGGCGAGTTCAAGGAGGAGCGCGGCGCCAACCTGCTCGACGGCGGAAATCCGTCCTACTCCTGCTACCGGACGGCCGACGGCGAATACATGGCGCTGGGCGCGCTCGAGCCCCGGTTCTTCCTGGAGTTCTGCCGCCACGCGGGACTGCCGGATTCGTGCGTCGAAGCACACCAGGATCCGGCACGCTGGGCCGATCTGCGCGAGGTGCTGGAGCGCACCTTCGCCGGCCGCTCGCAGGCGGAATGGACCGCCCTGCTCGAAGGAACCGATGCATGCGTGGCACCCGTATTGCCGCTCTCCAGGGCTGCCCGCCATCCTCATAACGTGGCGCGTGAAGCCTTCCTCGAGATCGACGGCATCGAGCAGCCTGCACCGGCACCGCGCTTTTCGCGGACCCCTTCCCGGCTGCGCGGCCGCGCCGCGACGATCGGGTCGATCGACTCCGCCATCGGACGTTGGCGCGCCGGCTAGAACTGCAACTGGTAGGACAGGCCGATCCGCCAGTCGGTCTCGCTCGAGCCCACGCCCAGCCCGAGCCCCAGGCCCACCACGTCGCTGTTGCGCAGCTTGTAGCGCGCGCCCACCTCGAGCAGGCGGTCCGAGCCGCCCCGCTCGCGATCATGCGCATAGACGAAGTCGGCAATGCCGAGCAGGTCGGGGGCGAGCCGACGGTCGTAGCCGACCACGAACGCGTTGCGATGGCGCCGTTCTTCGCCGTCCTGCCGGGAGTTCCGCAAGACCGACGCATTCAGGTGCACATGGTGGCTGACCGCGCCAGGCAGGGTCTTGGTCGCGAGCAATTGCAGCTCGGCGTCGAGTCCGTCGCTGCCGCGGCCGGTCGGCGCGATCAACGACAACTGAGCCGCGAGCGCGGGCCGCGCGCCCTGCTCCTTCAGGAAGCTCCAGGTCGCGGCAGCGCGAAGGTCGCCGCTGCCGGTCCGGTCGGCCGACCCGGCACGCAGCGGAATCGACACCGAGACCCCCCAGTCCGGCGCGATGCCGTACTTCAGCTTCGGGGTGAAGCCGAAGGACTCGTCACCGGAGTCCTTGCGCGAGAGCTCGAAGGGCACAACCAGCTCCAGCGTGCCGGGGTCGGTGGTGCCGGCATCGTCGACCGAGACGGGCGCCCCTCCGGAGAGCGAGCCCACGTCGACCGCCGTGGCCACGGGAATGGCCGCCGCCATCGCGGAGCCGACGATCACCAACCGGATTGCCTTCATCGATCCTCCGACGACACGAAGCTGATCTTGCCGTCCGTCTCGAGGTAGACCTTCGCGACGTCCTTCAGCTTCCGGTCATCCTCCCGCAGGCGCTTCATAACGTCGGCCTCTGCCACCATCTCGCGCCTCAGGGCTTCCTTGTCGAGCTGGCCGTTCCGGCCGATCAGCTTCGGCTCACCCTCGATCAGCCACTTGGCGAAATGGTTGCGCGCGGTGAGGAACGATGCCAGGTAGTTGAGCCCGATCAGCACGGCGGCCGTCAGCAGACCACCCTGCAGGGATTCCTCGCCGCCGCTCAGGGCATTGCTCACGCCTTCGCTCAGCAGCAGCATCACCAGCAGGTCGAACGGCGTGAACTGCCCGACGGTGCGCTTTCCGCTCAGTCGCATGAGGAAGAGCAGGACCACGTAGATGCATACGGCGCGAAGGATCAGCTCGCCGGCCGATGCAGTCATGGAGAACATCGCGGGACTCCGGGGGTAACGGTTCCGTGGCGAGGGGCAAGGCTCGCGCCCGCCGGATGCTGGCCGAGGGCGGTTCCGGCGCTACGATGTGACGTTCCCGCGCGCCGCTCGACCATCGAGGATGCGAACGCTCTACACCCTCGCCTATCCCGAGCTTTCCTCCGAGGATGCCGGCTGGATCGATGCTTTTCGGGAGGCTCACGACCCCCAGCACCAACTGGTCCGGTCGCATTTCACGCTGGCGTTCGGTTGCAGCGCCCTCCCGGAGGCCGCTTATCTGGCGGAAGTGAGCGCCGTCAGCCGCTTGCACTCGCCCATCCGCTTCACCTGTCGCTACGCCATGCCGTGGTTCGAGCCCGAGGGCCCAGCCTGGGCGTTCCTCGTGCCGGACGAGGGCTACAGCGGCCTGTCACTGCTGCATGATTGCCTGCATTCGGGAGTGCTCGCTGCACATCGGCGACCCGGTCTTCCGTTCGTGCCCCACATCACCATCGGCCGTTGCGCCGATCGCGGATCCGTCCGCGAGTGGTGCCGAGCGATCAACAAGCGCCGCATCGAGATCACTGGCAGCGTCGCCACGCTGACCGTGGCGGCGGCAGGGAAGGAAGTCGTGGCCGACCTGGCGCAGTTCCCGCTGTCTCACAACGCTCGATGAAGCGAAGGCGGGGGAGGCCAGAAGCGCGAAAGCAGGACATCATGCAGCGCTCGGGCATAACATGACTCGGTCGAGCGATCGATTGCCGACCACTCGATCGCATGCTTCCTGCGCGCCTGCTGCCTTGCGCATCTGCCGTTGTCCGAGGAGGAAAGTCAGTGAAGCGGTTTCGCAAGTTCCTGGCCGGCGTCATCCTGACCGCGGCGAGCGCGGCGGCAATGGCCGCCGAGGTGCCGTTCGACCAGAAGACATTCGACGAGCTGCGCCGATCCGGCAAGCCGTCGGTCATCCATGTCTATGCGACGTGGTGCGGCACCTGCAAGGTGCAGTCGGGTATCGTCAAGCCGCTCCTCGCCGAGCCCGAGTTCTCGGCCCTCACCCTTCTCAGGGCCGACTTCGACAAGGAGAAGGCGCTGATCAAGGCCCTCGGAGTATCCGACCGAAGCACCTTCGTCGCGTTCAAGGGGGCGACGGAGGTGGGGCGCTCGGTAGCCGACATGAACAAGGAGAGCATCGCCGGCCTGCTGCGCAAGACCCTGCAGTAGCGCGCCGCGGCCCTGGTCGCACGGCGGCCGCCTGCCGGCCGAGCCACCGGCGGGATGGGACGTCAGCCGCGCCGGATTCTTTCGAGGGTCGCCCGGTCCAGCTCGGGCGGCCAATCCATCGGCGCGAACGCGCTCACCCGCCCGCTGCCCGCGTTGAACCGGGGAAGCCGGCCGGTCAGGTGGCCCACGGGGGTCAGCGCGAGCCGGGCGACCTGCGCCCGCATCTCCGGCAAGTCACCCTGGCGAAGGGCCAGCCCCAGCATGGCGAGATGCACCCTGAAATGCAGCCGAAAGGCCTCCTGCCCGAGGACATGCGCAAGCTCGAGGCAGCGGCGCGCTTCGTCGAAACGCCCGTCGGCTTCGGCGCGCCGGGCGGCGCCGATCTCCCGGATGGTGGCGGAAGCGATGGATGCGCGGTTCATGCGCGTGCTGGAAGGGAAATGGGGTGGCTGATGGGACTCGAACCCACGACAACCGGAATCACAATCCGGGACTCTACCAACTGAGCTACAGCCACCACCGGAAGAACCGCTGGCCTGCCCGACAGGATTCGAACCTGTGACCCTCAGCTTAGAAGGCTGATGCTCTATCCAACTGAGCTACGGGCAGATGTCGAACGCTCCGGGCGCCTGGTCGGGGTGGAGAGATTTGAACTCCCGACATCCTGCTCCCAAAGCAGGCGCGCTACCAGGCTACGCTACACCCCGAATCCGCTATTGTAGCGAATCGGCTATCGACTGCGCCAGACGCGCCGCCTGGTCTGCCGAGGGCGCCTCCACCATCACCCGCAGGACGGGCTCGGTGCCGGACGGCCTGATCAGCACGCGCCCGTTGCCGGCGAGCTCCCGCTCGGCCGCCGCCCGGGCAGCGGCGAACGCCGCATGACCCTGCCAGTCGAAGCCGCGCTGCACCCGCAGGTTGATCATCTTCTGGGACAGCATGGCGAGCTCGCTGGTCAGCTCCGCCAGCGACTTGCCGGTGCGAACGACGGCGGCAAGCACCTGCAGCGCGCTGATCGTGCCGTCCCCGGTGCTGTGGCAGTCCCGCGCGATCAGGTGGCCTGAGTTCTCGCCACCGTAGAGCCAGCCGCGGGCCTGGAGCAGCTCCAGGACATAGCGGTCGCCCACCTTCGCCCGCTCGAACGGCACCCCGCGGCGGGCCATGGCCTGCTCGAAGCCGTGGTTGGTCATCAGGGTGCCGACCACACCCGCGACCGGCCCGTTGCGCAGGCGGTCGTTCACCAGGATGTAGAGCAGCTCGTCGCCGTCGAAGGTGCGCCCGGACGCGTCGCACATGATCAGGCGATCGGCGTCGCCATCGAGCGAAATGCCCAGGTCCGCGCCCGCCTGGCGCACCATCTCGGCCATCGCCTGGGGATGGACCGCGCCGACCTGGTCATTGATGTTGATGCCGTTGGGCTCGGTGCCGATGGTGACCACCTCGGCGCCGAGCTCGTGGAAGACATGCGGGGCGGTGTGGTAGGCCGCGCCGTTGGCGCAGTCCACCACCAGCTTGAGCCCCTTGAGGTCCAGTGAGAACGGAAAGGTGCTCTTGCAGAACTCGATGTAGCGCCCCGCCGCCGCCTCCACCCGGAAGGCCTTGCCGAGCCGTTCCGAGGTCACGCAGACCACCGGCTCGTCCAGCAGCGACTCGATGGTTTCCTCGGTCTCGTCCGGCAGCTTGTTGCCGTCGGCGGAGAAGAACTTGATGCCGTTGTCCTCGAAAG
Organism: Pseudomonadota bacterium; assembly: GCA_023389175.1. Lineage (GTDB taxonomy): Bacteria > Pseudomonadota > Gammaproteobacteria > Burkholderiales > Burkholderiaceae_E > Lautropia. The sequence continues at coordinate 17,790 of JAEWEW010000276.1, read as the reverse complement.
GATTGTGCGAGGCGCTGAGCACCACGCCGGCGGAGAGCCGCAGCGCCCGCGTGAGGTAGGCGATCGCCGGCGTCGGCAGCGGCCCGGTCAGGTGCACGTCGACCCCGGCGGAGCAGAAGCCGGCCATCAGCGCCGACTCCAGCATGTATCCGGAGATCCGTGTGTCCTTGCCGAGCAGCACCGCCGGACGCCCGCGGGCGCTCTCGGCGAACACCTTGCCGGCCGCGAAGCCCAGGTGAAGGACGAACTCCGGCGTGATCGGCCGCTCGCCGACCCGCCCGCGTACGCCATCCGTTCCGAAATACCGACGTGCCATGCGTTCCTTCCTAGTCGTCGTGCCGGCCCTGCACCGCCCGCCATACCGCGAGCGCCGCCACCGTCTGCGCCACGTCGTGCACCCGCACGATGTGGGCGCCGCGCTCCACCGCGGCCAGCGCGGCAGCGATGCTGCCGCCGAGTCGCTCGTCCACCGGCCGCCCGGTCAGCGCCCCGATCATGGATTTGCGCGACAGGCCCACCAGCACCGGGCAGCCGAGAGGACGCAGCGCCCCGAGGCCGGCCAGCAGGTCCAGATTGTGCGCCAGCGTCTTGCCGAAGCCGAAGCCCGGGTCCAGGCAGATGCGCTGGCCCCCTACCCCGGCATCATGGAGGCGATCCCGCTGCGCGGCGAGGAAATCGCGCACTTCCGACACCACGTCGTCATAGTGCGGCGCCTCCTGCATGCTGCGCGGTTCGCCCTTCATGTGCATCACGACCAGGCCGGCATCGCTGCCGGCGACCGCGGCGCGGGCCGCCTCGCTGCGAAAGCCCTCGATGTCGTTGATGATGGAAGCACCCGCCCGGATGGCGCGGGCCATGACCGACGGATGACGGGTATCGACCGACAGCGGGCAGGCCAGGTCCGCCAGCGCGGCAAGTACCGGCTCGAGCCGCGACCATTCCTCGTCCTCGGTGACCGCGCGGGACCCGGGACGGGTCGATTCCGCGCCGAGGTCGACGATGTCCGCGCCCTCCCCGACCAGGCGCCGGGCGGCGGCCACCGCTGCCGCCGGGTCCAGGAACCGGCCGCCGTCGGAGAACGAGTCCGGTGTGACATTCACGATGCCCATCACCAGCGGCCGGTCGAGCGGCAGGAGGAACCGCCCGCAGGCGAAAGCGGACGCAGGCCCGGGGGCCGGTCGGGCCAATGGGGGCCCTGACCCCGGTCAGGCGACCGGCGCTGCGGGCCCCGGCTGCCCGGGCACCACGTCGGGCGGCGTCTGCGGCGGCGCGGCGCCACGGCTCGTGGGCGAGCTCATGTCCTTGGGCGGACGCGGCGGCCGCCCGGCCATGATGTCGTCGAGCTGCTCGACGCCGATGGTTTCCCAGTCGAGGAGCGCCTTGGCCATGGCGTGCATCTTGTCCGAGTTCTCCTCGATCAGGCGCCGCGCCAGCCCGTACTGCTCGTCGATGATCCGGCGGATCTCCTGGTCCACCTTGCGCATCGTCTCCTCGGAGACGTTGGTGGTCTTGGTGATGGAGCGGCCGAGGAACACCTCGCCCTCGTTCTCCGCGTAGACCATCGGCCCGAGGACATCGCTCATGCCGTAGCGGGTGACCATGTCCCGCGCCATCTGCGTCGCCCGCTCGAAGTCGTTGGACGCGCCGGTGGTCATCTCGTTGAGGAACACCTCCTCCGCGATCCGGCCGCCGAACAGCATAGAGATCTTGCTCAGCATGTAGGTGCGGTCGTAGCTGTAGCGGTCCTTCTCCGGCAGCGACATGGTCACGCCGAGTGCTCGGCCACGCGGGATGATGGTGACCTTGTGCACCGGGTCGGACTTGGGCAGCAACCGGCCGAGCAGTGCGTGCCCGGACTCGTGGTACGCGGTGCTGCGGCGCTCGTCCTCATCCATGATCATGGAGCGGCGTTCCGCACCCATCAGGATCTTGTCCTTGGCCCGCTCGAAGTCGATCATCTCCACCAGCCGGGCGGCCCGCCGCGCGGCAAACAGCGCCGCTTCGTTGACCAGGTTGGCGAGATCGGCGCCGGACATGCCCGGGGTGCCTCGTGCCAGCAGGTCGGCCTTCACGTCCGGCCCGATCGGCACCTTGCGCATGTGCACGTTGAGGATCTGCTCGCGGCCGCGGATGTCCGGCAGCTGCACGATCACCTGCCGGTCGAAGCGGCCGGGCCGCAGCAGCGCCGGATCCAGCACGTCGGGCCGGTTGGTGGCGGCGATCAGGATGATGCCCTGGCCGGTCTCGAAGCCGTCCATCTCCACCAGCAGCTGGTTGAGGGTCTGCTCGCGCTCGTCGTTGCCGCCGCCGAGGCCCGCGCCCCGCTGGCGGCCGACGGCATCGATCTCGTCAATGAAGACGATGCACGGCGCGTGCTTCTTCGCGTTCTCGAACATGTCGCGCACGCGGGCGGCGCCCACGCCGACGAACATCTCCACGAAGTCCGAGCCGGAGATCGAGAAGAACGGCACCTTGGCCTCGCCGGCAATCGCCTTGGCAAGCAGCGTCTTGCCGGTCCCCGGCGGGCCGACCATCAGCACCCCGCGCGGGATGCGCCCGCCGAGCTTCTGGAACTTGGTCGGGTCACGCAGGAAGTCCACCAGCTCCTGGACCTCCTCCTTGGCCTCGTCGCAGCCCGCGACATCGGCGAAGGTGACGGTGTTGTTGTTCTCATCCAGCAGGCGCGCCCGGCTCTTGCCGAACGAGAAGGCGCCGCCCCGGCCGCCGCCCTGCATCTGCCGCATGAAGAAGATCCAGACCCCGATCAGCAGCAGCATCGGGAACCACGAAATGAAGATCTGCATCAGGACCGACTGCTCTTCCTCGGGCTTGGCGTTGACCTGCACGCCGTACTTGAGCAGGTCGCTCACCATCCAGAGATCGCCGGCGCCGGGCGTGTACACCGTCAACGCCTGGCCGTCGCGGGTGCGTGCGCGCAGCGTGCGACCGTCGATCTGGACGCTTTCGATGCGGCCGCTCTCGGCCTCCTTCATGAATTGGGAATACGGCACGTCGCCGGCGCGACCCTGCCGCGTATCGAACTGCCGGAACACGGTGAAGAGCACCAGGGCGATCACCACCCAGATGGCGGCCTTCGAAAACGCGTTATTCACTAAGACACCTCACTTTTCGACCACCGGGCCCGGGCTCCCCATGGATACCTCCGATTCTACGCCGCCGCCACCGCCGGACCGCTTTGCCCCGACCGTTTCAGCCGGAATGCCGCAGGCGCCTGCCCAGAAGGTAGGTTTCCGCCGACCGGTCACGCGAGGCCTTGGGCTTGCGTGGCGCCACGGAGACGAAGGTCTCCTTGAATAGCTTGACAAGCTGCCCGTAGCCGCTGCCGTGGAAGCACTTGATCAGCAACGCTCCCTCGGGGACGAGCCAGGTTCGTGCAAAATCCACCGACAGCTCCGCGAGGTCCTGCATGCGGGCGGCATCCGCCACGCCCACGCCGCTCAGGTTGGGTGCCATGTCGGAAAGCACAAGATCGACCCGGTGCCCGCCCAGGGCCGCCTCCAGCGCCGCCAGCCCCTCGCTCTCGCGGAAATCCCCCTGCACGAAAGTCACCCCGGGGATCGGCTCCATCGGCAGCAGGTCCATCGCGATGATCCGGCCGTCGATCGGGACGGTCGGGGCTTCGGCGCGCGCGTCGTCCGCCCGGGCCGTGTCGGGATCCAGCGCCCCCCGGGCGAGCCGGCGCCGCACCACCTGGGACCAGCTGCCCGGCGCGGACCCAAGGTCCACCACCGTCATGCCGGGACGGATCAGCCGATCCTGCTCGTCAATCCCGATCAGCTTGAAAGCAGCCCGGGAGCGGTACTGGTGACGCTGCGCGAGCTTGACGTAGGGATCGGTGAGATGGTCGTGCAGCCAGGCCCGGTTGACCTTCTTGCTCTTGCTGCTGTGCATGGACTCGTCCTATGTCCGCCGCGCGTCGGACGGCGGATGCCCGTAGAATCGGCGCGTTCCGCCGGCCGCGCCGGCCGCCCTCACGCTCCGCCGGGGGTCGACAACCCCCGCCCCGATGCCCACGCTGCTCCTCACCAACGCCGAACGCAAGGCCCTCAAGGCCCGCGCCCATCCGCTGCATCCGGTCGTCATCGTCGGCGCCGCCGGCCTGACGCCTCCGGTTCTCCAGGAGATCGACCGGGCGCTGGCCAGCCACGAGCTGATCAAGGTGCGGCTCGCCGGTGCCGACCGCGATGCGCGCGAGCGCGCCGCGGAGGACATCGCCGAGGCGCTGTCCTGCGCGGTGGTTCAGGTGGTCGGGCATGTGCTGGTGGTCTTCCGGCCCTTTCCGGAAGAAGACGCCTGACCGGCGGGCCGGCCGGTGCCCCGGTCTGTTCGCACCGCTTCGAGGCTGTCGCCTCCTAGACGTACTTCACCTCGAGGATCTCGTACTCGCGATCGCCGCCAGGCGCGCGGACTTCCGCCACGTCACCGGCGGACTTTCCGATCAGCGCCCGCGCGAGCGGGCTCGCCACGGAGATCTTGTTGAGCTTGAGATCCGCCTCGTCCTCGCCGACGATCTGGTAGACCACCCGTTCGCCGGACTCCACCTCCTCCAGCGACACGGTCGCGCCGAACACGACGCGGCCGTCGGCCTGCACCTCCGTCGGGTCGATGATCTGCGCGGCCGCGAGCTTGGATTCCAGTTCCGCGATGCGTCCTTCGATGAAGCCCTGCCGTTCCTTCGCGGACTCGTACTCCGCGTTCTCCGACAGGTCGCCCTGCGCGCGAGCCTCGGCGATCGCATTGATCACCGCGGGCCGGTCCACGCTTTTCAGGCGCTGCAGCTCTTCCTTCAACTGCTGCGCGCCCTGGACTGTCAACGGTACCGTCACCATTGCGACCTCCACAAAAGCAAACCCCGGAACGGGATCCGGGGCTGGCGTGACGAGAAAGCCTTTGCAGTGTAGCACCGAAGCGGCGATGGATCGGCATGCCCCGCCTATCCCGCCCAGATAGCAAGGGCTTCGCGCCGCAGGCAGGCGAGCAGGCTCGCGGCAACCGGATGCCAGCCCGCATCTGCCCCTGGTTCGAGCACCGCCCGGACGCGGCCGCAGCGACTGGTCGTCTCGATCCCGATCCGATGGGCGCCGGAGGTCTCGCGAACCGCGACGGTCGTCCGGTCGAGCCCCGGCCCAGCCCAGGCGGCGGCCACCGCCACGTTGACGCCGTCGGGAAACCGCGCGGCAGCTTCCCGCGCAGGTCCGGTGAACTGCCGCCGCGGCGCGGCGGTGTCCGCGGCGCCCGGCATCTCCACGGTGACGTGGAGCAGCGCGGCGGGATCTGTCGCCGCGAGCGCGATGCCGTCCAGCCCGGCGATCGCCCCGGGAACCAGCCGCAACCGATGGCCCCTGCGCCGGCACGCAGCCTCGAGGCGCGCCACGAGCCCTGGATCCGCGAGCGCCGTGCCGTTCACCGTCCAGACATCGGCCGCCTCGAGCGCCCGCTCACCAAGCGAGGCGAGCGCGGCCGGCCCGGCGGCCTCCACGATCAGGTCGAGATCCATCGCGAGGAAGGACTCGGCGTCGTCGCACACCTGGATCGCACCGACCGCCCGCTCCGACCGGGCCAGCACGCCGCCCAGGGACCAGCCAGCCACCTCGTCCGCAGCGAGCGCCTCCGCTACCGGCAGGCCGATGCGGCCGCAGCCGATCACGCCGACACGCCGCAGCCGGCGCGCCGGCGGCAAGGCTTCCTCAGTCCTTGCCGGCGCCATCCAGCGGCAGCACGCTGAAGTCGCCGTGCCGCAGCGTGCGGCGCGCAAGGCGCGTGATCTTGAACTGCGCGCCGCAGGCCGGATCGGTGCTCGCGATGACGCTGTCGGTGGTCATCCAGTCGTTGGGATGGGTGGGGCGCTGCTTGGCCGGGATGAAGGGCAGCACCGCGAGTAGGCCGTAGAGCGAGAAGCTCGGGTTGTCCTTCGGGAAGATCACGCGGCCGCCGACGACCTCGAACCAGTCGCCCTTCTTCGCATGCATCACGAACGGCCGGCCGGATTCCACCACCTCCACCCGCAGGTCGTAGAGCTCGAACTCGCCGGCGTCCGCATTCGACCGGGCAGCATCCTCGCCAGGGGACGGCACGGCGGCATCCGGTCGGGCATCCGGTCGGGCATCCGGTGCGGCACGCTTGCCGGGATCGGGTTCGCTCATCGGGTGGTCCTCGTTCAGTGGGGCCGGCGCAGGGTCGCGATGTCCGGCGCCATGTCGATGTGGGCAGGCGCGCCGCCCGTGTTCTGGTTCATGTGCATGATCCTCGCGTGGATGCTGTCCTTGTCCCGCTCGAGGTCGTAGCAGTCGCCGCGTGGCCCGGGCGCAGCACGCGCGATGGCATCGAGCCGGGCCGTGTCCTCGGCATCGAGCTTCAGCCGAAAGATCGCCATGGTCTCGTCGAGATGCCGGGCGTCGCGGGCGCCCACCAGGGCGGCGGCCACCTGCGGCTTGTCCAGCACGTAGCGCGCGGCCACGGCGGCAATGCTGCTGCCGTGCTTGCGCGCGATGCCGTCGACCGCCTCGAGCAGCACCTGGAACGCATCCCAGCCGCCGAACTCCTCGATGATCAGCCGGTACTTGATCAGCGAGCGGTTGGCGTACGGCGGCGTCGGGTCCGGCTGGCCCAGCCAGCGGTCCGAGAGGAACCCGCCGGCAATGGTGCCGTAGCAGAGGAGCCCGATGCCATGCTCACGGCAGAAATCCGCCATGCCGTTCTCCGGGCGCAGGTCCATGAGCGAATACTGCAACTGGTTGGTGAGCAGCGTCACGCCGGCCTCGACGATTTCCGCAAGCCGCGGCACGTTGAAATTGGTGGTGCCGATGTGCGCGATCTTGCCCGCCCGCTGCAGGTCCTGCAGCCACAGCATGGCCTGCACGCAGCCCGGCACTTCGTAGTCCCACCAATGGAACTGGACGAGATCCAGCCGCTCGACGCCGAGCCGGCGCAGCGACGTGTCGACCGCGTCGGCCACGTCCTTCCGGGACAGACTGGGCAGCAGGCCGAGGTCCGGCGTGTACTTGGTGGAAACCCGGAGCTGCCGGGCGAGCCCGGGATGGCGCCGGCGGAAGGCGCCGATCAGGTCCTCCACGCCGACATAGTGGTCCGCGCAGTCGAACGCGTTGATGCCGGCCTCGACGAAGCGGCGCATGTCCTCGATCGCGTCGTCCTGCGAGTACGGCGCGCCGTGCTTGGCGGAGAGCTGCCAGTTGCCCTTGGCAACGCGCGAAATGGTGTACCCGGGTGCCAGCGTGACGGTCTCGATCATAGCCCTACCTGCGCTTCCAGCGCGTTCATCTCGTCGAGCGAGATCGTCTTCTCGGTCACGATCGCACCGTCGGAGACTTTCCAGATGATCATGGGGCCGCTCACGTCGCCGTTGCGATCGAAGCGGAACGGACCGGTCGCCCCGACGTAGCGGATCTTCCTGCCCTCGGCAAGCGCCTTCAGGCCCTTGCGGAACTCCTCGACGCCCGTTCCGACCACCATCCCGTCGGGGTCCTGGACGGCGCGCAGCGCATCCCGGATCGCCGGCCCTTCAAGGCGGGGGGCAGCCTGCATGGCGAGCAGCGTCACCGCGGCCGCATCGTACATCGTGTGCAGGCCCGGCCCGACCGGGGGCCGGTTGTAGGCCGCCTGGAACGACTGGTTGAACCCATCCACGCCCGGGCCGGAGGCCTGGCCGTTGTCGATGCCCACCGCGTTGCGCAGGAATCGTTCGCCGACGCCCTTGATGATGTCCATCGAGCGCATGGTGTTGTGCAGCACCACGTTCGGCCCGCCGCCGAGCGAGAACCATTCGCGCAGCACGACCGTCGCGTCCTGGGAGAGCCCTACCAGCACCAGCGAGTCCGGCTCCAGTGCCAGCGCCTTGGAGACGTCGGACCGGTAGGAAGGCTGGTTCTCGTTGTACGCGATCATGCCGGCCACGTTCCCGCCCAGCTTCTCGATCGCCTTCTTCGCATCGGGCGCCACGCCGGTGCCGAAGTCGTTGTTGATGTACATGATGACGGTCTTCTTGTAGCCCTTGTCCTTGACCGCCTGGGCATGCGCGAGCGCCGTCGTGCGCGCGGTGGGAATCGTGCGGAAGAAGTAGCCGCCGGTCTTGCCCTCCTCGGCCATCTTCGTGAGCGCCGGCGTCACCGCGCAGCAGGCGACGGTCGGCACCTGCCTGGGCGCAGACACCGAGTTCACCACCGCGAGCGCGGTGCCGCTGCCGACCAGACCGACCAGCGCCGAGACCTTCTGGACATCCACCAGGTAGCGGGCCGCGTCGAGGCCGACCGAAGGCTGGCTGGTGTCGTCGCGGATCACGAACTCGACCTGGCATCCCTTGACGCCCCCGGCCTTGTTGACATGATCCACCGCGAGCCGCCCGGCGTCGGCGATGACCTTGCCGACGGCGCCCTGCGCGCCGGTCTGCGCGATGATGCCGCCGAGCTTCGGGCAGTCGCCCTGCGCGAGCGCCGGGGTCGCGGCCAACCCGCCGCCGACCAGCACCACCGCCCCGATGAACCTTCCAAGCACGACCATGTCTATCTCCCTGATGGTTTGGAACGACCCGGTTTGCGTCCCGGCGTTTCCCCGAGAATACCGCCCGGGCGCAGCAGCAGCGTGAGCACCAGCAGCAGACCGACCAGTATCGCCTGGACGGCCCCGCCCTGTGCCTGGTATTGCGGCGGCAGCACCGAGACGATCAGGGCGCCGGAGAAAGTCCACAGCCCCCAGACGACGAAGGTGCCGACCACCGCGCCGTAGTTGCTGCCGCTGCCGCCCACGATCAGCATGGCCCAGATCTGGAAGGTCATGATCGGCAGGAACTCGGTCGGGCTGGTGGTGCCCACGTAGCCCGCATAGAGGGCGCCGGACAGGCCCATCAGCATCGCGCCCAGCACGAAGGCGGTCAACCGGAAGCGCACCACGTTCTTGCCGAGCGCGGCGCAGGCCGCCTCGTCGTCGCGCAGCGCGCGCAGCACCCGCCCCCAAGGCGAGTGCAGCAGCGCCTGCAGCCCGCCCACGACGACCGCGAGCACCGCGATGACCATCGCCAGGTAGCCGTGGCCGAACCCGGAGGGTCCGAGCGATTCGAACGGCCGCGGGATGCCCACCAGCCCGCGCGAGCCACCGGTGAGCGGCTCGAGGTTGTTCGCTAGCAGCTGGATCGAGGTGGCGATGCCGAAGGTCGCGATCGCCAGGTAGTCGCTGCGCAGGCGCAAGGTGGCGAGCCCGACCAGCATCGCGACCAGCGCGGTGGCGAGCAGGCTGCCGGCAGTCGCAACGGCGAACGGCCACTCCAGCCGCACCAGCAGTCCGGCACTTGCCGGCATGGTCAGTATGGCGAGCGAGTAGCCACCCACCGCCACGAAGCCGACCACCCCGGCATTGAACTGGCCCGACACGCCCCACTGGAGGTTGAGCCCGAGCGTCGCGATCGACAGGATCGTCGCGACGGTGGCGAAGTACTCCAGGTAGGACAGCATGTCAGTGGCGCCCGGGCGCGAACAAGCCGGCCGGCCTGAAGAACAGCACCAGCAGCAGCAGCACGAAGGGCACCATCGGCTTGTACGTGCCGGGGATCACCAGCGCCGCGAGGTTCTCGCAGAGGCTGATCAGCAGCGCTCCGGCCACCGCCCCGCCGACACTGCCGACACCGCCCAGGATGGCTGCGGTGAACAGCGGCAGCAGCAGGTTGATGCCCATCTCCGGGCGCACCTGGACCGTCACGCCGTAGAAGACCCCGGCCAGCGCGGCGAGCGCGGCCGACACCGCCCAGGTGAGCCGGATGGTCGCGATGATGTCGACGCCGGCGATTCCGGCGAGCACCGGGTTTTCCGCCACCGACCGCATCGCGACCCCGTGCCGGGTGAAGCGCAGGAACGCCCACAGCACCACCAGCACCAGCAGCGTGATCACGAACACCAGGATCTGGTCCGGCATCACCAGCACGCCGCCCGGCAGCCGCACCGCCATCTGGATCTCCGTGCTGTACTGGTACGGGTCGGGTCCGAAGAAGAGCAGGATCAGGTTGCGCAGCACCAGGGCGAGGCCGAACGAGGCGAAGACGAGGGTGAGCGGATCGGCGCCGCGGCGACGCAGGCGCCGGTACACCAGGCGGTCCAGCGAGAGCGCGACCAGGACCACGACCACGATCGCGAAGGCGAGCGCGAGCGGCAACGCCCAGCCGAAGGAGAACGGCCCGATCGGCGCGGCCAGGCCTTCCCCCGGTCCGCCGCTCCCCACCGCGATCGCCAGCAGGAAGAGCGCCGCATACGCACCCACGGCGAGCAGGTCGCCGTGGGAGAAATTGGCAAACCTGAGGATGGCGAGGCTGAAGGTCACGCCGATCGCCCCCAGGGCCACGATCGCGCCGCTCAGCACGCCGTCGACCAGCGCCTGCCAGATCATGGCGCCACCGCGAACTTGCCGAGATAGAGCTGCGCCACCGCCGGATCGTCGCGCAGCGACCCGGCGCTGCCCGAGTGGGCGATGCGACCGTTCACCAGCACGAGCCCACGGTCGGCGATGCGAAGGCCCGCACGCACGTTCTGCTCCACCATGAGCACGCCGATGCCGCTGTCGGCGATGCGCCGCACGTGGTCGAACACGTCCTTCACCATCCGCGGCGAGAGGCCGGCGCTCGGCTCGTCGAGCAGCAGCAGGCGCGGCGCAGTCATCAGCGCGCGGGCGATCGCAAGCATCTGCCGTTGACCGCCGGAGAGCGCGCGGCCCGGCGCGCGACGGTGCCGCGCGAGGTCGGGGAAGCGCTGGTAGGCCGCCGCGAGCCGCGGCGCGAGGTCCTCCCGCAGCAGGTGCCCGCCGACGCGCAGGTTGTCCTCCACGGACAGCGTGGTGAACACGTTGCCGGTCTGCGGCACGAAGGCGATGCCGCTCGCGGTGATCCGGTGCGGCGCCAGGTTGGCGATCTCCCTTCCTTCGAAGCCAATGCGCCCGTCGAAGACCGCCACCACGCCGGCCACCGCCTTGACCAGCGTCGACTTCCCGGCACCGTTCGGGCCGAGCAGCACCAGGACCTCGCCGGCCGTGACCTCGAGGTCCGCGCCGTGCACGATCGGCAGGTCCCGGTGGTAGCCGGCGACCACACCTTCCACGCGAAGCAGCGCCGCATCGGCGCTCACCGTCTCCCCCTCGCGACCGCTCACCCGACGGCTCACCCGACCGCCCCGGCGACGTCGGCATCGGCGCCGAGGTAGGCGTCGATCACCCGTGAGTCGGCCCGCACCGCCTGCGGAGAGCCCTCCATCACCACCTGACCCTGCGCCATCACGACCACCGGGTCGCAGAGATGCATCACCAGGTCCATGTTGTGCTCGATGACCAGGAACGTGACGCCGCGCCGGTGCAGCAGCCGGATGCGTTCCACCAGCGACTCGAGCAGCACCGGGTTCACGCCGGCCGCCGGCTCGTCCAGCAGGATGATGGCGGGATCCACCATCAGCACCCGGGCGAGCTCGAGCAGCTTCTGCTGGCCACCGGAGAGCGCTCGCGCGGGTTCGTCGGCGAGTCGGGCCAGCCCGACGAAGTCGGCCACCTCGAGCGCCTTCTCGCGGTGCACCGCCTCCTCCTGCCGGATGCGGCCGCGGCGCAGCCAGGTGTTCCAGAACCGCTCACCGCTCTGGCCGGCCGGCACCAGCATCAGGTTCTCCAGCACCGTCAGGCTGCCGAGCGGCCGCGGTATCTGGAAGGTGCGGCCGATGCCGCAGTGGAACACCTGGTCCGGCCGCAGGCCGTCGATGCGGCGGCCGTCCAGGCGGATCTCGCCGCTGTCGGGTCGCATCGCGCCGGCGATGGTGTTGAAGAGCGTCGTCTTGCCGGCGCCGTTCGGGCCGATCAGCCCGGTGATGGCACCCTGGCGCAACCGCAGGCTGACCCCGTCGACGGCGCGCAGGGCGCCGAAGGTCTTGACGACCCGGGTGAGTTCGAGCAAGCCGGGCCTCGCGCGGGGGCCTAAGCGCCGCCTCCCGCCGCCTGCAACGGGCTCGCGGGCACGGACGCCCCCGGGGACGACCCTGCCAGTCCCTGGTGCAGCGACTGCAGCGGGTAGACCTGCGGCTCCTTCAAGGTGCGCATGCCCTCCACCGCCGCGAGCGCGCCGGCGATGGTGGTGTAGAAGGTCACCCGCTGCGCGAGCGCCGTGGTCCGGATCGCGCGGGAGTCCTGGATGGCGCCGCGCCGTTCCTCGACCGAATTGATGACCAGCGAGATCTCGCCGTTCTTCAGCAGGTCCACCACGTGCGGCCGACCCTCCTGCACCTTGTTGACCGGGGTGACCGGCAGCCCTTCGGCGGCAATGGCCGAGGCGGTGCCCTTGGTGGCCGTGAGCTTGAAGCCGAGCTGGTGCAGCGCCCGGGCGACCGCCACGGCCTTGGGGCGGTCCAGGTGCTTGACCGAGATGAAGACGGTGCCGGAGGTGGGCAGCTTCACGCCTGCACCGAGCTGCGACTTCACGAAGGCCTCGCCGAAGGTGTAGCCGACGCCCATCACTTCCCCGGTGGACTTCATCTCCGGCCCGAGGATGGTGTCCACGCCCTGGAACTTGACGAACGGGAACACCGCCTCCTTGACCGAGTAGTACGGCGGCGTCACCTCCCCGGTGATGCCCTGCTCCGCGAGCGACCGCCCCACCATGCAGCGCGCGGCCACCTTGGCGAGCGCAACGCCGGTCGCCTTGGAGACGAACGGCACGGTGCGCGAGGCCCGCGGGTTCACCTCGAGGACATAGACGGTGCCGTCACGGGCGGGCTCGCCCGCGAGAATCTCGGCGGGGTTGTGCTGGATCGCGAACTGCACGTTCATCAGGCCATTGACCTTGAGCGCGCGCGCCATCAGCGCCGTCTGCCGCTTGATCTCCCTGATCAGCGTCTCCGAAAGGGAGTACGGCGGCAGCGAGCAGGCCGAATCACCCGAGTGCACGCCAGCCTGCTCGATGTGCTCCATGACGCCGCCGATCACCACCTGCTCCCCGTCGCAGAGGCAGTCGACGTCGACCTCGATCGCGTCGTTGAGGAAGCGGTCCAGCAGCACCGGCGAGTCGTTGCTCACCTTGACCGCCTCGCGCATGTAGCGTTCCAGGTCGCGCTGCTCGTGCACGATCTCCATCGCGCGGCCGCCCAGCACGTAGCTCGGCCGCACGACCAGCGGATAGCCGATCTCCTGGGCGAGCTGGATCGCCTCCGCCTCCGTGCGCGCGGTCCGGTTGGGCGGCTGCAGCAGCCCGAGCCGGTTCAGCAGCTTCTGGAAACGCTCGCGGTCCTCCGCGATGTCGATCGAGTCCGGCGACGTGCCGATGATGGCGACACCGGCCGCCTCCAGCGCCTTGGCGAGCTTGAGCGGCGTCTGGCCGCCGTACTGCACGATCACGCCGGTGGGCTTCTCCAGCTCCACGATCTCCAGCACGTCCTCCAGCGTCACCGGCTCGAAGTACAGCCGGTCCGAGGTGTCGTAGTCGGTGGAGACGGTCTCGGGGTTGCAGTTGACCATGATGGTCTCGTAGCCGTCCTCGCGCAGGGCGAAGGCGGCATGGACGCAGCAGTAGTCGAACTCGATGCCCTGGCCGATGCGGTTGGGTCCGCCACCGAGCACGATCACCTTGCGATTGCCGGTGGGCGCGGCCTCGCACTCCTCCTCGTAGGTGGAGTACATGTAGGCGGTGCTGGTGGCGAACTCGGCCGCGCAGGTGTCCACCCGCTTGTACACCGGCCTCACGCCGAGCGAATGGCGCAGCTTGCGGATCTCGTGCTCCGTGGTCTCGAGCAGGTAGCCGAGCCGCCGGTCCGAGAACCCCTTCTTCTTCAGGAAGCGCAGCGTGTCCGCGTCCAGGTCCCCGAGCGTCATGGTGTCGAGGCGCAGCTCGATGTCGACGATCTCCTTGATCTCGGCCAGGAACCAGCGGTCGATCTTCGTGAGCGCGTAGACCTCCTCGATGGTGAAGCCTTGCGCGAAGGCGTCGCCCACGTACCAGATGCGCTCGGAGCCGGGCTCGCCCAGCTCTTCCTCGATGACCTGCCGGTCAGTGGTCATCTGGTTCAGGCCGTCCACGCCGGTCTCGAGCCCGCGCATGGCCTTCTGCAGGCTCTCCTGGAAGGTGCGGCCGATGGCCATCACCTCGCCCACCGACTTCATCTGGGTGGTGAGGTGGTTGTCCGCCTGCGGGAATTTCTCGAAGGCGAAGCGCGGGATCTTGGTGACCACGTAGTCGATGGTCGGCTCGAACGAGGCCGGCGTGCGCCCGCCGGTGATCTCGTTCTTCAGTTCGTCCAGGGTGTAGCCCACCGCGAGCTTGGCCGCGATCTTTGCGATCGGGAAGCCGGTCGCCTTGGAAGCGAGCGCCGAGGACCGCGACACCCGCGGGTTCATCTCGATCACGATCATGCGCCCGGTCTCGGGATGGATCGCGAACTGGACGTTGGAGCCGCCGGTGTCCACGCCGATCTCGCGCAGGATGGCGATCGAGGCATCGCGCATCAGCTGGTATTCCTTGTCCGTGAGCGTCTGCGCCGGCGCGACCGTGATCGAGTCGCCGGTGTGCACGCCCATCGGATCGAGGTTCTCGATCGAGCAGACGATGATGCAGTTGTCCTTGCGGTCCCGCACCACCTCCATCTCGAATTCCTTCCAGCCGATCAGGCTCTCCTCGATCAGGAGCTCGTTGACCGGCGAGGCCTCGAGGCCGCGCTTGCAGATGTCCTCGAACTCCTCGGCGTTGTAGGCGATGCCGCCGCCGGTGCCGCCGAGGGTGAAGCTCGGCCGGATGATCGCCGGGAAGCCGAGGTTGCGCTGGACCGACCAGGCCTCCTCCAGCGAATGGGCGATCCCCGAGCGCGCCGAGCCGAGCCCGATGCCGTCCATCGCCTCCTTGAACTTCTGCCGATCCTCCGCCTTCTCGATCGCCGCCGGCGACGCGCCGATCAGCTCGACCCCGTGCTTCTCCAGCACGCCGTGGCGATGCAGGTCCAGCGCGCAGTTGAGGGCGGTCTGGCCGCCCATGGTTGGCAGGATGGCGTCGGGCCGCTCCTTCTCGATGATCTTCTCCACCACCTGCCAGGTGATGGGCTCGATGTAGGTGACGTCCGCGGTTCCCGGGTCCGTCATGATGGTCGCCGGATTGCTGTTGACCAGCACCACGCGAAAGCCTTCCTCGCGCAGCGCCTTGCAGGCCTGCGCGCCGGAGTAGTCGAACTCGCAGGCCTGCCCGATGATGATCGGGCCGGCGCCGATGATGAGGATCGTCCTGATGTCGGTACGTTTCGGCATGTCAGTGGCGTCCGCGAGGATCGGCCATCAGGTCCATGAACCGGTCGAAAAGGCACTGGATGTCATGCGGCCCCGGGCTCGCCTCGGGATGGCCCTGGAAGCAGAACGCCGGCCGGTCCGTCCGGGCGAGGCCCTGGATGGAGCCGTCGAACAGCGAAACATGGGTCACGCGCAGGTTGGAAGGCAGGCTGTCCGGGTCGACCGCGAAGCCGTGGTTCTGGCTGGTGATCATCACCTGCCCGGTGTCCAGATCCTTCACCGGATGGTTGGCGCCGTGATGGCCGAACTTCATCTTGGTGGTGACCGCATCGGCGGCGAGGCCGAGGATCTGGTGCCCGAGGCAGATGCCGAAGGTGGGGATGCCGCGCTCCACCAGCTCTCGCGTTGCCTTGATCGCGTATTCGCAGGGCTGAGGATCACCCGGCCCGTTGGCAAGGAAGATGCCGTCGGGCTCGTGCGCGAGCGCCTCGCTGGCCGAGGCGGTCGCAGGCAGCACCGTCAGCCGGCAGCCGCGGTCCGCCAGCAGCCGAAGGATGTTCCACTTGACGCCATAGTCGAAGGCAACGACATGGAACCCGCCCCTGCTGCCGGGCGACTTCGCATCGGCCTGTTTCAGCAGGCTCGCGATCTCGTCGGCGGTGCGGTGCCCCTTGCCGAGCTCCCAGGAACCTTCGGTCCACTGGTACGGTTCGCGGGTGGAGACGACCTTGGCGAGGTCCATGCCGGCGAGGCCGGGGAAGCCGCGCGCGGCAGCGAGCGCCGCCTCGATGTCGAGCGGCCGGCCCTCCGCGGCCGCCGCCACGCAGCCGTTCTGGGCGCCGCGCTCGCGCAGGATCCGGGTGAGCTTGCGGGTGTCGATGCCGGCGATTCCCGGCTTGTCCCAGCGCCGCAGGAAATCCGGCAGCGACCCTTCGCTGCGCCAGCTCGACACCATTGCCGGCAGCGCCTTGACCACCAGCGCCTCGGCCTGGACGCGATCCGACTCCATGTCCTCGGCGTTGACGCCGTAGTTGCCGATCTGCGGATACGTCAGCGTGACGATCTGCCGGCAGTAGCTGGGGTCGGTGAGGATCTCCTGGTAGCCGGTCATGGCCGTGTTGAACACGACCTCGCCGACGGCGATGCCCGGCGCGCCTATCGACTGCCCGTGAAAGACCGTGCCGTCGGCAAGGACGAGCGCCGCGGGAGGCAGTGCGGAAGCGAAGACATTGGGCATGATGAGGGAGGCGGGCAAACCCTGAGATTATGCCATACGGCCGGTCCCCGGCCCGGGAACCCGGCCCTGCCCGCCCGGAGGGGCGAGGCCCCTCCACTCCTCCCCGAAGCCGGCTAGGGCAGCGGTGCCGCGAGCGCCTCCAGCCAACGGTCTGCCATCTTGGCCTCGCCGCCCGCGTTGGGATGGAAGCCATCGTAGCGATCGCCGGCGAGGAAGCCGGTGTTCTGGTCGACGGTAGTGACCGGCGAGCCCGACGTATTGCGCTGAGCCGCGAGCGACGCGATCTCCGCGTTGAGCGCCGTGACCTGCGCTTCGCCACCGGCAAACGGAATGATCCGCGCGAGCATGATGCGGATGGCGGGATTCTTGGTCCTGAGGATGCCGATCAGTGCATCCAGCTCGCCACGGATGCTGGCGCCGGTCTGGGCCTGCTGGTTGATGTCGTTGGTGCCCAGGTGCACCAGCGCGATGTCCGGCCGGCGGCCATCGTTGACGAGCGTGTCCAGCCGGGCCGGCAGGTCGGCGTTGACCGTGTCGACACACCATCCCCAGTAGGCCTGATGATCCAGGTCGAACTCCGGGTGCGGCGGGGTCACGTTGGTCGACGGCGCCGTCGGCTGGCAGGTGCCGCCCTGGGCGGTCACGCCGCGGCGCGTGCCGACGAAGTCGACCAGCGGCTTGTCGTCGCGGGACACCAGCCCGTTCCACAGCTCGCGGCGGTAGCTGTCGAAGTTGAACCCGCCCTCGCTGATGGAGTCGCCGATCACGATGATCCGTTTGGCGGCCGGCACCTCCAGCGGCGTGCTGTTGGCCAGCGCCGGCTTGCTTCCGCTGCCGAGCGCGTCCGCCTGGGCGGCGCTACCCGAGTGGAAGTTCATTGCCTGCCACTGGGCCGTGACCAGCCGCAGCTTGCCGTTGCCGATCTGGTCGTTGCCGGCGAAGCTGGCAGCGGCCGGCACGTCGGTCGCGTAGAGAGATGCGAAGTCCGCCTGGTTGCGCCACTCGGCCGCCGTATTGACCAGCAGCTTCGCCGACGGATCGTCCACCACCGAGCCGTCGTCGCGGATGAGTCGCGCCTGCACGGTGGTGAAGACGGCTTCCACCGTGTTCGGATCGACCAGCGAGGCAGTGAGCCCGCTTTCCGGCCAGAAGCGGAAGAGACGGTTCGCGATCGGCTTGACCGATACGCCGCCGCTCGCCTCGTTGCGGATCGAGCCACTGGCGGATGCGCCGGTGCCGGCATAACCCGCACTGTAGAACGCGCCCTTCACCCGCTCGCTGTACTGGACCCGCTTCCAAAC
>JAEWEW010000213.1 GCA_023389175.1 Pseudomonadota bacterium | reverse complement strand
CTCGATCGCCTCGTCGGGAAGGCCGGCGTCGAAGAGCAGCAGGGCCCGCTCGCCGGGTCGCACCACCTGGATGCGCTGCTCCACCGCCGCGACCGGCCAGGCATCGTTGCGCGCGGCCGTGCGAAAGAACCCGTAGGCGCTGGCATCGTCGTCCACCGGCAGCTCCGCGTCGCCGTCGCGGGTGGTGACACGGGCCACGATACGGCCGTGGGCGACCAGCGCGATCTCCTGATCCGGGATCGGCGTGCGTCGCCCGATGCCGACGGCGTGCTCGAAGCGCCCGCGCAGCGGCCCGCCGTCGTGCACCACGTCGGCGGCATCGACGCCGCGCTCGGGCGCAGACACCAGTCGCGGCAACGGAGCGGGCGGCAACAGCAGCACCGGCAGCCGCGGCGAACCACCCAGCACGAACGCCGGGAAGTGCGTGACCACGGCGAGGTCGATCTGCCGCGACCTGAAGTGCGCCTGAAGCCACGACCATGCCGACTGGCCGCTGGGCGCCAGCACCTCGACCGTGGCGCGGATGCCGGCGATCTCCAGCACGGCGGCCAGGTCGGGGACGAGCCGGGTGGAGAGCGACAGGACGGTGACATGGTGGCTCGAATCGCCGCGATCCCGCAGGAAGGCGGCGACGGCAGTGCTGGCGCGCCGGCCCCTGCAGACGCAGGCCAGCTCGCTCACCGGCCCGGGCGGCGCGGCCTCGTCATTCGGCGGGATCCACAGCATCGCCACGCCGCGCCTGCGGCGCAGCTCGATCAGCACCGGAAGGTTCCAGAGCGGCATCGTGGCGGTCGCCACCAGCTCGATCTCCCGGTCTGCGACCAACGCGTCCAGCGCGTCCAGGTCGAGGCTGGGTGCGGGCGCCACCATGACGTCGGTCGCAACCCCGGCAGCCTCCGCGTGCAGTCGCGTCAGGGCGTCGTTGGCGACCTGGTTCAGGTCCGCGGGCGCGCCGGCCGACAGGAACGGAAGGCTGCCCGCGGGCATGCGGGCGACGACGACGAGGGATTCCAGGCCTGGCGCGATCCGGCGCAACGCCCGCAGCCCGGATGCGGTTGCCTCGCCCACTTCGGTGAGCAGCAGCGCGCGCCGATAGCGCAAGGCCATGGCGGCATTCCTCAGCGTGCCGTGAGCACCTGGCGCCCCGACCAGACTTCGCCCGGATCGAGGCGCACCGGCCGATCGATCGCCGCGGCCTCCACGCACAACATGCGCCGGTAGTCGTCGTCCGGCAGGTCCGGAAGCGCTGCGGCCCGCTCGGCCCAGGGATTCCAGACCACCGCATCGGGAAAGCCGCTCATCGCGACCTCGAGCGTCCCTTGCGGCGTCTCGAGCGAGAGCGGACGCGGCAGGTCGTACCAGATCATGTCGGTCTCGCCGGCGAAGCGAAGCGCCGCGCCGGATCCGCGGCCGGCTTCGCCGCTCACGGTGTCGAGGCAGCGCACGCCCTGCAGACCGTGCAGCCGCGTCGACGCGATGTCGCCGATCGCGAAGTAGGTATGCAGCGCCGCCGTGAAGGCGAACCCGGTGCTTCCGGTATTCGCCGCATCGAGAACCAGCTCGAGCCGCGCGGGCGCGAGCCGCACCGCAAGCCGCAGCGCGAAGGCATGCGGCCACAGCCGTCGCGTGGCTTCGTCGTCCTCGAGCAGCAGCGTTGCCGCGTCGCCGCCGTGCGACTCCAGGCGCCAGGGACGGTTGCGCGCGAAGCCGTGGCGCGGCACGGCGAAGTCAGGCCCGCGCTGGTTGAACTGCGGAAAGATGACCGGCACCCCGCCGCGGATCGAGGCGCCCTCGCCGAAGCGCGACGCGGGCGAAAGATAGAGCCACTCGCGACCGCCTGCCGGCGTCCAGCTCACAACGTGCGCGCCATGCAGCAGCACCACGGCGCGGTCGCCGGCCGGGTTGGCAAGGACGACCGCAGGCTGCCCCTCGAAGGTCGTCGTCTGGTCGGTTCGTGCTGGCGCCAAGTCAATTCCTCCAGGTGAGCACCCGCGCAGTGATCGCGCCGGCCACCAGCCCCCAGAAGGCGGCGCCGATCGAGAACAGCGTGATGCCCGACAGGGTCACCAGGAACGTGACCAGCGCCGGCTCGCGCCAGCGTTCGTCCCGCGTCGCTGCGGCGAGCCCGTTGCCGATGGTACCGAGCAGCGCGAGGCCGGCGATCGCGACGATCAGCTCCGGCGGCAGCGCGGCGAACAGCAGCGCGACGGTGGTGCCGAGCAGCCCGAGCAGCAGGTAGCAGACGCCGGCCGCGATGGATGCCCGGTAGCGTCGCCCGGGATCCTCGTGTGCCTGCGGGCCGCAGCAGATGGCTGCGGTGATCGCGGCGAGATTCACCGCGAAGGCGCCGAAGGGCGCGAGCAGGATCGTGGTCGCGCCGGTCCAGCCGATGATCGGCGAGATCGGCGGCCGGTAGCCCGACGCCTTCAGCACCGCGACGCCCGGCACGTTCTGCGAGGCCATGGTGACGACGAAGAGCGGCAGGCCGACCCCGATCAGCACCGGCAGCGAGAAGGTGGGCGCGACGAAATTCGGCGCGGCGGCGGCCACCGCGAGGTCCGCCGATGCGATCCGCCCGAGGACGAACGCCATCGCGAGCCCGATCGCCACCACCAGGATCACCGCGTAGCGCGGCAGCCAGCGGCGGCCCGCGACGTATGCCGCGAACATGGCGAGCACCAGCGCCGGCTCGGTCGCGGCGGCCGCGAAGGCGTCGATGCCGAAGCGGGCGAGAACCCCGGCCAGCAACGCCGAGGCGAGCGGCACCGGGATGCGGTCGATCACCCGTTCGAACCAGCCGCTCGCGCCGGCGACCAGGATCAGCACGCCGCTGAAGACGAAGGCGCCGATCGCGTCCGACATCGGCACCCCGACCAGGCTGGTCGCAAGGAGCGCCGCGCCCGGCGTCGACCATGCCGTCACGATGGGCATGCGGTAGCGCCACGACAGCCCGATGCAGGTCACACCCATCGCGACGCCCAGTGCCAGCAGCCAGGATCCGGCCTGCGCCGGAGTGGCGCCGGCGGCGGCCGCCGCCTGGAACACGAGGACGGCGGAGCTGGTGTATCCCACGAGCACGGCCACCATGCCGGCGACGATCGGCGGCAGCCAGGACGCGACGAGTCCGTCGGCCTGCCCGGCGCCAGCTGCTGCCGCCCCCGCGATGCCATCGTCCGTGTCCATGCAGCGCCCTGCGGTGAAGCGGCGCATTATGCAGCACGCGGCAGCGGCGATCCGCCCGGGCGGCCGACCCTGCAGCAGGGGGTCATCGGGCGGGGGGTCATCGAGCGGTATACTTTAGACCTAAAATATCATCTCGCGCGGGCCCGAGGGGGCATCGTTCGCGCCCACCCCCCGCCCGCATGTCTGTCCGCGCCGCCCTCGCGGCCGCCAACCACCCAGGAAGCACGATGAAACCCCAACGCATCCTCCCGTCGCTGCTGGCCGGCGTTGCCGCCAGCCTCGTCATGGTTTCCGCCCAGGCCCAGGAAGTCACGCTGAGGGCGATCAACGCCTTCCAGGAGGGCACCTACTTCGCGAGCCAGTTCGAGGCGTTCGTCAAGCGGGTCAACGAGGAGGGCAAGGGGCTGGTGAAGATCAACTACATCGGCGGGCCCAAGGCCATCCCGACCATGGAGCAGGCCTCCGCGCTGCGCAACGGCGTGGTGGATCTCGCCAACACCACGGTTGCCTACACCGCGAGCATCGTGCCGGAAGGCCTCGCGCTCAACTATGCCACCTTGCCTTTCGCCGAGATCCGCAAGAACGGCGGGCTGGAGTACCTCAACAAGATCATGCAGGAGAAGGGACTCTACTACCTCGCCAAGACCGGCGGCGACATCGGCTACCACGTCTACCTCAACAAGAAGATCGACAAGGCGGACCTGTCCGGCCTCAAGATCCGCATCTCGCCGCTCTATCGCGACTTCTTCGCGAAGCTCGGCGCCACCGTGATGCAGACCGCCGGCGGCGAGGTCTACACCGCGCTCGAGCGCGGCGTGGTCGACGGCTACGGCTGGCCCACGATCGGCATCTTCGATTTCGGCTGGCAGGAGCGGACCAAGTACCGCGTCGATCCCAGCTTCTACTCGCTCGAGCTCGGCATCCAGTTCAACGCGAAGAAGTGGGCGAGCCTCACGGCCGAGCAGCGGGCGTTCCTCCAGAAGATGGCGCTGTGGATCGAGGAGAAGTCCGCGGCCGACGCGGTCAAGGACGCCGAAGCCGAGCTGAAGAAGCAGGCCCAGGCCGGCATCGAGACGATCAAGCTCGGCGAGGCCGATGCCAAGCGCTTCCTCGAGATCTCGCAGGAGGCCGGCTGGGCCGCGGTGGCCAAGGCGAGCCCCGCCCACGGCGAGAAGCTGCGCGGCTTCATGACCGGCAAGTAGGTCGCAGGCCGATCCGCCCGGACGCGGCATGACGCGCTCGCTGCCCCACCGGCTGTACCGCCTGCTGCTCGATGCCTGCGGCATGGCGGCGGGCGCGCTGGTCGGCGCGATGACGTTCCTGGTGGGCTATGACGTCCTGGCCCGCAACCTCGGCTGGGGCAGCGTGGTGTGGGTGATGGACGTCACCGAGTACATGCTGCCGCTCGCCACCTGCCTCGCCGCGCCCTGGCTGATGTACCAGAACATGCACATCCGGCTGGACGTGCTCAACATGGTGCTGTCGCCGCGCTCGCTCGCCGCGATCGACCGGATCGCCTCGCTGATCGGCGCGGTGGTGAGCGTCGCCATCACCTGGTATGCGTTCGCGGTCATCGCCGACAGCCGCGCGGCCGCCTCGATCGTCATGAAGACCATCATCTTCCCGGAGTGGTGGGTGTACCTGCCGGTGCCCTTCGGCTTCGGCCTGCTTGCCATCGAATGCATCCGCCGGCTGCTCTTCGGGCCGGGCGTGCCGCTCGGCACGGTGGACTCGCCCGAGCTCACCGCGGTCCACGCGCCCGGACCGGATTCGCCGGCGCCTGCCCAGGCACCCCCGGACGGCGGGCAACGATGATCTGGTGGCAGACCCTGGTCCTGCTCTTCGGGCTGCTGACCGTCCTGCTGCTGGTCGGCGTGCCGGCCGGCTTCGCGTTCCTCGCGATCAACCTCGTGGGTGCGCTGCTCTACCTCGGCGGCGAGCCCGGGCTGATGCAGGTGGTGAGGAACGCCGTCGCCTCGGTCACCAACTTCTCGCTCACGCCGATCCCGTTCTTCCTGCTCATGGGCGAGGTGCTGTTCCACACCGGCCTTGCGATGAAGGCGATCGACGCGTTCGACCGGGCGATCCACAGCGTGCCGGCGCGGCTGTCGGTGATCGCCGTGGTCGCGGGCACGGTCTTCTCCGCGATCTCGGGCTCCACCATCGGCACCACCGCGCTGCTCGGCAGCCTGCTGCTGCCGCAGATGCTGCGTCGCGGCTACCAGCCGGGCATCGCGATGGGCCCGATCATGGCGATCGGCGCGGTCGACATGCTGATACCGCCGTCGGCGCTCACGGTGCTGCTCGGCAGCCTTGCCGGCATCTCGATCTCGGGCCTGCTGCTGGCCGGCGTGGTTCCGGGCGTGCTGCTCGCCGCCGTCTTCGTCGGCTACATCATGCTGCGGGCCTGGCTGAACCCGTCGCTGGCACCGTCGTTCCAGGTGGAGCGCTACAGCGGCTGGGCCCGCTGGAAGCCGATGGTGGTCCACGTCACCCCGCTCGTCCTGATCTTCGTGCTCGTGGTGGTCGGCATGTCCGCCGGTTGGGCGACGCCCACCGAGTCCGCGGCGCTGGGCGCGGTGGCGACCATCGCGGTGTGCGCGGCCTATCGCAGCCTCACGCTGAAGAACCTCGCCAAGGCGCTGGCCGGCACCGCGGCGATCTCCTTCACCATCCTCTTCATCATCGTCGGCGCCACCACCTTCTCGCAGATCCTCGCATTCTCCGGCGCGATCGACGGGCTGGTCTCGCTGGTCCAGGGTTCGGATCTCGCCTCCTGGCAAGTGCTCGCGCTGATGATGCTGATCCTGCTGTTCCTCGGCTGCTTCGTCGACCAGATCAGCATGATGCTGATGACCCTGCCGTTCTACATGCCGCTGGTCGCGCACTTCGGCTGGGACCCGCTGTGGTTCGGCGTGATGTACCTGATCTGCATGCAGCTCGGCCTGCTCACCCCGCCCTTCGGGATGCTGCTCTTCACCATGCGCAGCGTCGCGCCCGCGGGGATCCGGACCAGCGAGATCTTCCGGTCCGTCCTGCCCTACGTCGCCTTCGGCGTCCTGCTGTTGTTCGCGGTGGCCGCATTCCCCGGACTCGCCACGGCCGTCCCGGGCTGGCTCCTCGGCCGCTGAACCTTCCGGCTGCTGCCGGGGCGCGACACCGTCGGTGCCGTCCATCGGGCGGCAGCCGCTGGCAGCGACGCCGTGGTCCCGGCCGGTGCCGATCCCGGCGAGGATAGGGAATGTTCTTCCAGTTCGAGCCCTGGCTGGGGCAGCTGCAGTCGACCTTCTCCGGCGAAGCCGGCCGCCTGCTGGTGACCGCGCTCGTGCTGGCGGCCGGCGCCGCCGGTCTCAAGGCGGCGCAGCGCTACCTGGGCGGCCACCTGGACGACCGGCCGAACTCGCGCGACCGAGCCCGCCGCCGCTACCTGTGGGTGCGGAACGTCATCGGCGTCGCCTGCGTCCTGGCGATCTGCACCATCTGGGCCTCCAAGCTCTCGGGCCTGGCCCTGTCGCTCGCCGCGGTGGCCGGCGCGATCCTGATCGTCAGCAAGGAGATGCTGCTCTGCGGGCTGGGCTATGTCTTCATCACCTTCAGCCGCTCGTTCAACGTCGGCGACTTCATCGAGGTCGGCGGCGCGGGCGGGCAGGTGCTGGACGTCGATCTCTTCGCGACCACGCTGATGGAGACCGGCAGCATGCATCAGTTCACCGGGCGGCGCCTCTCGGTTCCGAACGCGAGCTTCTTCACCACGCCGGTGCGCAATCTCTCGACCACCGGCCACTTCGTGGTGGACACCCTGCGCCTCACCGTACCGTTCGATTTCGACCTGCGACGGGTGGAGTCGCTTGCCCTGGAGTCGGCGAGGACGGTCTGCAGCGACTGGCAGGCCGATGCGCTGAGGCACATGGAGCGCCTCGGTGCGGTGGAGCTGGTCGCCCTGCCAAATGCCGAGCCGAAGGCGATCTTCGAGCCGGTGGATGCCAAGGAAACCCACCTGCTGATCCGCTTTGCATGCCCGGCGCAACGACGCGCGGCGGCCAAGCAGGAGCTGATGAAGACCTTCTGGAGCCGCCTTGCCGCCGACGGGCTCATCGGCGGCAAGCAGGAAAAGCCGGCGACAGCGCCTGCCTGAGCCGGGGCTTGTCGCGCCCGGCGCTTATCCTAGAACCGGTGGTAGGGACGGCCGTAGTAGCGCGGGCCGGAGGGGCGCCCGTAGTAGCGGGGCGCATGCCGCGGCGCATGGTAGTGGCGGGGCGGCGGCACCCGGTAGTGGTAGTGCCCGTAGAAGCCGAAGGGGTTCACCACCACGGCGGGCGGCGGAGCCACCACCACCGGCGCCGGGGTGACGATCTCGCCGGAGGGCGTGGAGTAGACGGCGCAGCCGCTCGCCACCACCACCGCGCCGAGCGCCAGGCAGGTTTTCAGCAGACGACCGACTCTCATTTATCCCGCTCCTCGCGCCCGATGCGCCATCTACAGGATAACGCCCGCGGAGCGCGAAGGCTGACCCGACTGGGTTAGCGCCGGGTAAAGTTTCGTTGCGGTCGGTGCACCATCTTCACGATGTCTTCACGATCCTCGGGACGGCGCCTGCGGTGCCCGCTTCTGCAGGAACGCGGCCATGGCCTGGCGAGCGGCCGGCTCCTTGAGCATGCGCATGAAGGTGGCGCTCTCGTCCGCGATCGCGCGGGCCGCCTGCGCGGCCAGCGGCGCGCGCATCAGGCGCTTGGTCTCGAGCAGCGATGAAAGCGGCAGCTGCGCGAGCGCCTGAGCGCGGCCGACGGCAAATTCGAGCACCTCGCCTGCCGGCAGGACATGGTTGACCAGCCCCACCGCCTCCGCCTTGCGGGCGTCGAACGGTTCGCCGAAGAGGAGCAGCTCCGCCGCCCGGGCGTAACCCGCGAGCGCCGGCAGCAGCACGGTGCTGCCCGCCTCGGGACAGATGCCGAGCTTCACGAACGGCAGGCTGAAGGTCGCGTCCTCCGCGGCGCAGACCAGCTCGCAGTGCATCAGCATCGTGGTGCCGATGCCGATCGCCGGTCCGGTCACCGCGGCGAGCAGCGGCTTTGGGAAGCTGCTCAGCGTGGTCAGGAAGCGGTAGGTCGGCGTGTCCTCGCCGGAGGGCGGATTGTCCAGGAAGTCGGCGAGGTCGTTGCCGGCGCTGAACACCTCCGGACGCCCGTGCAGCAGCACCACCTTGATGTCGGGATCGGCCGCCGCATCGGCCAGCGCGTCGGCGAGGGCGACGTACATCGCCACCGTGATCGCGTTGCGGCGCTCCGGCCGATCGAAGCCGATGCGAAGGACGGCGCCGTCGCGCTGCCGCGTGACGTTGGCGGTACTCACATGCGCTCCAGGATGCCGGCCGCGCCCATGCCGGTGCCGACGCACATCGTGACCATGCCGTACTTGAGCTGGTGCCGGCGCAGGGCGTGCACCACGGTCGCCGCGCGGATGGCGCCGGTCGCGCCGAGCGGATGGCCGCGGGCGATCGCGCCGCCGAGCGGATTGACGCGCTCCGGATCGAGCCCGAGATCCCGGATCACCGCGAGGGACTGCGCGGCGAAGGCCTCGTTGAGCTCGATCCAGCCGAGGTCGTCCTGCCCGAGCCCCGCGGCCTTCAGGGCCGCCGGGATCGCCTCCTTCGGACCGATGCCCATGATCTCCGGCGGCACGCCGCGCACCGAGAACGAGACGAAGCGGGCGAGCGGCTTCAGGTCGAACTGCTTGAGGATCCGCTCCGACACGACGATCAGCGCGCCGGCGCCGTCCGAGGTCTGCGAGCTGTTGCCGGCAGTGACGCTGCCCTTCGCGGCAAACGCCGGACGCAGCTTCGCGAGCGCCTCCATGCTGGTGTCCGCGCGCGGGCCTTCGTCGGCGGTGACCGTGCGGGTCCGGACGTCGACCGTGCCGCTCTGCAGGTCGGCGATGCGATCCACCACCTCGACCGGCACCGTCTCGTCAGCGAACTCGCCCTTCTCCTCGGCGGCGACCGACTTCCGGTGCGACGACAGCGCGAAGGCGTCCTGGTCCTCGCGGGAGACCTTCCACTGGCTGGCCACTTTCTCCGCGGTCAGGCCCATGCCGTAGGCGATGCCGACGTTCTCGTCCTGCTCGAAGATGCGCTGGTTCATCGACGGCCGGTTGCCCATCATCGGCACCATGCTCATCGACTCGGTGCCGCCGGCGATCATCACGTCGGCCTCGCCGACCCGGATCCGGTCGGCCGCCATGGCGAGCGCGGTGATGCCGGAGGCGCAGAACCGGTTGACCGTGGCTCCTGCCACCGTCTTCGGCAACCCGGCGAGCAGCACCGAGAGCCGCGCGACGTTGAGGCCCTGCTCGGCCTCAGGGATGGCGCAGCCGATGATCGCATCCTCGATCAGCTGCGGATCGAGCGACGGCGCCTGCGCGAGCGCTCCCCGGATGGCGGTGACGAGCAGGTCGTCCGGCCGGGTGTTGCGGAACACGCCTCGCGGCGCCTTGCCGATCGGCGTGCGCGCCGCGGCGACGATATATGCATCCTGGACTTGTCGGCTCATCGACTCTCTCCTGGCAAATGGTGGCGTCAGGGCGGGAAGCGGTTCAATTCCTGACCGGCTTGCCGGTCTGCATCATGCCCATGATCCGCTCCTGCGTCTTGGGATGGTCCAGCAGCGCGACGAACGCCTCCCGCTCCAGCCGCAGCATCCATTCCTCGTCGACCAGGGTGCCGGCGTCGACGTCGCCGCCGCACATCACCTGCGCGATGGTCCTGCCGAGGTGGAAATCGTGCGCCGAGATGAAGCCGCCATCACGCATGTTCACCATCTGGGCGGTGATCGTGGCGCTTCCGGAGCGGCCGGCGACCGGGAAGCGGGAGCGCGGCGGCGGGCGGTAGCCCGCGTCGGCCATCGCCTTCGCCTCGCGGATCGCCGCATAGAGCAACTCGTGAGGGTTGAAGACGATGCGGTCGCACTCCTGCAGGTAACCCATGTGCCGCGCCTCGATCGCCGACTTCGACACCGCCGCCGTCCCCGCGTTCATGACGTAGCGTGCGAGGAAATGGAGCAGGTAGGCCTCCGGTGCGGCGGCCTGCGCCTCGGCCGCGCGCCGCGCGCCATAGGCGAGCCCGCCGCCGCCGGGGATCAGGCCGACGCCGACCTCGACCAGGCCGACATAGCTCTCCAGCGCGGCCACGCGGCGCGCGCAGTAGAGCGCGAGCTCGCAGCCGCCACCGAGCGCGAGCCCGGAAACCGCGGCGATCGTCGGCACCTGCGCATAGCGCAGGGCGAGCATCGCGTCCTGCAGCTTCTTCTCCTCGGGCCCGATCGCCTTGGCGCCGCCCGACATGAAGACCGGCAGCATCGCCTGCAGGTCCGCCCCCGCCGAGAACGGTCCGCCGTCGAGCGATTGCGGCGACCAGATCACCAGGCCCTGGAACCGCTCCTCCGCCAGCTCGATCGCCTTCGCCAGCCCGGCGATCACCCCGGGCCCGAGCACGTTCATCTTGGTCTTCGGCGAAGCGATCAGCACGCCGTCCAGGCCCTCGGCCTCGAGGCTCCAGAGGCGGATCGACTCGTCCTCGAAGGCGGTCACCCCGGCGGTGGCGGGCGCGCTCGCCTGCGCCGACTCGCCCGAGAGCGTCGCGCGGAAGACCTGGCGCCGGTAGACCGGCAGGTCCGAGCGCGGCACGAACGCCCTGCGTGCCGGCGACCAGGAGCCCTCGGGCTGATGGACGCCGCCGCGCTCGGCCACCGGGCCGTCGGTCACCCAGGCAGGCAGCGGCGCCTTCGACAGCGCATGGCCGGCCTCGATGTCCTCCGCGATCCAGGCAGCGACCTGCTTCCAGCCGGCCTGCTGCCAGATCTCGAACGGCCCCTGCTTCTGGCCGAAGCCCCAGCGCATGGCGAAGTCCACGTCGCGGGCGGTGTCCGCGATCTCCTCGAGCGTGAGCGCGGCGTAGTGGAAGGTGTTGCGCAGGATCGCCCACACGAACCGGGCCTGTGGATTCTTCGATTCGCGCAGCAGCGGAAGCCGTTCCGCCCAGGACTTCTTCTTGAGGATGCGCACGACGGTTTCGTCCGCCTTGGCGCCCGAGGGGACATAGTCGCCCTTTGCCGGGTCCAGCCGCTGGATGTCCTTGCCGACCTTGCGATAGAAGCCCGCGCCGGTCTTTGCCCCGAGCGCGCCCTTGCCGACCAGCGCCTGCAGCACCGGCGGCGTCGCGTAGACCGGCTCGAAGGCGTCGTGGATGTTCTCC
Organism: Pseudomonadota bacterium; assembly: GCA_023389175.1. Lineage (GTDB taxonomy): Bacteria > Pseudomonadota > Gammaproteobacteria > Burkholderiales > Burkholderiaceae_E > Lautropia. The sequence continues at coordinate 9,186 of JAEWEW010000213.1, read as the reverse complement.
TGCATCGTGCGGATCACGTGCGCCATGGTGTCCAGGCCGACGACGTCGGCGGTGCGGAAGGTGCCGGACTTGGCGCGGCCGAGCTTGTCGCCGGTCAGGTCGTCCACCACGTCGTACGTGAGCCCGTAGTTCTCCACCTCACGGAAGGTGGCGAGGATGCTGAAGATGCCGATGCGGTTGCCGATGAAGTTGGGCGTGTCCTTCGCCCGGACCACGCCCTTGCCGAGCGTGCTGGTCAGGAAGGCCTCCAGCCGGTCCAGCACCGCCGGATCCGTCTTCGCGGTCGGGATCAGCTCCACCAGATGCATGTAGCGCGGCGGATTGAAGAAGTGCACGCCGCAGAAGCGGGCCTGCAGCGCCGCGTCGAACCCCTCGGACAGCCGGGTGATCGACAGGCCGGAGGTGTTGGACGCGAAGATGGCGTCCTTGGCGAGGTGAGGCGCGACCTTGCGATAGAGATCGTGCTTCCAGTCCATCCGCTCGGCAATGGCCTCGATGACCAGGTCGCATTCCGCCAGCAGCGACAGGTGCTCGTCGTAGTTGGCCGGCATGATCCTCCCGGCGAGGTCGGGATGGCCGAGGGGCGCGGGGTTCTGCTTCTTCAGCTGCTCGATCGCCTTCTGCGCGATGCCGCTCTTCGGCCCGGCCGAGGCCGGGAGGTCGAACAGGACGGCGGGGACGCCGGCATTGACCAGGTGGGCGGCGATCTGGGCGCCCATGACGCCGGCGCCGAGGACGGCGACCTTCCTGACGTTGAAATTGCTCACTTGCGATCTCCGTTGCTGGTTCGTTGCCGCCGGCCGCCGCAGCACGCGGCGCCCGGAGCGTTGCCGGTCACTCCTGGCGGATCCAGGTCTGGGTGCGGCCGAACAGCGCCACCCCGATGAATCCGCGCACCTCCAGTCTGCTGCCGTCGTCCGACAGCCGGGCCTTGGCCCGGTAGGTCTTGCCGTTGTTCGGGTCAAGGATCTCGCCGCCCTCCCAGCCAACATCGGAGGCCTTCAACCCCTTCAGGATGGTCATGCCGACGATCGGCTGGTCCTTGCGCTCGTCCGTGCAATGCTCGCACACCGGATCGGGCCGGCTGGGAGGAGCCGCCCCCAGGGCCGGGCTTTGCCCGGCCCGCCCCCCGAGGGGGCCAACGGAACTTGGGGCGGCCCGGCGTTCCGTTAACAGCTTCTCGATGCGGCCACTCAGCCTGCCGTCCTCCTCGGTGATCCGCACGAGCGCCTTCGGCTTGCCGCTCTCGTCGTCCACCGTCTGCCAGACTCCGACCGGGCTGCCGACCTGCGCGCCGGCGCCGCCTCCGAGCACCAGCGCGCCTGCCAGCATGGCGACCGCCAGCGCGGCGGTGCGCGCATTCCGGTTGCGCTGCAGCCGTTCGACCGTCGGCGCCAGCTCCACCATCGGACCCATGTCGCCCGTCGGCATGGTCAGAACAGCTCCGCCGGCATGTCCATCAACGTCGCCGAGCCGGCGCGCGCGCTGCGGATGAGCGCGGCCGTCTCGGGCTGCAGCTTCGCGAAGTAGAACCGGGCGGTGGCGAGCTTGGACTGGTAGAAGGGATCGCCCGAATCCTGGCGTGCCAGCGCGACCTGCGCCATGCGGGCCCAGAAGTACGACAGGACCAGGTGCCCGATCACGCGCAGGTAGTCGACCGCCGCAGCCCCGGCTTCGTCCGGGTTGCGCATCGCCTTCATGCCGATCTCCATCGTGAGCTTCTCGACCTTGCCGGCGAGATCCGCGAGCGGATTGATGAACTCGGCCATCTCTTCGCGATGGCCCTCGGCCTCGATCAGCGCCTTCACGCGCTCGCCGAAGCGGCGCAGCCTGGCGCCGCTGTCCTGCAGGACCTTGCGGCCGAGCAGGTCGAGCGACTGGATCGTGTTGGTGCCCTCGTAGATCATGTTGATGCGCGCGTCCCGCACGTACTGCTCCACGCCCCATTCGCGGATGTAGCCGTGGCCGCCGAAGACCTGCATGGCGAGGTTGGTGGTCTGGAAGCCGCTGTCGGTGATGAAGGCCTTCACCACCGGCGTGAGCAGCGCCAGCAGGTCGCCGGCCTCCTTGCGCACGTCCTCGTCGGGATGCCCCTCCGCGCGGTCCGCCTCGATCGCCATCCACACCGCGAATGCGCGGCAACCTTCGGTGTAGGCCTTCTGAGTGAGCAGCATGCGGCGCACGTCCGGATGGACGATGATCGGGTCCGCCGGCTTGTCCGGCGCCTTCGGCCCGGTCAGGCTGCGCGACTGCAGCCGCTCCCGCGCGTACGCGACCGAGTTCTGGCAGGCGACCTCCATCAGGCCGAGCGTCTGCAGCCCCACCCCGATGCGCGCCGCATTCATCATCACGAACATCGCCTGCAGGCCGCGGTTGGCCTCGCCGACCAGCCAACCGGTCGCGCCGTCCAGGTCCATCGCGCAGGTGGCGTTCCCGTGGATGCCCATCTTCTCCTCGAGCCGCGAGCAGCGGATGCCGTTGCGCGCGCCCGGCTTGCCGTCGGCATCCGGGACGAACTTCGGCACGAGGAAGAGCGAGATGCCATTGGTGCCCTGGGGCGCATCCGGAAGCCGGGCAAGCACCAGGTGCACGATGTTCTCGGCGAGGTCATGCTCGCCCGAGGAAATGAAGATCTTCGCTCCGGTGATCCGGAAGCTGCCATCCGCCTGCGGCTCGGCGCGGCTGCGGAGCATGCCGAGGTCGGTGCCGCAGTGCGCCTCGGTGAGGCACATGGTCCCGGTCCATTCGCCCGAGACCAGCTTCGGCAGGTAGGTGGCCTTCTGCTCCGGCGTACCGTGGGCACGCAGGCAGTCGTAGGCGCCGTGGGTCAGGCCCGGGTACATGGTCCAGGCCTGGTTCGCCGAGTTCATCATCTCCTGGAACGGCATGCCGACGGCATACGGCAGGCCCTGGCCGCCCAGCTCGGTATCGCAGGTGAGCGTCGGCCAACCGCCCGCCTTGAACTGCTCCCAGGCTTCCTTGAAGCCCTTCGGCGTGCGCACCACGCCGTCGCCCTCGTAGTGGCAGCCCTCCTCGTCGCCCGACCGATTGAGCGGAAAGAGCACCTCGGCGCAGAACTTACCGCCCTCTTCCAGCACCTGGTCGATCAGCTCGCGGGTCACCTCGGCATGCGCCGGCAGGTCGGCCAGGTTCGCCTGCGCATCCAGCACCTCGTGCAGGACGAACTGGAAGTCTCTCAGTGGCGGGTTGTACTGCGGCATGGCCAGCTCCTTGGTCAAACGGCGTGATCGCGTGGAAGGGATTCGGAAGGTCGGGCGCCTGGCGCGTCGTTGACAACGGCCGGCCGCGGCCCTGCGGCGACGCGCCGGTCGGTCCGCGCCAGCCTGGCGAGGGCAGCGACCGCCGGCGGCACGTCGGCCACTGCGTACTGGCGGAGGAACCGGCCGAGCGCCCGCCGCGCTCGCGGCAGCGCATCGGCGCTGCGCATCAGGCGGGCATCGTGATGCAGCACGAGGACGACCCCGTAGATGCCGAAGACGACGTCGTCGATGTCGGTGTCGGGCTTCAGGTGGCCCACCTGGATGGCCTGGCCGATCGCGCGGCCGAGCTCGCGCTGCCAGCCCTCGATCTTCGCAACCAGCTCATCCCGAACGGCACCGGGCCGGTCGTCGTACTCGCTCGCGCCCGACACCCAGATGCAGCCCATCGTGGCCTCGACCACGGTCTGCTCGAGCCATCGCTCCAGGATGGCGACGAGCCGCGGCAGCCCGCGCGGCTCGCTCAGCGCAGGCTTCAGGATCGTGTCGATGAAGCGCACCTCGTAGGCCTTCAGCACCGCGATCTGGAGCTCCTCGCGCGAGCCGAAGTGCGCGAAGACGCCGCTCTTGGACATCTGCATTCGCTCGGCCAGGGCGCCGATCGTGATGCCCTCGAGCCCGTTGCGCGCGGCATGCTCGAGGGCCGCCGCGACGATGGCGGCCCGGGTCTGCTGGCCCTTGCGCTGGGCGGTCGGCTTGGGGGCGATCATGGCTGATGCTTCAGTTTACGAACGTTCGTACTATTATTCAGACCGACCCGGCTGTCAAGCAATTCCCGGCACGCGCCGGCGGTGAAGACCATCCGGGCAGGCTGCCGAGGGCCGGTGGCGGAATTCCTTCACAATGGCGGCCCCGACCCGGATTCGGGCCGGACAATCTCCGCGGAGGCTCTTCATGCGGCGCAATGCGCTCAAGGACCTGTTCGAAAAGAAGCGGACCGCCCTGGGCGGCTGGTGCGCCATCGGCAACCCCTACAGTGCCGAGCTGCTCGGTCACAGCGGCTGCGACACGGTCGTCGTGGACCTGCAGCACGGGCTGATCTTCCTGGACCAGGCGATGGCCATGCTGGCCGCGATCTCCGCGACGCCGGCCATGCCGATGGCCAGGGTGAGCGAGAACCACTTCTTCGAGATCAACAAGCTGCTGGACGCGGGCGCCTATGGGCTGATCTGCCCGATGATCGACGACGTGGAGGACGCCCGCCGCTTCGTCGCGGCATGCCGGTATCCGCCGGCGGGCATCCGCTCCTACGGGCCGGCGCGCGGCTTCCTCTACGGCGGGATGGATTACTTCGGCGGGGCGAACAACGAGATCCTGACGCTTGGGATGATCGAAACCCCGCGCGGCCTGGCGGAGGTGGACCGGATCGCGGCGGTCGAAGGGCTGGACGGACTGTTCATCGGCCCGGCGGACCTGAGCCTCGCGCTCGGCGTCTCACCGGTGCCGGACTGGCGCAACGATCCCCTGCGCGGGGCGATCGACGAGATCCTTGCAGCCGCCCGGCGCCACGGCAAGATGGCCGGCATCTACTGCACCACCCTCGCCTTCGCCCAGGACATGAAGCGCAAGGGCTTCGACTACATCAACCTGAGTAACGATGCCATGCACATCCGCAACACGTCGCAGGAGTGGGTGGCATCGATGCGGGACACCACCGTCTCGCCGTCGGCGCAGCCCTCCTATTGAAGGCGGGGCCGGGTCACCCGACCCGCTCCATCCACCAGCCGGTGAGCGGCGAGTGAGGCTTCGCCATCCGGCGCTCGTTGAGCAGATGCCGCGCGAGCGATCGCCGGCCGGCCTGGATCGCGGTTGCGAGCAGGGTCTGCTCGATCAGGTCGCGCTGGGCATGGCTGCCACCGAACCGGAACGCGGTGTCACGAACGGCCAGCAGGCCATCGACCGCCTCGTCATGGCGGCCCTCGGCGGCCGCGACGAAGCTCGCGATGAGCGGCACGCCGGTGTCGCCTGCGACGGCTGCGCAGGTGGAGCTGCCGTCGGCACGTGCGCGTACCGCCCCCAGGACCTGATGCGCCAGGTCGAGCCGTTCGGCGCCGATGCAGGCCAGCACCGCGTGCAGGTCGTTGAAGCAGTAGAAGCCTGCGTCCGGCGCCTCAGCCGGCCAGGCCTTCATCAGGCGGCTCCAGCGATCGCCGACGTCGACGCCCATCAGGCGCAGCCGCCAAAGCATCGCCGCGACATCGACATGCTGCAGCGCGATCTCCGAGCCGGGGGCGATGCGCTCGTCGAGCAACCCCAGCGCCGTGGCGGTATCGAGGCGTTCGAGGTAGAAGAGCGCGAGGTGCCACCAGTTGTGGAACGCGAAGCCATTGTCCGGCGCCCAGTCGGCCTCGCGCTCGCGCAGCCATGCGGCGCCTTCCAGGTAGCGCCCCTGCATCTCGTTCACATGGGTGACGGCGTGGATCGCCCACGGATCCTTCGGCTCGAGCGCGAGCGCGCGCTCGCCGAACTCGCGGGCCTGCGGATAGAGATTGCACTCCTCCAGCCCGAAGGCGTACTGGCCGAGCACGTAGCTGTAGAGCGGCGCTGACTGGCTCCACGCCGGCAGGACCCGCGCGACCCGCTTGCGCAGGTTGAGGCTGTCGCCGCGGTAGAAGTCGAACAGGTGCGCGGGGATGAGCGCCGCCAGGTCCCGTGGATAGTCGACCAGGATGCCGTCCCAGAGCCTGCAGGCATCATGCCAGCGATCCTCCAGACAGGCCTGGGTGGCGGCCAGATGGGCCTGCTCGCGGGCCAGCAGGCCACGACCGGCGTTCTGCTCGATGCCCACGCGCAGCGCATCGCCAGCCATGACGCGGAACCGGTGCTCTGCAAGCGTGAGCAGGAGGTTCGCCTTCATGAGATGCGGCAGCATCCAGGCCGGATCCGCCGCGATGGCCGCATCCAGGTCGGCGAGCGGATCGCCGAAGTAGGAGAGCATCCGCCAGGTCGCCTTCTCGACCAGGTCGATCGCGTCCTGCGAGTGGGTGTTCACCGGGCAACCGCGCGGGTCGCTGCGGCCGATGGCTGAGGCCGCCGGCAAGCCGCCGAACGGCGACGCAGGGGTCGCGGTCGACGCGGATGACGGGGCGGCGGCAGTCGCCTCGGATGCGAGCGGGGCTGTCATGAGGTTTCCTCCGGGACGGGGGATAAAACGGTGCGGTCGACAGGCCGCAGCATGCGACCTCACGGCGCATTTGAACAGGGGTGCGGCCCTCGGGAAGCTGCCAATCCGGCCACGATTGCACGCCGGTTACACAGAGACCACCCGCCGGTTACCGGAGAACTACGCCGGCGCTACCGGCAGCCGGTCGCCGCCTCGCGACATGCGGGCGCTTTCGCCGCGGGCCGGCGGCGCTATGCTGTTATGCTGCCGGCCCATGCACCGCTTCTCCAACAAGACGGTCGTCCTGACCGGCGCGTCCGACGGCATCGGAGCCGAGCTGGCGCGGAGGATCGCTCCCGAGGGGGCACGCCTGGTACTTGCGGCCCGCAACGAGGAGAAGCTGCACGAGGTGGCGTTCCGATGCCGGAAGGCCGGAGCCGACATCCTGGTGGTGCCTACCGACGTTTCCGAACGCGAGCAATGCGAGCGGCTGGTGGCCCAGGCGCTCGAGCGCTTCGGCGGCATCGACCTGCTGATCAACAACGCCGGCATGTCGATGCACGCGATGTTCGACGAGATCACCGATCTCGCGACCTGCGAGCGGCTGATGCGGGTGAACTTCTTCGGCGCGATGTGGTGCACCCATGCGGCGCTGCCGGCGCTGAAGCAGTCACGGGGGCAGATGGTGGCGATGTCCTCGCTCGCCGGCAAGACCGGGGTGCCGGGGCGCACCGCCTATTGCGCCAGCAAGTTCGCGCTGTCCGGCTTTTGCGAGGCGCTGCGCATCGAGCTCGATCCCCACGGCGTCGCCGTCACCGTGGTGTTCCCGGGCGTGGTGGCCACTGAAACCCGCCGCCGGGGCCTCGATGGCAGCGGAGCCGTCGCAGGCGTATCGCGGCTGGACGAGAGCAATGCGATGAGCGTGGAGCGCTGCGTGGACATCGCGCTCGCCGGCATCCGCGCCCGCCGCCGCGAGGTGATCATGACCGCGAGGGGACGCATCGGGCTCAAGTTGAAGGCATTCGCGCCCGGCGTCGTCGACCTGCTGGCCCGGCGGGCGCTGGCCCGTACATCCTGCCCTGCGGCGGGGCACTAGCCGCGCGGAACCGCGCCCACCGTCCAGCCTTCGACCGGGTCCACGTCCCGGGGCAGCCCATAGCCGCGATCGCGCCGCTGCCATCCCCAGGCCGCCTGCACCGCGCACAGCACCGCATCCAGCGTGTCGCCGGTTCCGTCCTCGATGCATGGCTCGCGCAGGCCGGACGCGAAAGAGACCCGGACGCCGAGGCGATGCCGCCCCGCGATCAGCGCCTCGACGATCGCCAGCCTGACGGCTCGGCGGCCAGGGTCGCTGCGGCGGCTGTCGTCCGCCTTGTAGGAGGCGCGGCCCGCCACCTCGCGGGCGAGCATGCCAGGGTAGGCCTCGAAGGCGATGCGCTGCGGATCACCGGCGCGCAGGCCGGGCAGCGTCCAGCCCGCGGCCAGCAGCCGGGGCGCGCCGGCATGCAGCATCAGCGCTACTGGCGGGTTGACCCACTTCATCGACGGACTGGAGCCGGCTGGCCCGTCGGTGACCCGATGGGCGAACTTGGCGCCGGCAGGCTTGCCCGCCGACCAGGCCCGGCACCGTGCCACCAGCTCCTGCCGGCCAAGCGACGCCACCTGGCGGGTGATGTCGTCCCAGGTCGGGCCGCCGGCGGCTGCGCCGGCCGCGACGCCCCAGCCCTGGTCGACGAGGAACGGCCGTGGCAGCCCGAACGGAAAGTCGCAACCGGCAACGCACGGGCCGGGTATTCCCAGCCATTCGTCGAAGGCCGCGAGCGAAGGCAGCCGCCGGTGCGCGACGATCGCCAACGTGCCGTCGCCCGCCTCGTCGAGGCGGGCATCGGCGACGGTGATCGGCTTGCGCGCCGTCGGCGCGCTGGTGAAGTCGACACCCGCGATCCGAACGCCGGTGACCGCGCTACCCACGCGCGAGCCTGCGCCGGGCGACCTCCTCGATCGCCTTCACGTTGCTCCACGAAAAGCAGCGGGGCGCCGCCGCCTGCCAGGGAAGCCACTGGTACCCGAGATGCTCGCGTGGCGCGACGGTGACCGGCAGCGGTGCCGGCAACTCCAGCGAGAACACATGCTCGGTGTTGTGGGTCACGCCCTCGGCGTAGCGGTGCCGCCAGTGCGGAAAGATCTCGTAGCGATTGACCAGCGCGAGATCGGTGAGCACGAACGCCTCGGTGTCCAGCCCCGTCTCCTCGAGCACCTCGCGGCGACAGGTCTCGCCGAGCGGCTCCTCCGGCCGATCCTTGCTGCCGGTCACCGACTGCCAGAATCCCGGATGGTCGGCCCGCTCCAGCAGCAGCACCTGCAGGTCCGGCGTATGGATGACGACGAGCACCGACTCCGGGATCTTGGCCGGCCGTGGAGTGGCGCACATGGGTTGGCCCTCCGGTCGCGAAGCGCGACCACCTCCCCGGGGGAGGGGAGCGCCACCTTCGGGCGGCCGGGCGGTGGCGCTCAACCCTGCCCCGACTCCGGCAAGCGGAGGCGGACGTGGAGCTCGCGCAGCTGCTTCTCGGCCACGGGGGAAGGCGCCTTGGTGAGCAGGTCCTGGGCGCGCTGGGTCTTGGGAAACGCGATCACGTCGCGGATCGATTCCGCGCCGGCCATCATCGTCACGATGCGGTCGAGGCCGAACGCGATCCCGCCATGGGGCGGCGCGCCGTACTGCAGGGATTCCAGCAGGAAGCCGAACTTCTCGGCGGCTTCCTCCGCGGAGATGTCGAGCGCGCGAAACACCTTGCTCTGCAC
>JAEWEW010000212.1 GCA_023389175.1 Pseudomonadota bacterium | reverse complement strand
AAGATCCACGCCCCCCAGGCGGCGAACCAGTTGTTGGTGTCCCCGTAGATCACCGTGGTCGAGTCGCGGCTGATGCCTGCCTGCCGCAGCAGCTTCTGGAAGCTCTCGGGCGAGGCGATGTCGCGCTTGACCGGATCGACCAGGTCCCGGTGCCAGCTCACGTTGGTCGCTCCGGGGATATGGCCACGCTCGTAGACGCCGGGATTGACGCTGACCTCGACGACCCGGACCTTGGGATCGGCGAGATTCTTCTCGAGCCATTCGGTACTGACGAGGAACTCGCTGGCGTGAAGTGTGCCCGACAGCAGGAAGCCTGCCACGAGCACGATGCTTCTGATCGACATCATTGCACTCCGGTGGTGGTGAAGGGATGCTGCCCGGCAGCGCATGAGCGCTCCGCGGGCCAGTGACCTGCCGCCGGAATCTAGCGCCCAAGTCTGCGGGCGCGCCAATGCCGAATCGCAATATCCTTATTACTTCCGGATCGCCTCGATCTGGATCAGCAACCGGACCTCATCGGGCACTCCCCTGTCGATGCCCCACGTCATGCCCCAGCGGCTGCGCTCGATCGTCGTCTCGAAATCGCCGCCGCAGACAGGCACCTTCAGCACCGGGCTGTCGTAGCAGTTGAAGCGGTGGCCCTTCAGCGTGACCGGCACGGTCTTGCCGAGCAGCGTCAAGTCTCCCGTCACGCTGGCGAGCTTGTCGCCCTCGAAGCCGAACTCCTTGCCGACGAACCGGGCCTTCGGCGTCTTCGCGATGTCGAAGAAGTCCGGGTTCTTCAGGTGCGCATCGAAATCGGGTATGCCGGAGCTGATCGACGCCATGTCGATCGTGATCTCCGCCTTGCCCGTGCGTGCCTCGCGGTCGAGCTCGACGAAGCCATCGACCCGGTCGAAGCGGGCCCGCACCGTGGAGGTCTTGAAGTGGACGACCTCGAAATTCACGAAGGTGTGGCTCGGTTCGATCTCGTAGCGGACCGGCGCGGCGGCGGCGGTGCCGGCAGCAAGGCAGAGGACCGCGGCCGCGGCAAGCGCCGGCCTGGAGAGATGGGTTGCCATCCGAACCTCCCGAGATGTCGAGGGATCACCCCCACACGGCCCGCGCCACGTCCACCACCAGCTTCAGCTTGTCCCGCTGCTGCTCCACCGCGATCTTGTTGCCGTGAACCGTGCTGCTGAAGCCGCACTGCGGGCTGAGCGCGAGCTGCTCGAGCGGTGCGTACTTCGAGGCGTCCTCGATGCGGCGCTTGAGGTCGTCCGGCTTCTCCAGCTGGCCGAGCTTGGTGGTCACCAGGCCCAGCACCACGATCTTGTTCTTCGGGAGGAAGCGCAGCGGCTTGAAGTCGCCGGAGCGCGCGTCGTCGTACTCGAGGAAGTAGGCATCCACGTCCATCTCCGAGAGCAGCGCCTCGGCCACCGGCTCGTACCCGCCCTGCGCCGCCCAGGTGCTCTGGAAGTTGCCGCGACAGAGATGGATCGCGAGCGTCATGCCCGCCGGCTTCTGCGCGACAACCTTGTTGATGAACTTCGCGTAGCGATGCGGCAGCTCGTCCGGATCGTCGCCGCGGCTGCGCGCCGCCTCGCGCAGCTTGTCGTCGCAGAGATAGGCGAGGTTGGTGTGTCCATCTGCACGTAGCTGCAGCCGGATGCCGCCAGTGACCGCAGCTCATCGCCATAGGCGGCGGCGACGTCGTCGTAGAAATCCGGCTCGAGCTCGGGGTAGTGTGTCTTGCTGATGCCGGCACGGCCGCCGCGGAAATGCAGCATGGTAGGCGACGGAATCGTGACCTTCGGCGTGTGGCCGGCCGAGACCTGGCTCTTGAGGTACTCGAAATCCGCCTTCTGGATGTCCCGCACATGCCGCACCTTGTCCACGACCCGCATCACCGGCGGGGCGAGCTCCTGCGTGCCGTCGGGCTTGGTGATGGTCACCGGAATGTCGGTCTTCACCCCGCCGAGCTGCTCGAGGAAATCGATATGGAAGTACGTGCGGCGAAACTCGCCGTCGGTCACCGACTGCAGCCCCACGTCTTCCTGGAACTTGACGATCTCGGCGATGGCCTTGTCCTCGACCTTGCGCAGCTCCTCGGGCGAAAGCGAGCCCTTCGCCGCCTGCTCGCGGGCATCGAGCAGGTACTTGGGGCGCAGGAAGCTGCCGACGTGGTCGGCGCGGAAGGGCGGTGTCGTTCGCTGGGTCATGGGCGTCTCCTGGGATGCATGACCGCCACTATAGTGCGTCACCGGCCTTTCGGCCGAATGGATACAGCGAAGCTGACCTGATTCGGGAAAACCCGAAGCCAGGGACGATCAGGTAGCGGAATAGCATTCGTCCTGAATACAGGCTGTATCCCACACTTCATGGCCACGACGCCGGTCGCCCTGCCGACCCCCTCCCCCCAGGCGGTTTCGCAGACCGTCCGGGCGCAGCTGATGCTGCGCGAGCTGGTCCTCGGCGGCCAGCTCGAGCCGGGGGTTCGGATCGCGGAGCTGGCGCTGGTCGACCGCCTCGGGGTCTCGCGCACGCCGATCCGCATGGCGCTGCTGCGCCTGCAGGAAGAAGGCCTGCTCGAGCCGCTGCCGGCGGGCGGCTATACGGTGAAGGCGTTCTCGGAGGAGGACGTCCATGACGCGATCGAGCTGCGCGGCACGCTCGAAGGGCTCGCGGCGCGGCTGGCAGCGGAGCGGGGCGTGGCGGGCCGGGTCTGGGCCGAGGCCTGCGATTGCGCCGCCCGCATCGACCAGCTGCTGTTGCAGCCCACCCTTTCGGAGCAGTCCTTCGCGGAGTACGTGGCGCAGAACGGCCGGTTCCACGACACGCTGGCGGAGATGTCCGGCAGCGACATCGTGCGGCGGCAGATCGAGCGGGCGGCGACCCTGCCGTTCGCCTCGCCGAACGCGTTCGTGCTGCAGCGGGCCACCGGTCCGGGCGCCCGCGACATGCTCATCGTCGCCCAGCAGCACCACAAGGCCCTGCTCGACGCCATCCGCCGGCGGGAGGGAACCCGTGCCGAGGCGATCGCCCGCGAGCACGCGCGCATCCCGGCGCAGAAGCTGGCCGAGGTGTTGCAGAGCCAGCACGCCGTGGACGCCATCCCCGGCGCGGCCCTGATCCGCCGTCGCCGCCGCGGGATATTCCATGCACTATGATTGCTGATCGCGATCGCGACCCGATCGCTGTTTGACAAGTCCGCGGAGACCGGAGATGAGAAGAAGCTTCGTGCGCAGTGTCCTCGCCGCAGCGGTGCTCGCCACCACCGCCATCGGCGCCCAGGCCCAGGAGACCATCAAGATCGGCCTGATCCTGCCGATGACCGGGCCGTTCGCCTCGACCGGGCGCCAGATCGACGCAGCCACCCGCCTCTATCTCGCCCGGCACGGCAACACGGTGGCCGGCCGCAAGGTCGAGATCGTCCTGCGCGACGACGCGGGCACGGCCGACACCACCCGGCGCATCGCCCAGGAGCTGGTGGTCAGGGACAAGGTGGTCGCGCTGGCGGGCTTCGGCCTGACGCCGCTCGCCCTTGCCACCGCCCCGATCGCCACGCAGTCGAAGACGCCGATGGTGGTCATGGCCGCGGCCACCTCCAGCATCATCAAGGCGTCGCCTTTCATCGTGCGCACCAGCTTCACGCTGCCGCAGGCGACGGTCGGCATCGCCGAGTGGGCCGCGAAGAACGGCCTGAAGAACGTGATCACGCTGGTGACGGACTACGGACCGGGCATCGACGCCGAGAAAGCCTTCAAGAGCCGCTTCACGTTGAACGGCGGCGCCGTGCCGGCGGAGCTGCGCGTGCCGTTGAGGAACCCGGACTTCGCACCGTTCCTGCAGCGGGTGCTGGACGCCAAGCCCGATGGCCTGTTCGTGTTCATGCCCTCGGGTGTCGGCGCCCAGTTCATGAAGCAGTTCAAGGAGCGGGGGCTCGACCAATCCGGCATCCGCCTGATCGGCACCGGCGACGTGACCGACGACGACATCCTGGACGACATGGGCGATGTCGCGCTCGGCGTCACCACCTCCCATCACTACTCGGCCGCCCACGACTCGCCGCTCAACAAGAAGTTCGTCGCCGAGTTCGGCCAGGCGAACAAGGGCATGCGACCCAACTTCATGGCGGTGGGCGGCTACGATGGCATGCGGGTCATCATGAAGGGACTCGAGCAGACCAAGGGCCAGGGCGGGCAGGCGCTGCTCGATGCGATGAAGGGACAGGTGTTCGAGAGCCCGCGCGGCCCCATCCTGATCGATGCGCAGACCCGGGACATCGTCCAGGACATCTACATCCGCAAGGTCGAGCGCGTCGGCGGGCATCTCTACAACGTCGAGTTCGACAAGCAGACCGCGGTGAAGGATCCGGGTGTCGAGTGACCGCGCCGTGCGGCCTGCGCCGCACCGTGCGTGATGCCGCCTGCCGCGCCGCCCGCGGCCGAACCACCCGCCGCCCGACTGCCCGCACGCTGACCACCGGCGACCCGACCAGCCACGGCCGGAGCCGACCCGCGCCGAAATGCTGACCCTGCTCTTCGACGGCATCGCCTACGGGATGCTGCTCTTCGTGCTGGCCGTCGGGCTTGCCGTCACGCTCGGGCTGATGAACTTCATCAACCTGGCGCACGGCGCCTTCGCCATGGGTGGCGGCTACGTGACCGTGCTGCTGATGGATCGCGCCGGCTGGCCGTTCCTCGTCACGCTGCCGGTGGCCTTCCTGGCGCCGGCACTGGCCGGCGCGGTGCTGGAGCGTCTCCTGTACCGGCCGATGTACCACCGCTCGCCGCTCGACCAGGTGCTCTTCTCCATCGGACTGGTGTTCATGGCCATCGCCGCGATCGACTGGTTCGTCGGATCGCAGCAGCAGAACCTGCGGCTGCCGGAGTGGCTGCAGGGTCGCTTCGACATCGCCGGCGTGGGCATCGGCCGCTACCGGCTCTTCATCGTGGTCATCTGCGCGCTGCTCACCGTGCTGCTGCAATGGATGCTGTCGCGGACGCGGTTCGGCAGCCGGCTGCGTGCCTCGGTCGATGACCGGCGGGTCGCCTCGGGCCTGGGGCTGGACGTGAACCGGATCTTCGCGCTCACCTTCGCGGCCGGTTCGGGCCTCGCCGGCCTGGGCGGCGCCCTCGGGGCCGAGGTACTGGGTCTGGACCCGTCCTTCCCGCTCAAGTTCATGATGTATTTCCTGATCGTCGTGGCCGTGGGTGGCACCACCACCGTCACCGGACCCCTGCTCGCTGCGCTGCTGCTCGGCGTTGCGGACGTGATGGGCAAGTACTACGTGCCGGAGCTCGGCGCCTTCATCGTGTACACCGTGATGATCGTGGTGCTCATGCTCCGCCCGGAGGGACTGTTCAGCCGGAGCGTCGCGCGGTGACGGACAGCAGGAGCGTCGCGCGATGATCGCCCCGCAGGGGCGCCGCCCTACGGCGGGCGGGACGGCCGGCGGAACAGCCGCAACGTCGGCCGGCGCGGCCGCGGCGCTTGCGGCCGGCTCGCGTTGGCTCTGGTGGGAGATCGCCATCATCGGCGTCGCGATCGGTTCGTGGTTCGCGCTTCCGGAACATGCACTGCTCCTCAACGAGATCGCGATCCTCGCACTCTTCGCGCTGTCGCTGGACCTCATCCTCGGATATGCCGGCATCGTCTCGCTGGGTCATGCCGCCTACTTCGGCGCCGGGGCCTACGTCGCGGCGCTCTTTGCCAAGCATCTGCTGCCGGACCCGTTGATCGGGCTCGCGGTTGCCGTCGCCGCCGCCACCCTGCTCGGGCTCGCCACCAGCATCCTCGTCCTGCGCGGCTCGGAGCTCACCCGGCTCATGGTCACGCTCGGCATCGCCTCCATCCTGTACGAGCTCGCCAACCGCCTCGACTGGCTGACCGGCGGCGCAGACGGCCTGCAGGGCGTCGTGATGGGGCCGCTGCTCGGCCGCTTCGAGTTCGACCTCTATGGGCGCACCGCCTATGCCTACAGCCTGGTGGTGCTGGTGCTCGCGCTGCTCGCGTGCCGCCGGCTGGTCCACTCGCCGTTCGGCGTCTCGCTGCAGGCGCTGCGCGACAATCCGCTGCGCGCCGGCAGCATCGGGCTTTCGGTCCCGCGGCGGCTGGTGGCCGCCTACACCGTCTCCGCCGGCCTCGCCGGGGCGGCCGGCGCGCTGGTTGCGCAGACCTCCGGCTTCGCCTCGCTGGACGTCCTGGACTTCCACCGCAGCGCGGACGTCCTGCTGGTCCTCGTGATCGGCGGCGCAGGCTATCTCTACGGCGGCATCCTCGGCGCCGTCGCCTTCAAGTTCCTGCAGGACACCTTCTCCACCCTCACTCCGCAATACTGGACCTTCTGGCTCGGCCTGTTCCTCGTGGTGCTCGTGATGGTCGGACGCGATCGCCTGCTGCGCCCGTGGACCTGGTACCGGAGGAAGCAGTGATGCCGTCCGTCCCGGCTGCGCCCGCCGCCGCACCGATCGTGCTGCAGACGCACGACCTGACCCGCCGCTTCGGCGGCATCACCGCGACCGACCGGGTGTCGCTCGCCATCCCGAAAGGCGCCCGCCATGCGCTGATCGGTCCCAACGGCGCCGGCAAGACCACGCTGATCAACCTGCTCACCGGCGTGCTCGCCCCGACTTCCGGGCGCATCCTGCTGGACGGCCAGGACATCGGCCGGCTGGCGGCACATCAACGGGTCGGGCGCGGCCTGGTGCGGACCTTCCAGATCAACCAGCTCTTCAACGGGCTCACCCCGCTGCAGTCGATCGCACTTGCGGCAAGCCATGCCGCCGGACGCAGCGCGCGCTGGTGGCAACCTCTCGGACAGGCGGCCGGCCCGGAAGTCGCAGCGACCTGCGACCGGCTGCTCGAGCGTTTCCACCTGCGCGACGAGCAGGACCTGGCGGTGACCCACCTGCCCTACGGCAAGCGCCGGCTGCTCGAGATCGCGATCGCGATCGCCTGCCGGCCGCGCGTTCTCCTGCTGGACGAGCCGGTGGCAGGCGTCCCGGAAGGCGACCGGCAGCAGATCCTGGAGGCGATCGCTGCGCTGCCTGCCGATGTCACGGTGCTGCTGATCGAGCACGACATGGACCTGGTCTTCAGCTTCGCCCGGACCGTGTCGGTCCTGGTCAACGGCGCGGTGCTGGTGGAAGGCCCGGCTACTGAGATCGCCGCGGACCCGCGGGTGCGCGCCGTCTATCTCGGCGAGGGCCACGGGCATGGGTCGGCGGCGGCCGGCGCGTCAGCGAGGTCGTCCCATGCCTGACATCCTCGAGGTGACGGGGCTGCGCGCCGGCTACGGCGAGGCGGTCGTCCTGCAGGGCATCGATCTCACGCTTGCCGCCGGCCAGTCGCTCGCGCTGCTCGGCCGGAACGGGACCGGTAAGACCACGCTCATCGGCACGCTGATCGGCGTCACGCGGCGGCACGGCGGCCGGATCGCGTTCGCCGGCAGGGACGTGACCCGCCTGCCCGCGCATCGGCGCGCGGCCGCCGGCATCGGCTGGGTTCCCCAGGAGCGCAACATCTTCCGTTCGCTCACGGTGGAGGAGAACCTGACCGCCGTGGCGCGCCCGGGGCGCTGGACGCCGGCGCAGGCCTACGAGATGTTCCCGCGCCTCGCCGAGCGACGCAGCAATCTCGGCAACCAGCTCTCGGGCGGCGAGCAGCAGATGCTCGCGGTGGCGCGGGCGCTGATGCTGAACCCGCGCCTGCTACTGCTCGACGAGCCGCTGGAGGGGCTCGCCCCCATCATCGTGGAGGAGCTGCTGCGCTCCATCGAGCGCATCGTGCGCGACGAGGGACTCTCGGCGATCATCGTGGAGCAGAACCCCCGGCTCGTGCTGGGCATCACGGACCATGCGGTGGTGCTCGACCGCGGTCGCGTGGTGCACCAGGCAGCCAGCAGGGAGCTGCTCGCCGACCGGACGCGTCTCGACTCGCTGCTGTCGGTCGCCGCGCCGGCCGCCGACGCCGCCCCATTACCTGCGACGTAATTGCCGGCATCGCGCCCTGCCCCGACCATCCTCTTCAGCCAACCACCTGAAAGAGGAAACGCAATGGGTACGATCGGATTCGTGGCACTCGCCTGCGGGCTCATCATCGGGCTCGGCGCCGTCGGCGCCTGTCTCGGGATCGGCCTGATGGGCGGGCGCTACATCGAGGGCGCGGCGCGGCAACCCGAGCTGATGGACCGGCTGCAGGTGAAGATGTTCCTGCTCGCCGGGTTGATCGACGCCAACTTCCTGATCGGGGTGGGCATCGCGATGATGTTCGTCTTCGCCAATCCGTTCGGGGCCTGAGCGCCTCGAGTCCGTCGCGCCGATCGCGCGGGCGCCGCGCGCCGAGGATCACCGCATCGCAGCCAGGTGATCCCGGCAGGCCTGCCCGAACGCCGCCAGCAGCTTCTTCGACACCGGGCTGCCTGCGGCGCCCCACTCGGGATGCCACTGCACCGCCAGCGCGAAACCGCGAGCCTGCGGCATCGACACCGCCTCGATCACGCCGTCCGGCGCGCGGGCTTCGACCCGCAGCCCGTCCGCCAGCCTGGCGATCGACTGGGAATGCAGCGAGTTCACCTCGATCGTGGGGCACCCGGCAATGCGCTCGAGCAGCCCACCCGGCGTCAACGCCACCGAGTGGGCGAGCTGGCCGTACCGGCGCTCGATCGGCAGGCTGCGGTCGGCACGGTGGTCGGCATGGCCGTCCACCTCGTGCACCGCCTGATGCAGGCTGCCCCCGAGCGCGACATTCAGCTCCTGCATTCCGCGGCAGATGGCGAACAGCGGAATACCGCGCGCGAGCGCAAGCGGGATAAGGGGCAGCGTCCAGGCATCGCGCACCGGGTCCAGCGGCGCCGACGGGTCATGCACCGATTCGCCGAAGTGCGACGGATCGACGTTGGATGGCGAACCGGTGAGGAAGAGGCCGTCGGCCAGGTCCAGCAGCTGTCCGAGGTCCTCCCGATCGGCCGACGGCACCACCAGCGGCATGCAGCCGGCCAGCCGGACCGCATCGACATACTGGCGGCCAGCGATCTGGAAGTCGAGGCCGCCCAGGCGCCGGCTGCAGGCCGGGACGAGCACGACCGGGCGCTGCCCGACGGAACGGCTCATCGCGTCATTCCCCGCTACTTCCGATAGTCCCGCAGCCGCGCCAGGTCCGGGATGGTGATGGCACGACCTCGAACCCTGACCAGGCCCTGCTCGGTGAGGTCGTGCAGGATCCGGGAGAAATGCTCGGGGGTGACGTTGAGCCGGGAGGCGACGATGGACTTGCTCGCCTGGAGCGTCACCGCCTCCCCGTCGCGCTGGGCTTCCTTCAGCAGGTATCCGATCACCCGTTGGGTGCCGGTGTCGAGCGAGTACGCGTTCACGTCCTGGATCAGCCCGTGCAGCCGACGGCTGAGGCCCGCGAGCATCCGCCGGGCGAAGGCGGCGGAGCGTTCCAGCTCGGCCATCACCGCCGGCTTGGACACGTGAAGCAGCATGGAGTCGGCCACGGCCTGCGCCGAGACGATGTAGGGCTTGTCCATGAACATCAGCGCCTCGCCGAAGCTCTGGCCCGGTCCGATGATCTCGACCACCTTCTCCGCACCGGTCGACGCAGTGAACGCCAGCTTGATCCGCCCGTAGACCACGCAATGGAAGCCGTTGCATTGATCGCCCTGGTGGAAGACCACCTCGCCCTTGGCCGGGTACATCACGTGCGTGTCGCCGGCCATCCGTTCCAGCTCCGCGGGCTCCAGGTCGCTGAAGAGCGGCAGCCGCGAGAGGAACTCGGTCACCTTGATCTCGGTGTTACGTGGCATGGGTGTGCCTTCGGTCAGCGTTTGCCGAGGGACCAGCGCCCGATGCTTTCGCAATGAGACGCCAGGAGGTCGGCGTTCACCTCGACCCCGAGCCCCGAGCGCTGCGGTACGGCCATCTCGCCGGCACGGTAGCGCCAGCCGGTGTCGAAGACCTCGGGCAGGACTTCGCCGAGGTCGAACTGGCACTCGGCAAGCCGGTCGCCGGCGAACCCTGCATTGAAGTGCAACGCCGCTGCCTGTACTACCGGCGTACCGGAGCCCATGTGCGCCGTGACGCCGATGCCGGCCGCTTGCGCGATCGCGTGCTGACGAAGTCCATCGGAGAAGCCGGTGCGGCCAATATCAGGCTGCAGGATATCGAGCGCGCGGGCTGTGGTCCAGGGCCGCACCTGCCAGGTGGTATGGAAGCTCTCGCCGAGGGCGATCGGCACGCCGGGTCGGCTCACCAGGGCCGCGTGTCCCGGCAGGTCCTCCGGTACCAGCGGGCACTCGAGCCAATCGACGTCCCGCGCCACGAGCGCCTGCTTCGCCTCGGCCGCGGCGTCGACCTCGGTGTAGGACCACAGGGCATCGACCATCAGGCGCCAGTCGCCGGGGACCTCGTCGCGCAGAGCCGATGCTTCCTGAACGGTCTCCGCGGTGTCGCCAGCGACGAAGATCTTGGCGCCTCGCAGCCCTTCGTCGGTCATCCGGCGCAACAGACCGGTACGCTCCGGCCGCGTGGAACGACGCAGGCCGGACAGATAGACCCCCAGCGACCGGACCGGATCCGGCGCGAGCATCGCGCACAGCGGCACGTCCGCGCGCCGCGCCAGCGCATCCCAGACCGCCATGTCCAGGGCGGCGATGGCGAGCTGCTGGTAGCCGTTCACGTGGCCGCGACCGCGGTTCAGGTCGTAGCAGTAGTCCCAGAGATCGAGCGGGGTGGCAAACTCGACACCACCAGCGAGCGGCCCCAGCAGCTCGACCACCAGGCGGCAGATCACCTCGGGGCAGATCGGCTCGGTCGCCTCTCCCCAGCCGACGCTGCCGTCGACGAGCGTCACCCGCACGAGCGCCGATTCCACCCGCCGTGCATAGACAGTCCGCCAGCCGGGCTTGAGCAGGAAGCGGGACGTGGCCGCGCGGTTGTCCTCCCGATAGGTCTGCCAGTAAGTGGCTTCCGGTAGGACGAGGTGCCAGGCCTCGACAGACGCGAGCGCGAAGTCAGTCCGGTACGGCGTCATGGCGCTCCTCAGCGTCCGAGTGCACGGGCCGCGAAGCTTGCGGACGCAGCGACCAGGGTCACCCCCACCACCCGCGACAGCGCCGCCAGCGGCAGGGCCAGGGCGAGGCGCCGGCCGAGCAGCGCACCCGGCAACAGCAGCAGACCGACCGTGGTCCCGATTCGGACATCCACCTCGCCCAGCAGGAGATTGCCCGCGCTGGCCGTGATCGCGATCGGCAGCTGCACCAGCTGCCCCAACAGGATGGCGGCCATCATGGGCACGCCCTGCCAGAGCAGCAGCGGGGTAAGGACCATGGGGCCCCCGGTTCCGGTGAGGGCCGAAGCCAATCCGGTCATGAACCCGAGTGGCATGGAACGAACCGGTCTCGTACCGAATGAAGCCCCGACCGCCACCTCGCGGGCGAACAGGACACGAAGCCCCACCCAGCCGGTGAGCAGAGCGAGGAGCGCGACCGCCAGCCGAGCGGGAATCACCGAGAGCGCCCACGCTCCTGCGAGCGCGCCGGGCACGGTCGCGACCACGAGGCTCCAGTCGACCGCTCCCGCGTCGCCCGCCCGTCGAGAGCGCGCCGCCACGACGATCGCCGCGACACCGGTGGCGATGAACGCAAAGCTGCTGATCATGATCGCCTGGTGCACCGGCACATCCATCACCTGGGTCAGCCATGGCGTCAGCAGGACGCCGCCGATGCCGATCGTACCGATCAGGAGGCCGATCACCAGCGAGGCCAACGCGGTTGCACCGAACTCGACGGGACTCATCGCGACACCTGGCGGGGGAACCCGGGACGGGCAAGCCGGGGGCTCGGTTCAAGCTTCCGGCATCGGCGGCAGGCATGCCGCATAGCGGCTGACCACCTCGAGCCCGAACGCCGACGGCAGGATGCAGGGATGGCGCGGATGCACCTCGCCGATGCCGACGCGGCGGGCAAACAGGCGCTTGCCGTAGCAGAGCATGTGCTCGGGCGACGCCATCACGTAAGTGAGCAGCGGCAAGAGCTCGCAGTGCATCCGCTCTGCCTGCGTGACGGAGGCGGGATCGCCTCGAACCATCAGGTCGTAGACCCGAGCCATCACGTCGGCGCATTCAGGCGCCGGGATCAGGCCGGCGCAGCCGAGACGGACGCTGTTGGGCAGTTCGAGGCCGCCGCGCCCGTTGAACACCCGGAACACCCCGTCGGTTTCCTCAATCATCCGCCGAACGTACTCGATCGGCCCCTCCCCCTTGAGAAGGGTGATGTTCGGATGGTTCCGGTTGAGCGTCTTCAATGCCGAATTGGAGAGCCAGACGTCGAGGTTCATCGGGTTGTTCTGGATGGCGACCGGCAGCGTCGCGTGCTCGGCCACGTTCCCGAGGAACGCCACCAACTCTTCTTCAGCCACGTTCTTCACCGGCGGCGGTTGCAGGATCAGCCAGTCCGCGCCGACGTCAGCCGCGGCATTCGCCATCGCTATCTGCCCATGGACGCTCAGCTCGTTGACGGTGACCGCGAGGGGCAGGCGCCCCGCCAGATCCTCAGCCGTCCACTCGATGATCTGTCGGCGCTCGTTCACGTCGAGCTTGTTGAACTCAGTCACGATGCCGAGGATGGCGATGCCGTGCACCCCGGCCGCCACGCAGGCATCGATCTGCCGCTTCATCGCTCGCCGGTCGGGCCTGCCCTGCGCATCGAAGAAGGTGTAGATCATCGGGTAGATGCCGTGGAACTGATTGCTCATCACGTCCTGCCGTTCAGTCGATCTTCGCGTTCGATGCCTTGACCACACTTGCCCATCGTTCGATCTCCGCGGCGACATGGCCTGCCAACGCCTGCGGTGGACCCGACAGTGGCTGCGCGCCGGCCGCGAGCAGGCGCTCGCGGACCTCCGGCATCGCCATCACCTGGTTGATCGCCCTGTTGAGCTTCTCGACCATGGCGGACGCGACGCCCGCGGGGGCGAACATCCCCAGCCAGCTCGAGATATCGAAGTCCCGGATACCCTGTTCCGAGAGCGTAGGCACGTCCGGCAGCTTCGGCCAGCGCTTGTCGGTGGTGATGCCGAGGGCGCGCAGGTTGCCTGCCTGGATCTGGCCGATGACATTCGGCAGGTTGTCGAATACAACGTGCAGCGTGCCGTTGAGGAGATCACCGGTCAACGCGCCGTTATTGCGGTAAGGGACGTGCACCATGTCCACGCCTGTGCGCATCTTGAACAGCTCGCCGCCCAGATGCTGGCTGGTGGCATTTCCTATGGACCCGAAATTGAGGCGGGTGGGGGAGGACTTCGCAAGCTCGATGAACTCGGCAAGCGTCCTCGCGGGCAGCTTGGTGCTGACAACCATGACGTTGGGAATCGCGGCGACGCGACCGAGCGGCGTGAAGTCCTTGCGTGGATCGTAAGGCAGCTTCGGATACAGGCTGACGCTGGTCGCATGGGTGCTCACGCTGCCCCAGCCCACGGTGTAGCCGTCCGGGGACGCCTTGGCCAGGAGGTCGCTGCCGATGGTGCCGCCCGCCCCTGGCTTGTTTTCCACGACGAACGGCTGTCCGAGCGTCTTGGCGAGCTGCTCTGCGACCACGCGGGCGACCAGGTCTGCGGTCCCGCCCGCGCCGAATGGCACGATCACGCGAACCGGCCGGGAGGGATAGTCGCCATCCTGCGCCACCGCGGAAAGAGAGGCAGCGTAGAGCGCCGCCCCCGCCATCAGTCCGGCCAGGCAGCGCCGGCGTCCTGCATCCATGTCCATCATCGTCTCCATCCAGTCGTGTCAACTCGAGCCGCCACTGCCGCGGCGCAGGCGATGATACCCGCACCCATTGACAAGCACGGGTGGCCAGGGCACGATTTGACCACTTGTTTAATCCACTTGGATAAGGTCGAAATGGAGAAGGAGTCGAGCGGGAAGGCTTCGGGCCGCAACGGCGCTCGCGGCGGCGCCCACGACGGCGAGCGTGGCGAGGAGTCATCGCAGGCGCGTCCGGGCCTGCTCGCCGCGCTGGATCGCAGCGACACCAAGTCGCGGATCCTGGACGCCGCCTACCGGCGGCTCGCCAGCGACGGCTACACCGCGCTCAGCGTGAGAGAGATTGCCCGCGACGCCGGCGTGAACCACGCCCTCATCAACTACCACTACCGCACCAAGGACCAGTTGGTGATCGCGGTGCTGGATGAGGCGAACCGCCAGCTCCTGGAGCGCCAGCGGCGGATGTACGAGCAACCGGGTGACTTCGCCCGCAAGTGGGCGCGGGCCCGCCGCTTCTATGCGGACGACCTTGCCTCCGGTTTCGTGCGGGTGCAGGCGGAGCTCTGGGCGGCCAGCATCTCCAACCCGGACTTGCGCGCGAAGTTCCTGCCGCGGCTGCGTGCCTGGAACCAGGTGGTGCGGGACGCGGTGCGGGACGCGTTCTCGGCGCTGGAAGCCAACGGCACCCCGCTGCCGCCGCCCTTCAGCGCCGAGGTGGTCGCCACCTGGATCGCCGATTTCTGGCTCGGCATGGAGTTCGTCGACCTGATCGGCGCAAAGGAGGAACGCGGGCGCCACAAGCTCGCGCTGGATGCCATCCAGCGCCTCCTGGAGGCGCTGGACGCCCAGGTGGCCGCCGCGAAGCCTGCCCGGCCCCGGACGAGGGGGAAGCCATCATGACCGCATCCCTTCCGGAATCGTTCCGCAGGATCGTCGGGCCGCTGCCGCCCGGCGGCGTGCTGCCCGCCGACACGCCCTATCCGTTCGAGACGATCCAGCCGACGCGGGACGGCTACGTGACACGCGGCGGCGTACGTTCCTGGTACGCGGTCTGGGGAGACGCCGGACCCTGGCTCGCCTTCGCGCCGATCTACCAGATCACGCACACCAGCCTGCTCAAGGCGGTGGTGCCCTACCTCTGCCGGCACTTTCGCGTGGTGACGATGGACGGCCGGGGCAACGGCCGCTCGGACCGTCCGGCCGAAGCCGGCGCGTATGCCTTCGACGAGTACTACGCCGATTTCGTCGCGGTGCTCGATGCCGTCGGCGCGGACCGCGCCGCGCTGGTCGGCATCTCGGCCACCGCGATGACCGTGCTGCGGCTCGCCGCGGAGCAACCGGCCCGCGTGTCTCACCTGATCGTCGCCGGCGGATTCGCGGAGTTCCGCCTAGATACCCCGGAGCTTGCCGAGCTCGGCCGCCGCCAGCTCGAGGCGATGCGACAGGACTGGCCGGCCCATGTCGACAAGTTCTTCGGGCAACTCTTCACGGAGCCGCATTCCACCAAGCCCTTCGAGGATGGGGTCCGCTTCGCCTGGGCAAGCACGGGGGAGACGGTGGCGAACTGCCGCGCCGGCTGGATGGACAACGACGTGCGGGCGCTGGCGCGGCGCGTCACCTGCCCGACGCTGGTCATCCACGGCGACGACGATCGTCGCGTGCCCCATGCGAAGGGCGAGGAGATCCATGCCCTGGTCCCCGGCGCGCAGCTCCTGACGGTGGCCGGCGGCGGCCACCTCACCGCGGTGCGCGACCCGGTCGTCTTCAACCGGGCGGTGCGGGAGTTCGCCGGCGCGCCGGCGGTGCGGCGCAGCTGGACCCGGGCGATGAGCCGTGGCCGCCGTGCGCTCTTCATCTCGAGCCCCATCGGGCTCGGCCATGCGCAGCGCGACCTCGCCATCGCGCGCGAGCTGCGCAAGCTCCAGCCGGACCTGCGCGTGGACTGGTTCACGGTCGACCCCACCGCGCGCTACCTGGAGGCGGAGGGCGAGCATGTCCATCCGGCGGCGCGGCGCCTCGCCAACGAGAGCCGTCACTTCGAGCAGGTCGCCGGCGAGCATGACCTGCATGCCTTCTTCGCGCTGCGCACGATGGACGAGGTGATGGCCCACAACTTCATGACCTTCGCCGACCTGGTCGAGCAGGAGCACTTCGACATCGTGATCGGCGACGAGGCCTGGGACGTGGACTACTTCTACCACGAGAATCCGGAGCTCAAGCGCCAGCCGTTCGTCTTCCTCACCGACTTCGTCGGCTGCCTGCCGATGGCCGACGACGAGCGCGAGGCGTTCCTCTGCGCCGACCGCAACGCGGACGACCTGGAGCATGTCGCCCGCTACCCCTGTGTGCGGGACGCCGCCATCTTCGTCGGCAATCCGGCGGACGTCACCGAGCAGCCGTTCGGGCCCGGGCTGCCGGGCATCCGCGAGTGGACCGATCGCAACTTCAGCTACAGCGGCTATGCCCTGCCCTTCGACCCGGCCGCCTATGCCGACACCGAGGCCTTGCGGGCGCGACTGGGCTACCGCGCCGACGAGCGCATCGTGATCGCCGCCGCCGGCGGCACCGGTGTCGGTCGGCACCTGCTGGAGCACATCGCCCTGGCGTTCCCGCGGATGCGACGGGAGGTGCCCGGCCTGCGCATGGTCCTCGTGGCCGGGCCCCGCATCGACCCCGCGACGCTGCCGCAGGCCGAGGGACTCGAAGTCAGGCCCTACGTCCACAACCTGTTCGAGCATCTCGCCTGCTGCGACCTCGCGATGGTCCAGGGCGGCCTCAGCACCTGCATGGAGCTGGTGGCCCTGCGACGCCCGTTCGTCAGCTTCCCGCTGCGGCGGCACTTCGAGCAATGCGTGCACGTGCGTCGGCGGCTCGCCAACTACCGCGCGGATCGCTCGGTGGACCATGGGGACCTGGATCCAGGCTCGCTGGCGCAACAGGCGCTGGCAGCGATGCACTCGCCCGTGCAGTACCGACCGGTCGAGACCGATGGCGCGGCGCGCGCGGCCCGACGGATCGCGGAGGTTCTCGAGAACCGTTGGTGGGCACGCTAGCCCGGAGATCGGGCGGGCGCCGCAAGGTTCGCCGCAGCAGCGTCAGTCGATCCGCCGCAGGCCGCCCCGGAAGCGCCGCGCGTTCTGCACGTAGCTCTGGGCACTCTTCTCCAGCCCGGCGACCTGCTCCGGGGTCAGGCTGCGGACCGCCCGCGCGGGACTGCCGACGATCAGCGACCCGTCCGGGAACTCCTTGCCCTCGGTCACCAGCGCGCCAGCGCCCACCAGGCAGTGGCGGCCGATCCGGGCGCGGTTGAGCACGATCGCGCCGATCCCGATCAGCGAATCGTCACCGATGGTGCAGCCGTGGAGAACGACCTTGTGGCCCACCGTCACGCCGCGGCCGATGGTGAGCGGGCTGCCGAGGTCCGAATGCAGCACCGAGCCATCCTGGATGTTGGTGGCCTCGCCCACCATCACCGGCTCGTTGTCGCCACGGATCACCACCCCCGGCCAGACGCTCACGTCCTCGCCGAGATTCACCTTGCCGATCACCTCGGCGGATTCCGCGACCCAGGCCGAGTCTGCCAGCTCGGGCCGGATGCCGTCCAGTTCGAAGAGTGCCATGGAGCGCCTGCCTGTGCGATTGACCAGCCCACAGTGTAGGACACGCGCGACCCGAGGTCCGCGGCCGGACCGGCCACGGCGGAATGCGGCGGGACGGCCCGCCTTCAGTAGTGCGGCGGGACCTCGTCCCCGGGATCGGCTGCCGCGCGAGGCGCAACGGCGAGGTCGCGTACCCGCTCACGCACGGCCTGCAGGTCCCGGGCGAGCTGCTCGATCTGCTGCTGCTGGCGAAACACCGTCCGGTTGATCTCGTCGAGCAGGTCGTCGGCAAGAGCCGCCTTGGCCTCCAGCTCGGCGATGCGGTTCGCGTAGTCGTTCTCCTGGGCCATGTGACACCTTCGTCGCGGTCGAAGGCCCCATTTGAACCCAGGACGGAACTCAAGGCGCGAACCGCTGCACCGGGCGACCCGGCTCAGCGCCGGCCGGCGGTCAGGAGCAACTCGTTCGGGCCGACCCAGCCGTCGCCGGTCGTGAACGCCGAGAGACGCTCCTCCATCTCGGCCCAGGCCGCCTGGGCGGCCGCGGGCTGCAACCGCCCGAGGATCTGCCGGATCGGCGACGCCGACGAGCGCACGAAGTCGAGGTAGTGCGCGGCCGACTTCATCCGGAACGGCGCGTCGATCGCCGTCGTCGCGACCTCGCGGAAGCCGGCCTGCCTGAACAGCTCGTCCAGCAGCCCGGGCTTGCCGAGGCTCAGCAGTCCGCCGGGCTGCCAGGGATCGCGCGGCGGCAGGCCCGCATGCTTCAAGGCGGTCTGCATCAGGATGGCGATGCAGGGATTGCGTGGCGGCCCGCCGAATACCAGCGCGCAAGCCATGCCGCCGGGCTTGAGCACCCGGTGCGCCTCGCGCAGTGCCTGCAGCGGGTCGGGACACAGCATCCACCCGAGCCGGCACACCACCGCGTCGAAGCCCGCCAGGTCCGCAGGCAGGTCCTCGGCGTCGGCCACCAGGGTCTGCACCCGGTCATGCCCGGCCTGCCTCAGGTTGGTCCGGGCCAGCGCCAGCACGCCAGGCGAGATATCGGTGGCGACCACCAACCCGTCCGGACCGACCCGCCGCGCGATATCGAGCGTCTGGTCGCCGGTACCCGCCGCCACGTCGAGGACGCGCGACCCCGCGGCCACGCCGGCGAGGTCCAGCATCGCCGAGGTCGCGGTGGCCAGCCACTCGCGGATCCAGGGCGCGTTGTCGTTCCAGCCTTCGGCCGCCTCGTTCCATTGCTCCCGCATCGCCACCTTCAAGGCCGGGGCATCGAGCGTCGCCTTTGCGTCCATGTCGAACCTCCTTCCGCTGCGCGGTTCATCGTCGGTGGGAGGATCCTACGGTCGCAGGGGCGCCGCGATAAGTCGCGAGGGCTGCATAATGGGGCCGCAGTTCCGCATAGCGCGCGGTCGCGAGGCGACGATCGCGCGGGCCGGCAGCCGGGGACCGCGGCGATGTTCGACTGGAACGATCTCAGGTACTTCCTCGCGGTGGCACGCCACGGCAGCACGCTCGCCGCGGCGCGGGCGCTCGGGGTCAACCAGTCGACGGTGCAGCGCCGGCTCGGCGAGCTGGAGAAGCGGCTGGGGCAGGCACTGGTCAGGCGCCACGTCACCGGCTATCGCCTCACCCCGGTGGGCGAGTCGCTGCTGCCGGCTGCGCAGCAGGTCGAGGAGGCGGTCCAGGCCTTCACGCAGGCGGTCCACGCCACCGGGCGGGACGCGACCGGGACCATCCGGGTGACCTGTCCGGAGCCGCTGGTCTACCGGCTGTCGAAGTCGACGCTGCTCGAGCGCTTCCACGCGCTCCACCCGGCGCTGCAGGTGGCGTTCGTGAGCAGCGACCGCTATGTCGACCTCGCCT
>JAEWEW010000204.1 GCA_023389175.1 Pseudomonadota bacterium | reverse complement strand
AGGCTGCCGCGGACGTGGCCCTGGTCGGGCGCGGTGCCGGGCAGGGCGAGGACGAGCTGGTCCAGGCGCAGTTCGCGCGCCACCGGATCCCGGGCCGCGAGGAGCTCGACCGCGGTATCGAGCGTCTCCAGCGGCAGCCGGCCATCGCCGAGCGAGCCGGCTTGCGCGTTGCGCAGCGCGAGGGTGCCGCCCCAGTCGGCGCCGCCCGAACGCGGGGCGAGCTCGATCCGCGCGTCGAGCCGCGTGACCGGGGCCGCTTCGGCGAGCCGCCGCAGGTCGAGCCGCGCGACTTCGGCCCGCAGCGCGGTGAGCGGCATGACCGCGAGCGGCGCGAGGGTCGCCACCGCATCGATCGGCGCATCGGCCACGGCTCCATTCACCCGGGCCTCCAGCCGCTCCAGGTCGCCGCGGGCGGCCAGCGCAAGCTCGTAGGCCACCTGCGCAGCGGTGCCCTCGAAGCTCGCCTCGACCGCGACCGGATGGGGTGGCGCGCCACCGAACGCGACCCGGGCATTGGCCAGGTCGCCGTAGGGCGTGCGGGCGTGCAGGTCCTCGATGCTGAACTTGCCGTCGCGGTAGCCGAGCCGCGCCGCGATGTCGGTCACGACGATGTCGCCGGGCGGCTCGGGGTCATCCGCTGGTGCCCCGGGGGTGATGCGCAGCTCGCCGATCGCGAGGCGCTGCACCGACAGCGTCACCGGCAGCTCGATCGGTCCCGGCATGGGGATCGGCTCGCGCGGCGGCGCCGGATCCTCCGGCGCCGGCAGCCGCACGGCGAGGCTCTCGGCCGTGAGCTCGGGCACGAGTACCTGGCGTCGCAGCAGCCCGGACAGCGACCAGGTCGCGACGAGCCCGGTGCCGCTCGCGCTCGGGCCCCCGCTCGCGCCAGGGCCGGCCCCGCGCCACTCGAAGCGCTCCACGCGTACCCCGCGATAGAGGCTGCCGGAGACGCCCTCGACCTCCAGCGACTGCCCGGCGCCGGCCACTGCCTCCCCGGTCCGGTCGAGGACGAAGCGCAGTCCATGCTCTGTGCCGAGCCACCAGAGCGCCGCGGCGATGCCCACCGCCAGGAGGAGCAGCAGCCCGAGCAGGGCCTTCAGCAGCCGCCGGCCCATCAGAAGGTGTATCCGATGGAGAAGTGAACACGGTACCGGGAGATCGCTTGGCCGTACGCGACGTCGAGGTTGACCGGGCCGATCGGCGTGCGCCAGCGCAGTCCCAGGCCATAGCCGGCGACCGGATCGAAGCCGCTCCATGAATCGCCGGCGTTGCCGTAGTCCACGAAGGCGGCGAGCGAATAGGCGTCGGTCAGGCGATGCTGATACTCGAGGCTCGCGATCGCGAGATAGCGGCCGCCCACGATGGCGTCGCCGCGCGGCACGCCGAGGGACTGGTAGGCATAGCCGCGGAGCGACTGCACGCCGCCGGCACGGAACAGGTTCTCGCTCGGGATGCCGTCGCGCGAGCTGGCGCCGACGACGCCGAGCTCCACCAGCGCCACCACCGTGTCGCCCGCGAATGCGGAGCCCGAGGGCATCGGCTGGAAGCGGGTCGCCCGGGTGTGCAGCCGCAGGAAGCTGCGGTCGCTGAGCACCTCCTCGCGCGCGCCCGAGACCTGCAGCGAGACCGCATAGCCGTCGCGCGGATCGAGCGCCGAATCCACCCGGCGCAGCGTCCAGGACTTGCCGAGCACCAGGGCATGCAGCGCGTTGCGCTCGCCGGGGCCGAACGGGCCGGCCGGGATCTTCTCGCGCTCGATCTGGTACTGCAGCGAGGTGAAGGACTCGATGTCGCCTTCACGCTTGCCGAAACCGACATAGGTGTTGCTGCGCAAGGTGACGAGCTGCTCGATGTCCTCGCGCTCCACCCGCTGGCCGAAGCCGTAGAAGCGGTTGTCCTCGTCGTACGGCGTGCGGAAGTGGGCGAAGGCCCGCTGCCGCTTGGCCGAGACCACCAGCGCCGATTCCATCTGCAGGCTGCGATCGAACAGGTCGCGGTGCTCGAAGCCGACCTGGCCGCGCGGCCCCTCGTCGGTGCTGTAGCCGAGGCCGAACACCACCCGCCGGCGGGCAAGCTCGTCCACCGCCACCTGGATCGGCACCCGCTCGGCGCCGGGATCATCCTGCAGCGCGAGCAGGTCCGGCAGCGCGCTCACGCTGCCGAAGTAGCCGGAGCTGCGCAGGCGCCAGGCGAACTCCTGCAGCCGCGACTCGCTGTAGGGATCGCCGGGCCGGAAGGTGCGCAGGTCTTCGACGATGCGCCGATCGTAGCGGCCGAGACCCTCGATCGCGAGCTCGCCGAACGCGAGGCGCGGGCCGGAATCGGCCACCACATCGATCGTGACCTTGCCCGCCGGGACGTCGACGCGCGCCTCGCTCTGCGTGATCGCCGCCCGCAGGTAGCCATGACGGTTGAGCGCATCCAGGATCTCGCGCTTGCCGCTCTCCCATGCGCCGGTGCGAAACGGCTGCCCGGCCGCGAGCCCGGGCACGCCGCTGATCTGCGCCATGGCCTCCGCATCTTCGCGGGCCGGCCCTTCGATGCGCACCGACACGTCGGCCACCACCACCTGCGGCCCGGGCTCCACCGCCAGCCGCACGCGGCCCGGGGTCGCGTCCACCGTGACCTTGCCCTGGAAGCGGCCGTCGGCCTTCAGGATCGCCTGCACTTCGTCATGCAAGCGCGCGACCAGGCCGTCGAACTGGATCGGATCGTAGTCCTCGCGACGCTGCCACCGCCCCACCAGCGTGCTGCCGCGGACCGCGTCGGCGAGCCAGGACGGCGCCTCGATGTCGAAGGCATAGTTGGTCCGCGAGCCGAGCAGCCCCCGTCCGGCCGGCGCGCTGGCTTCCTCGGCCGCGCCCGCTTCGCCCGACCTGACGGATGCGCCGTTGCCGCCCTGGTCCGCGCCGCGGCTGCTGCCGCCCGTCGCCGCGCAGGCGGTGACGAGAAGCAGCGGAGCGAGGCAGGCGAGCAGGCGGAACCGGGGGGCCGGCAGCAGGGGAAGGCGGATGGGCGGCACGTCGGTGCGCGCAAGCACGGCCTGTGCCCGCGCGTCCCGCCGCGTCCCGCCTACAATGGCGCCTCGCCGCGAACGGGGAGGCAGGGAATGAGTGAGGAAAGCGCAGAGGTCGAGATCCATCGCGGATTGAAAGGGGTCTACTTCGACCGTTCGCGCGTGTGCCACATCGACGGGCGCGCCGGCGAGCTTCGCTACCGCGGCTACTCCATCCACGACCTGGCCGAGCAGGCGAGCTTCGAGGAGGTCTGCCACCTGCTCCTGAAGGGCGAGCTGCCGCGCCGGGGCGAGCTCGAGGCGTTCGACGCCGAGCTGAAGGTGGCGCGGGTGCTGCCCGAGTCGATCCATGAAGTGATCCGCCTGGTGCGCAATGCGCATCCGATGGAGGTCCTGCGCACGGCCGTGTCCGCGCTTGGCGCCACCGACCCGGAGGTTGCGGACAACTCGCCCGAAGCCATCCTGCGCAAGGGGATCCGGCTCACCTCCCAGGTTCCCATGATCGTCGCCGCCCATGAGCACATCCGCAACGGACGGGATCCGGTCGCGCCAAACGCCTCGCTCGGCCATGCGGCGAACTTCCTCTACATGCTCCAGGGCAAAGAGCCTTCGGCTGCGGCGGCCCGGCTGATGGACATGGACATGGTGCTGCATGCGGAGCACGGCTCCAACGCCTCGGCCTTCACTGCCCGGGTGGTCGCCGGCACCGACGCGAACCTGCATGCCGCGATGACCGCGGCGATCGCCGCGCTCTCCGGCCCGGCCCACGGCGGCGCCGCGGAAAACGTGATGCGCATGGCGCAGGAGATCGGCGATCCGGCCAATGCCGCGGACTATGTCAAGCGCAAGCGCGCCAACCGTGAGGCGGTGATGGGCTTCGGCCACCGGGTCTACCGGGCCGAGGATCCGCGCGCGCGCCACATGCGGGCCGGGGTCGAGCAGTTGTCCCGCCAGATGGGGCAGCCGCAGTGGTACCAGATCCTGGATGCGCTGGTGCAGGCGATGAAGCCGTACGCGCGGCTGGGCGTCAACGTCAACGTGGACTTCTACGCCGGCGTCGTCTACTTCCTGAACGGCATCCCGGAGGACCTGTTCGTGCCGATCTTCGCGATCGGCCGCGTCCCGGGCTGGACGGTGCAGGTGCTGGAGCAGATGGAGCAGAACATCCTGATCCGCCCGCTCACGCTCTACAACGGGCCCGCGGCGCGGGCGTTCCTGCCCATCGACCAGCGCTGACCGGCGGCTCCTCACGCCTGGGCGAGCGCGAGGACGCTGGTCGCGACGATGTCGTCCACGCTCGCGCCGCGGGACAGGTCGCTCACCGGGCGATCGAAGCCCTGCAGCACCGGACCGATCGCCTGCGCGCCGCCGAGGTACTGCACCAGCTTGTAGGCGATGTTGCCGGCATCCAGGTCCGGGAACACCAGCACGTTGGCCTGCCCCGCGACCTGCCCCGGGTCGGCCAGCTTGCGGGCCGCAACCGCCGGCGAGAGCGCCGCGTCCGCCTGGAGCTCGCCGTCGATCGCGAGTGCCGGCATCCGCTCGCGCGCGAGCGCAAGCGCCTGCAGCACCTTGTCGGCATGCGGATGGCGGGCGCTGCCGTGGGTGGAGAAGGAGAGCAGCGCCACCCGCGGCTCCTCGCCCAGCACCTGGCGGCAGCTGGTGGCCGAGGCGATGGCGATGTCCGCCAGCTCGGCCGGCGACGGATCGACGTTGACCGCGCAGTCCGCGAACACCAGGACCCGGTCGGCGAGCACCATGAGGAAGAAGCTCGACGGCGTGTGGATCCCGGGCGCGAGCCCGATGGTCATCATCCCGGCCTCGATCACCCGCGCGGTGGGGCTGGCCGCTCCCGCGACCATGGCGTCCGCGTCACCGGTCCGGACCATCAGCCCGGCGTGGAAGAGGGGCTTGGCCGCAAGCCGGCGGGCGACGCGCGGGTTCGCGTCCGGACGCGTCCGGAGGTAGGCGTCCACGTAGGCGTCCAGGCGGGGGCTGGCCGAGAGGTCTTCCTGCAGCAGGATCGGGGCGGCGAGGCCGGCTTCGCGCAAACGGACAGCGGCGGCGCGGATGCGTTCGTCGCCGGCCTCCGGGAAGACGACACGCAAAGCACGTCCGCGAATGCGGGTCATTGCTGCTTCGAGCGGGTTCATGCAAGTATCTTCCCACACGCCGATGCGGCCGGCCGGGTCCGGTCGCACCGGCCGCCGGCAGGTGCAATAATTGCCGGCCGGCCCACCCTCATGGCGTCCCAGGAGAAGGAGCATGCAAGCTTTCGGGATCGAGTTGCCGCGGCAGGCGCGGCTGGCGGCGATGGTGCTTGCGATCGCGGGCCTGGCGATATGCCCGCCGGCAGGCTTCGCGCAGAAGACGACGGACCAGGGTGCCGCGAAGCCGGCGGAGGAATCGTTCGAGCCGTACTCGGGCCAACCGGGCAAGGATGTCGTCTGGGTGCCCACCCCGCCGGAAGTGGTGGAAGCCATGCTGGACATGGCCAAGGTGAAGCAGGGCGACAAGCTGGTGGACCTCGGCTCCGGTGACGGGCGCATCGCCATCGCCGCGGCCAAGCGCGGCGCGCAGGCGATGGGGGTCGAATACAACCCGAAGATGGTGCAGGTCTCGGAGCGCAACGCCGCCCGCGAAGGCGTGAAGAACGTGCGCTTCGTCCAGGGCGACCTGTTCGAGACCGACTTCTCCGATGCCGACGTGGTCACGATGTACCTGCTGCCGATGCTCAACGAGAAGCTGCGGCCGCAGCTGCTCAAGATGAAGCCGGGCACCCGGCTCGCCTCGCACCAGTTCACCATGGGCAACTGGCGCCCCGACGAGAGGCGCACGATCGGCGGTCACGACGCCCTGTTCTGGGTGGTGCCGGCGCAGGTGGGCGGAACCTGGCGGGTCGATCCCCCCGGCGGCGGTGAGCCGCTGCAGCTCGAGCTCAAGCAGGAATACCAGGAGCTCGAAGCCCGGGCGACCTGGGGTTCGCGCCCGGCGGTGGTGAGCGACGTCGGATTGTCCGGCGGTTCCATCCGCTTCGCCGTGGCCGACGGGCAGGGCGCGCTGTATCGCTTCAAGGGCACGGCCGGCCATGACGGCAAGATGTCCGGTACCGTGATCGGTGGCGATGGCCGCGAGCAGCCGTTCACCGCGACCCGGACCAGTCCCTAGTTCCCTTCCCCGGGGCAGCGCCAGGCGCGGGTCCGCTCCACGCCGGACCCCGCCGCCTTCGTGCCCTGCACAGTCCAGCCGGAGACTCCTTGATGAGCAGTGTTCCCTTGAGCCGCGACCAGCGAGCGCAGACGCCACCCGGGCCGCCGTCGGCCGCCTCGGGCCCGCATGCCGTACTGGGCCTGCGGGAGGCGATCGCGATCATCGTCGGCATCGTCGTCGGCGCGGGCATCTTCAAGGCACCGTCGCTGGTGGCGGCCATGACCGGCAGCGGCGGCTGGATGATGGCGGCCTGGGCGCTCGGCGGCCTCATCTCGCTGATCGGCGCGCTCTGCTATGCCGAGCTCGCCACCGCCTTCCCGAGCGCCGGCGGTGACTACCACTTCCTGCGCCGGGCCTACGGCAGCCGGGTTTCCTTCCTGTTCGCCTGGGCGCGGTTCTCGGTGATCACCACCGGTTCGATCGCGCTGCTCGGCTTCGTCTTCGGCGACTACATGGGACAGGTGCTGCCGCTTGGCGCGAACGGCTCGTCGATCTATGCGGCGCTCGCGATCGTGGTGCTCACCTGGGTCAACCTGCGCGGCATCCGCAGCGGCGCGGCCGCGCAGACCTGGCTCACGCTGCTGGAGGTGGCGGGGCTGCTGCTGGTGGGCGTGGCCGGACTCTACCTGACCATGGGCGGCGGGAGCGCCGCGGTGCCGGCGGCCGCGGCAGCGCCGTCGGCGCCTTCGCTTGCCGCCTTCGGCATGGCGATGGTGTTCGTGCTGCTCACCTACGGCGGCTGGAACGAGGCCGCCTACATCAGCGCCGAGCTGAAGGACGAGCGGCGCAACATGGTCAAGGCGCTGGTGCTGTCCATCCTCATCATCACCGTGCTTTACCTGGCAGTGAACTGGGCCTACCTGCAGGGGCTCGGCGTGGAAGGCATGGCGAAGTCCGAGGCGCTGGCCGCGGACCTGCTGGGACGGGCCTTCGGCCCGGTCGGCGGCACCCTGATCTCCATCATGGTGGCGATCGCGGCGCTGACCAGCATCAATGCGACCATGATCGTCGGCGCCCGCACCAACTATGCGGTCGGCCGCGACTGGCCGGTGCTGTCGTGGCTCGGCCGCTGGGACGATGCGCGCGATACGCCCACCACCGCCCTGCTCCTGCAGAGCGGCCTCGCGATCCTGCTGGTGCTGATCGGTGCGGCGGGCGGCAGCGGCTTCAAGGCGATGGTGGAGTTCACCGCGCCGGTCTTCTGGCTGTTCTTCCTGCTGACCGGCATCTCGCTCTTCGTGCTGCGCTCGCGGGAGCCGGACGTGCCGCGGCCGTTCCGCGTGCCGCTCTATCCGGTGCTGCCGATCATCTTCTGCGCGGTGTGCGCCTACATGTTGTGGGCGAGCCTGTCCTACGTCTGGGGCCAGGAGCTGGGCGGATTGAACGCCGCCTGGATCGGCGTCGCCGTCCTTGCCACCGGCGCGCTGCTGCTGCTCGCGATCAGGAACCCGCGGGCGGCCTGAGGAGAGGCTCCCGGCCTGGCGCCCGGCGGCTGCGGTCAGCGCCTGGCAAGCAGGTTCACCAGCTCCGGCACCAGCGCCTGGGCGCCGGCCTCGGCCGCCGCCTGCTCGTAGGTCCTGAGGACCGAGGCGGCGATCTCCCTGACCGCGCCGCCGTCGCCCGCCATCGCCGCGTAGTAGCCGATGTCCTTCTGCGCGTTGGCGAGCGAGAAGCGCAGGCCGGACGGATCGCCCGACAGCAGCTGCGACTTCAGCCGCTCCAGCGCCACGCCGCCGCCACCACCCTTGGCGAGCACCTCGACGAAGACGTCCATCGCGACGCCGCCGCGCTGCGCGCAGGCCGCCGCTTCGGCGATCAGCGCGATCGACCCGAGCGACACGTAGTTGTGCAGCAGCTTCATCCGGTGGCCGGCGCCGATCCCGCCGACATGGGTGATGTTCTCCGCGAAGCAGGCGAGCAGCGGCCGCATCCGGGCGAAGAGGTCGGCATCGCCGCCCACGAGCAGGTTGAGCCGGCCCTCCGCGGCCTCCTTGGGCGTGCGGGTCATCGGCGCGTCGAGGAAGCGGCCGCCGGCTGCCTGGACCGCTTGCGCCACCCGTTCGGTCGAGGTCGGCACGGCGGTGGAGCAGTCGATGACGACCGTGCCCGGACGCAGGCCGGCGAGGACGCCACCGTGCTGCCCGGCTTCGCCAAGAAGCACCGCCTCGACCTGCGGGGTGCCGGTCACGCACAGGATCACCACGTCGACCGCCGCGGCGAGCCGCGCCGGATCGGTCGCGGTGGCCGCGCCGGCGGCGAGCAGCTCGGCGAGCGGCTGGTTGCCGGGATGCTCCAGCACCGTGAGGGCGTGGCCGTGCTTCAGGAGGTTGCGCGCGATGCCGTGACCCATCATGCCGATGCCGATCATGCCGATGCTCTGTTTCATGCCAGGATCCCGTTGGAGGCCGGCCGCCATTGCGGCGACCCGATGCCCTCAGTGTATCGGAGCGGTCATGCCGTCCCGATTGCCGGGGCCGCGCGACGGATCAGCCGCCGAAGAACTCGCGCAGGGCCGCCGCCGTCTGTGCCGGCAGCTCCTCCGGGATGAAGTGGCCGGCCGGCATGGCATGGCCGGTGACCGTGCGCGCGCACTGCGCCCGCCACAGGCGCAGCGGATCGAACTGCCGCTGGACCACGCCGCGCTCGCCCCACAGGACGAGAAGCTCGCAGTCGATCCGCTCGCCGGCCTCGCGCGAAGCCCGATCGTGCTCCAGATCGATGCTCGCGCTCGCCCGGTAGTCCTCACAGGCGGCGTGGATCGTCTCCGGCCGGAAGCAGCGCTCGTAGTCGGCAAGCGCGTGGGCCTCGATGTGACCGAGGCCCTGGCTGCCGAAGCCGCCGAGGTTGGCATGCAGGTAGAACAGCGGATCGCCGCCGATCAGCCGCTCGGGCAGCGGCGCGCGCTGGGTCAGGAAGAACCAGTGGTAGTAGGCCTGCGCGAAGGCGAAGTTCGTCGCCTCGTACATGTCGAGCGTCGGCGCGATGTCGATCAGGCACAGGCGCATGACGCGGCCCGGATGGTCGAGCGCCAGCCGATGCGCCACCCGGGCGCCGCGGTCGTGAGCGGCGACCTGGAATCGTTCGTGTCCCAGGGCACGCATCAGGGCGACCAGGTCCGCCGCCACCCGGCGCTTGCTGTAGTTCGCATGGTCGGCAGCGCCGGGCGGCTTGTCGGAATCGCCATAGCCCCGCAGGTCGGGCAACACGAGGCTGAAGTGCGGCGAGAGCTCCCGCGCCACCCGGTGCCACATCGCATGGGTCTGCGGGAAGCCGTGCAGCAGCAGCAGCGGCGGCGCGTCGGCGCGGCCGCCGCGACGGGCGAACAGGCGGATGCCATCGATCTCGTGATAGCCCGCGTCGAAGCCGTCGAACCACTGGGAGTCAGGCGCCATGGGATCCTCCGTCGATCGGCGCGGCTCAGCCGACCTGCACCGCAAGCATGGAGATCGAGCCGCCGTCGAAGCCCGTGACCGGATAGGACACCGGCTCGTCGCCCTGCCGCTGGGCGAGCACGTAGAGCAGCGGCAGGTAGTGGTCCGGCGTCGGCGCCGACAGCATCGCGTCGCGGCCGAGCGTCTCGTAGCCGACCAGCGGGGCGAAGTCGCCCGCGCTCATCCGCTCGCGCGCGAACGCCTCGAAGCGCAATGCCCAGTCGAACGGCTCGACGCCATGTCGTCCCCAGGCATAGGTGTGCAGGTTGTGCACCAGATTGCCACTGCCGATCACCAGCACGCCCTCGTCGCGCAGCGGTTGCAGTCGACGGGCGAAGTCGAAGTGCCAGGCGGCCGGCTTCGGCTCGTCGATGGCGAGCTGAACCACCGGGATGTCGGCCTGGGGAAAGACATGCACCAGCACCGACCAGGTGCCATGGTCCAGCCCCCACTCCGTATCCTGCGCGAGCGGCTCCGGCGCGAGCAGCGCCGCGACGCGCCGGGCGAGCGCCGGATCGCCCGGCGCCGGATACTGCACCTCGCAGAGCGGACGCGGAAATCCGCCGAAGTCATGGATGGTGCGGGGCCGCTCCATCGCGGTGACCGCGGCCCCGGGGCGATACCAGTGGGCGGAGACGCAGAGGATCGCCTGCGGCCGCGGCAGCGACCGTCCGAGCGCGGACCACGCCTCCGTGTACTCGTTCTGGGCGAGCGCATTCAGCGGGTTGCCGTGGCCGAAGAAGACGGCGGGCATTCTGGCGGGCATGGCGGCCTCCGGTTGCGCGGCTCCTGCCCCCGGGACGGCAGAAGCCCGCTCCATTGTCACACGCCCGGTGCACGCCCGGTGGCTCGACGGCATCGGCCCGCCAGGCGCCGGAATGACGGCGACCTGGCAGGCGCGGCACCGCGACCGGGCCCTCAATCGTCCGTCACCTCGATCACGAACTGGTTCATGCCGGTGGTCGTGGAGCGATAGCTGTAGCTCTTGCCGGCAAGCGAAGCGGCCGCGCCATAGGCGCCCTTGTAGACGCCCTTGCCGGCTGAGGTGGCACCAACCACCTTGCCGTCGGCCATCTTGAGCGCGATCGTGCCTTCGGAATTCCGATAGACCAGCATGCCGCGGGGACTGCGTATCACCCCGTCGCCGGACAGGAAGGTGCCGTTCGCGCCCTGGAACTCG
Source organism: Pseudomonadota bacterium (assembly GCA_023389175.1). GTDB lineage: Bacteria > Pseudomonadota > Gammaproteobacteria > Burkholderiales > Burkholderiaceae_E > Lautropia. Next base: position 4,106 of record JAEWEW010000204.1, on the reverse strand, counting down.
TAGATCTGCGATCCGCTCAGGACGCCTTCGGCCAGCGGACCGCTTTCGACCCGGCAGCTCAGCGAGACGACCTGAAGCGCCCGCCCCTCGGCCAGCGGTTCCAGCGGGTTGGCACCGAAGTTGCTGCAGGTCATCTTCGAGGTCGCCGCGCCACCCTGGGCGAAAGCGAGGGACGAAGCGACGGCCGCCAGCGCCACGACGCCGGCTCGCAAGGCGAGAGTTGGGCTGATGCTCATGGTTGGGCTCCTGGAATGAGTTGCCTCGACTGGAATGGCAAACCTGTCGCCCTGGAAACGTCGTTCCCAGGTGGATCGAGTCTGATCGCCGCGGCGGCGGGTCGCATCGTCCGTTTGGAGGACGTGCTCCCGGCCTTGATGCCCGTCAATCGCCCTGCCGATCGCTGCACTACAGTCATTCCCGGAAGGAGGCTGCCATGGCAAAGAAGATGAAGGCGGCGGTGTTCGTCGAACCCGGCCGGATCGTGCTCGACGAGAAGCCGATCCCTGAAGTGGGCCCGCTGGATGCGCTGATGCGGGTCACCACGACGACGATCTGCGGGACCGATGTCCATATCCTCAAGGGCGAGTACCCCGTCGAGCGCGGGTTGACCGTCGGGCACGAACCCGTGGGGGTGATCGAGCGGCTCGGCTCGGCGGTCAAGGGCTACCGGGAAGGCCAGCGCGTGATCGCCGGCGCCATCACGCCCAGCGGATGGAGCAATGCCTGCCTGTGCGGCTGCGGCTCCCAGGACGGCGCAGGCACCGCGCACGGCTGGAAGCCGCTCGGCGGCTGGCGGTTCGGGAATACCGTCGACGGCTGCCAGGCGGAGTACGTGCTCGTTCCGGATGCGATGGCGAACCTCGCGCTCGTGCCCGAGTCATTGAGCGACGAGCAGGTGCTGATGTGCCCGGACATCATGTCCACCGGCTTCGGCGGCGCCGAAAGCGGTGGCATCCGTATCGGCGATACCGTCGCGGTGTTCGCCCAGGGACCGATCGGCTTGTGCGCCACCGCCGGCGCGAGGCTGAGCGGCGCGACCACCGTCATCGGCGTGGATCGGCTGCCTGCCCGCCTGGAGATCGCCCGCAGGATGGGGGCCGACCATGTCATCGACAGCAGTCGCGTGGACCCGGTCGAGGAGATCCTGCGGCTGACCGAGGGACGAGGTGTCGACGTGGCCATCGAAGCCCTGGGCACACAGGCGACCTTCGAGGCCTGCCTGCGGGTGCTGCGCCCCGGCGGGACGCTCTCCAGCCTGGGCGTCTACTCCGGCGACCTGAAGATTCCGCTTGGCGCGTTCGCTGCGGGCCTGGGCGACCACAAGATCATCACGACGCTCTGCCCCGGAGGCAAGGAACGCATGCGCCGGCTGATGACGGTGATCGAATCCGGACGGGTCGACCTGGGTCCGCTGGTGACGCACCGCTTCAAGCTGGATGACATCGAGCGCGCCTACGAGCTGTTCGCGCACCAGCGCGACGGCGTCCTCAAGGTGGCGATCACGCCGTGATGGCAGGGCGAGGGAACGCACGCGCCGCATCTCCGTCCGGGTCCTCACCCCGCGTCCTCCGCCCGGTCCGTCCGCGCAGACATGGCCGCGTAGGCCGCGTCCCGCAGCCGGACTGCGCGCGCGAACAGGTCCCCCGGCGGCGGCCGCGGCAGCGGCGGCAGGACCTGGACTTCCAGCCGCGCGTACCGCGGCAACCAGCTGCCGCCCGGCAACGCAGCGCGGCTGCCATGCAGGATCACGGGCACCACCGGGACCTGCGCCTGTTCCGCCGCGAGGAAGGCGCCGAGTCGGAAGGGCAGCAGGCCCGGCGCGGCGGTGAAGGTGCCTTCGGGGAACACCATCAGCACGTCGCCGCGCCGGGCAAGCGCCTGCATCGCCTCGGCGTCCTGGACCGCCTGGCGAAGGTCGAAACGCTCGACGAACACCGCTCCGAGCCGGCGCAGGAAAGGGCCTGCGACCCATTGCTTCCGCAGCTCGGCCTTGGCGACGAAGACGCAGGGACGCGCGAAGGCTGCGGCCAGGATCACCCCGTCGAGGTAGCTGCCGTGGTTGCAGACCAGCACGCATGCGCCTGAAGGAAGGTTCTGCGCGCCCTCGAGACGGGGCGTCATGCCGGCGAGCGCGAAGAGCGCCCGGGCGGCGCCGCGACAAACCGCCCACGCGCGCGCCGGTGTCGGCTGCACCACCGTCAGAAGCCAGGTCGCGGGCGCGAGCAGCCAGAAGACCACCGTTGCATACGCCGAGAACAGCAGGCTGCCCGCAGCCCGGGCGACGCGCTGCAGCCACAGACCCGCGGCGCCGGCCGCCAGCTTCAGCAATTGCCGATGCCGCGGCGCCGGGCCGCGGCGACCCCCGCCTCGCTCGTACAGTGCGCGGCAGGCGGAGCGCCGGATCTTGCCGCTGGAGGTCTTGAGCACGGTGTGTGGCGGCGCGAGCACCACTTCGTCCGGGGGCTCCCCGACGGTGGCGATCACGGCCCGAGCCACCGCCTCGCGCAGGCGCGGCGCGGGAATCCTTGCCGCCACCCCGACCTCGGCCAGCACGACCAGGCGTTCCGTGCCGGTCGCGGCATCCGGACTGCCGAAAACGGCGACGCAACCCTTGCGGATGCCTTCCACCTGCCCTACCGCAGCCTCGATCTCCTCGGGATAGAGGTTGCGGCCGCCGCGGATCACGATGTCCTTCACCCGTCCGGTGACATAGATGTCCCCGGCGGCCGCGTAGGCACGGTCGCCGGTGTCGAGCCAGCCGTCGTGGAACAGCTGCGCAGTCTTCGGCGGGTCGCGGAAATACCCGCGGGTTGCCGACGGGCCACGGAACTCCAGCCTGCCCTCCATCCGCTCGCCGAGCTCGCGGCCCTCCTTGTCGACGATGCGGACCGCGTGACCGGCCAATGGCGCCCCGCAGCCGACGAACCGCAGCGCGCTCGCGTCGTCGGCCAGTGCCGGCAGCGCCCGGCCGTCGCGGCTGAACGCCTCGCGCTGCACGACGTCCACCGGTGCCACCCGACCGAGCGGCGGGAACAGGAGACCGACCGAAGCCTCCGCCAACCCGTACACCGGCGCCATCGCCTCCCGGCGCAGCCCACAGGCGGCAAAGCGCGCGCTGAAGCGGCGTACGGTCGCTGCACTCACCGCTTCGGCCCCGTTGAACAGCAGACGCACCGACCTCAGGTCGAGGCCGGCCAGGGCGGCGTCATCGATCCGGCGCAGGCACAGCTCGTAGGCGAAGTTGGGCCCGGCCGAGAGCGTCCCGCCCCAGCGATGCAGCGCCTGCAGCCAGCGAACGGGGCGCGACAGGAATGCCAGCGGCGACATGACCACCAGCGGCATCCCCACGTAGAGGCTGCCGAGCCAGGCGCCGATCAGGCCCATGTCGTGGTATAGCGGGAGCCAGCTCACGAACACGTCCCGCGGGCTCGCCTCGATCGCCTGCGCCATGGCGCGGATGTTCGCCAGCAGGTTCGCGTGGGTCAGCACGACCCCCTTCGGATTGCCGGTGCTGCCGGAGGTGTACTGGATGAAGGCGATGTCCTCGCCGGCGACGGCGACCGGTGCCGGCGTTCCCCCGCGCGCGGCGAGCTGCCGCGGCGTGACCACCGTGCGCAGGCCGCCCACCCGGGCCTGCAGCAGGCGCGCTACCAGCCGTGCCTCGGGCACGGTGACCAGCGCCACGGCGCGGGCGTTGTCCAGCAAGGCCCCGTGCCGCAGCACATGCTCCTCGATCTGCGATGGCCGGGCGGGCGGGTAGATGGGCACCGGAATCGCGCCCGCCATCAGGATGCCCAGGTAGGTGCCGAAGTACTCCGCGCAGGTCGGCAACATGATGGCCACGGTTTCCCTCGGCGCGACCCCCAGCGCCTGCAGGCCGGCGGCCATCGCTGCCGCATCGGCCGCAAGCGCAGCGTAGGTCAGCTGCCGCTCTTCCCCATCCTGCAGCACCGTCACCTGCGTGCGCCCCGGATGCGCCTGCACGTGCCAGGCCAGGACTTCCAGCAAGGTGGCCGCGGTTTCCGGCGCGCCGGCCGCCGTCGCTGCGGGCGGTGCGGAGAGCGTTGGCGTCGGCGCGGCCGGCGTTGGCCCGGTCAGCGCCGACC
>JAEWEW010000192.1 GCA_023389175.1 Pseudomonadota bacterium | reverse complement strand
CACCAGCTCACCATGCTCCAATGCCGCGGAACCCGCCAGTTCAAGGACGCAAGCCGGCTGCTCTACGGCGGCGTGGACGACGGGCTTCTCGCGATCGCGCGATCGGTCGTCGCGGCGATCCGGGAGCGCGGTGACCCGCAGGCGCCGCCTTCCGATGCGCACCTGGTGGATTGCCACCAGGTGCGCGACGCCGCCCTGCGCACCATCGCCGACTACCAGGCGAGCTGCCCGGAGTTCACCCCCTCGGTGCTCCTGCGCGACGACCTGCCGCCAGGCCTCATGGTCTCCGGCTCGCGGCTGCTGATCTCGCGCGAGACCCGCATGTCGCCGCACCGGCTGCCCGCGCTGCTGCAGCACGAGATCGGCGTGCACCTGGTCACCTACTTCAACGGCGATGCCCAGGGATTGCGGATCTTCCGCGCGGGGCTGGCCGGCTACGAGCGAACCCAGGAGGGGCTGGCGGTGTTCGCGGAGTTCGCCACCGGCGGCACCGGACCGCAGCGGCTGCTCCTCATCGCCGCCCGGGTGCTCGCGGTGCGGGCGATGCTGGACGGCGCGAGCTTCATCGAGACCTGGCGCATGCTCAAGCGCGAAACCGGCATGGACGACGAGGGCGCCTTCGGCGTCGCACTGCGGGTGCACCGCTCGGGCGGCCTCAGCAAGGATGCGATCTACCTGCAGGGGCTGCAGCAGGTGCTGCAGCACGTCGCCGGCGGCGACGAGCTGGAGCCGTTCTGGTACGGGAAGATCGCGGCCCACCACTTCGACGTCTTGCAGGAACTGCGCGCGCGGGGCATGCTTCGCGAGCCGCGGGTGCGACCGGCCTTCCTCGCGCTGCCCGAAGGCGTGCGCTTCATCGCCGCGGCGAGCTCGGGACTCGCCGTGCGAGATCTCATAGCCATCCCGGGGGGGAGTCAATGAAGATCGCGTTCTTCGTCAACGACATGGCCAGGGAAGAAGAGCACTACGCCACCACCATTCTCGCGAACGAAGCACTGCGCCGCGGACATTCCGTCTTCTATGCCACGCCGTCGGACTTCAGCTTCATGCCGGACGACCGGCTGCACCTGCGGGTACGGGTGGCGCCGAAGAAGAAGTTCCCGACGTACATGGCCTTCTTCAAGGCGATCCAGGACCGGCGCGTGGAGGTGAAGACCATCGCCGTCGGCGAGTTGGACGTGCTGATGCTGCGCAACGACCCGTCCGCCGACGCGGTCGACCGCCCCTGGGCCGAGGGCATCGGCATCCTGTTCGGGCGCATCGCCGCGGAGCAGGGCGTCCTGGTGCTGAACGATCCGGACGGCCTCAGCCACGCGACCAACAAGCTCTACTTCCAGTCGTTCCCGGTCGAGCTGCGCGCGCCCACGCTGATCTCCAAGGATGCCGATGCGATCAAGCGCTTCGCCGCGGAGCAAGGCGAGCGGATCGTGCTCAAGCCGCTGCGCGGCAGCGGCGGCCAGGGCGTGTTCGTGGTGGACAGCGGCAAGGGCTCCAACCTCAACCAGATGATCGAGGCGATCAGTCGCGACGGCTACGTGATCGCCCAGGCCTACGTGCCGGCGGCGAGGGACGGCGACATCCGCTTCTTCCTGCTGAACGGCATGCCGCTGATGCACAAGGGCCGGTACGCCGCCTTCCGCCGCACCTCGGCGAAGGACGACGTGCGAAGCAACATCCACGCGGGCGGCAGCCCCAGCAAGGCCGAGATCGGCGAGGTCGAGCTGGAGGTCGCCGAGAAGGTGCGGCCCAAGCTCCTGCGCGACGGCATGTTCCTGGTCGGGCTGGACATCGTTGGCGACAAGATCCTGGAGATCAACGTCTTCAGCCCGGGCGGATTGCGCAACTCCAGCAAGTTCGAGGGCGTGCGCTTCTCCACGGCAATCGTCGAGGCGATCGAGCGCAAGCTCGCCATCCGCAAAGCCTATCCCGGCCGCTTCACCAACCGCGAGCTCGCGGTGCTCTAGAACGTCTGTGAAGCGGGTCGCCGTCATCGGCGCCGGCGTGGTCGGCGTCACCACCGCCTGGTACCTGCGCGAGCACGGGTTCGAGGTGACCGTCTACGATCGGCTCGGCGGCCCGGCGCTCGCGACCAGCGCGGCCAACGCGGGCATCATCGCTCCCGGGTACGTGACGCCGTGGGCAGCGCCCGGCATGCCGGGCAAGCTCGCGCGCTCGCTCGGCAAGCCGGAGTCGCCGCTGGTGTTCCGGCCGACCCTCGATCCTGGCCAGTGGCGCTGGATCGCGCGATGGCTGGGCGAATGCCGACCGGAACGGTACCGCCGCAACCGCGAGCGCATGCAGCGCCTTGCACGCTATTCCCTGGAGCAGCTCCACGCCCTGCGGCGGGCCACCGGGCTCGAGGACGACGCGCGCCGCGGCTACCTGCAGCTCTTTCGAAGCGAGCAGGACCTGGAGCTCAACGTCCCGGCTCGGCGGATGCTCGACGAGCAAGGGGTCACCTATCGACTCCTCGGTGCGGCCGAGGCCCGGGCGCTCGAGCCGTCGCTGCGCTCCGGGACCCCGCTTGCCGGGGCACTGCACCTGCCCGAGGACGAATCGGCGAACTGCCAGCGCTTCACCGCCGGCCTCGCCGCCCTGTGCGAGCGTCGGGGCGTGCGCTTCGAGTTCGGACGCGAGGTCGCCGGCGTGCGGCACGAGCGCGGCCGGGCCACCGGCCTGCTGCTGGTGCGGCACCGGATCGCCGAGCCGAACACGGTGCCGTGCGATGCGGTGGTGATCGCGGCCGGCGTGCACAGCGTGCCGCTGCTCTCCCGCCTGGGCATCGCGGTGCCGATCTATCCGGTCAAGGGCTTCTCGGCGACCATCGACCTCCTGCCGGGCATGGACGGTCCGGTGCAGGCGCTGATGGACGAGGCCTACAAGACTGCGATCACGCCGCTCGGCCGCCAACTCCGGATCGCCGGCACGGCGGAGATGAGCGGGCATGGCATGCGGCTGCGGCCGTCGGCACTGCGTACCCTGCGCAAGGTGGCGCAGGACTGGTTCGGCGACCGGTTCGACCTCGCCACCGCGCGCTACTGGGTCGGCGCACGGCCGATGACGCCGGACGGTCCGCCGCTGCTCGGCCGGACCCGTCTCCAGGGCCTCTACGTCAACATCGGCCACGGCTCCACCGGATGGACCATGAGCTGCGGCTCGGCCCGTGCCGTCTCGGACCTGGTGGCGGGCGAATCGCCGGGCATCGATCTCGACGGGCTAACGCTCGCCCGGCTGGCAGGATGAGACCCATGCCGATCGCCGTGGACAACTGACATGCTGCGCGGCCTCTTCGGTGTCGAGACCATCCGTCGCATCGAGTCGGCCTGGCTTGACCAGGTGCCGCGCGGCGAGCTGATGAGGCGGGCCGCCACCGCGGTCGCAGACCAGGCGACTCGCATGCTGCGCCGGCTGCCGCCGGACACCACGGTGCTGCTGCTGGTTGGCCCGGGGAACAACGGCGGAGATGCGGTGGTGGCCGGACGCATCCTCGGCGAGCGCGGCTTCGCGGTGCGTGCCTGCGCGGCGGACGCGATCCTCGACGCCCCGCCCAGGGCGCAGGACGCGGCGGATGCCCGGGCCGCATGGCTGGCCGGTGGCGGCGCCCTGCTGCCGCTCTCGGATCGCCTCTCATGGCTCACGCAGCGACCGCCGCTGGTGATCGACGGCCTCTTCGGCATCGGCCTGTCACGGCCGCTGCCGGCCAGCCTGGTGCCGATGCTCGCCTGGATGAAGCGGGTACGCGCCCCGGTGCTCGCGATCGACGTGCCGAGTGGCATCGACGCGGACACCGGCGCAGCGGTGGCCGGCGGCCCGTACGTCAGCGCCTCGGTGACGGTCACCATGATCGCGGACAAGCCCGGCCTGCACACCGGCGCCGGGCTCGCTGCCGCCGGCGACGTGGTCGTCGCTTCCCTCGCGGAGAACCACCGCGCTGCCCCGGCGGGAGCGCCGGCCGTTCGCGGAGTACGTCCCGATTCGGTGCTGCTCGATGCCGACGCGATCCGTCGACTGCTGCCGGTGCGCGGCGTCAACGCGCACAAGGGCACCTCGGGCGACGTGCTGGTGATCGGTGGCCGACTCGGCATGGCGGGCGCGGCGCGGCTCGCCGCGCGCGGCGCGCTCGGCGCCGGCGCCGGCCGCATCTCGATCGCCGGAGATTCGCGCTCGAGCGATGCGGCCGACCCGCGCCGCCCGGAGATCATGCGCGCGATGATCGCCGCCACCGATCCGATCCCGTCACGCTATCGGGTCATCGCGATCGGCTGTGGCCTCGGGCAGGACCGACAGGCGTGGCAGTACCTCGGCAGCGCCATCGCGAGCCGCGCGCTGCTGGTCTGCGACGCCGACGCGCTCAACCTGCTCGCGGCCATGCCGGACCTTGCGCGACTGCTCCCGCAGCGCACGGCACCCACCATCATCACGCCGCATCCGCTCGAGGCTGCGCGCCTGCTGGGCAGCACCACCGGGCGCGTCCAGTCGGACCGGATCGGCGCCGCGGTGGCGCTTGCCCGCCGGTTCGAGGTGGTCACCGTCCTCAAGGGGGCCGGAACGGTGATCGCCGATCCGTTGGGGAACTACGCGATCAACGCATCGGGCAATCCGGTTCTCGCGACCGGCGGCACCGGCGACGTCCTGGCGGGGATCATCGCGGCGATCGCGGCCGGTCCGCAGGGGACGGTCGGCTCCGTTGCGGTCAATGCCGCCTGTGCCGGCGTCTGGCTGCACGGCGCGGCGGGCGACCTGGTGGCGAGCCGCATCGGCCCGGTCGGAGTGCCGGCGGGTCGCATTGCCGACTGGCTGCCGGCCGTCTTCCGCGCGCTGGTGGCCGGTTCAGCCTCCGGTAACGGCGGCGGCCCCCCGGCCTGAGCGCGGCGGCTGGAGCGGCTCGGCCGGCTCGATCCGGTCGTCCGCCACCAGGCGACCGCTCGCCAGCGTGAGGATGCGCGCGCAGCGACGCGCGAGGCTTGGATCGTGCGTCACCAGCACCAGCGTGGCGCCGGTCTCGGCGTTGAGCTCGAACAGCAGGTCGATGATGCGCTCGCCGGTGGCATGGTCGAGGCTGCCGGTCGGCTCGTCCGCGAACAGCAACGACGGCGCAGGCGCAAACGCCCGCGCGAGCGCGACCCGCTGCTGCTCGCCGCCGGAGAGCGTCCGCGGGTAATGGTTCAGCCGGTCACCCAGGCCGACGCGGTCGAGCAGCTCCCGGGCCCTTGCCTGTGCGGCCTCGTGACCGGCCAACTCCAGCGGCAGCATCACGTTCTCGAGCGCGGTCATCTGCGGCAACAGCTGGAACGACTGGAAGACGAACCCGAGGTGCTCCGCTCGCCAGCGGGCGCGGCGATCCTCGTCCCAGGAGAACAGGTCGACATCGTCGATCAGCAGCCGGCCCGAGCTCGGCAGGTCGAGTCCGGCCAGCAAGCCGAGCAGCGTCGACTTGCCCGAGCCGGATGCGCCGGTGATGGCCAGGGTCTCGCCGGGGGTGATGGTGAACGAGACCGCGTCGAGGATGGTCAGGTCCTTTCCGGCGTCTGGTACGCTCTTGCCGAGATTCTCCGCACGAATGACAGGCATCGACGCCGCCCTGGATGACCAATGGAAGTGAAGCGAGCGATTCTAACCATCCGACCGCAACCGGCGCGCCGGATCCTGCTCGCCGCGCTGGGCGTTGCCGCCGCAGCCGCCGTGGCGCCGGTCTCCGCGGTCGCTGCGCAGGCCGAAAGGTCTCGTCCAGCCGGCCGTGAGCCGATCGTGCTGGTCGTCGGCGACAGCCTCTCGGCCGGCTATGGCCTCGCGCGCGACGAGGGCTGGGTGAGCCTGCTGCAGGCACGCACCACGCCACTCGGATGGCGCGTGGTCAATGCGAGCATCAGCGGCGAAACCACTGCCGGCGGCCTCGCGCGCCTGCCCGCGCTGCTCGAGCGCCACCGCCCGGGCATCACCGTGATCGAGCTCGGTGCCAACGATGCGCTGCGCGGCCTGTCCATGCCGGCCACCGAGGCGAACCTGCGCAGGATGGTCTCGCTCGCGCGCGAGGCCGGCTCGACGCCGCTGCTCATCGGGATGATGCTGCCACCCAACTTCGGGCGTGCCTTCGGCGAGCAGTTCAGCAGCATCTTCCACCGCATCGCGAAGGACGAGGAGATTGCCCTCGTGCCGTTCCTGCTCGAAGGATTCGGCGACGACCTTTCCTGGTTCCAGCCGGACCGGATCCATCCCACCGCGAAGGCCCAGCCGCGAATGCTGGATAATGTGTGGCCAGCGTTGAAGGAGCTGCTCTAGCCCACGCCCGAGTGGTGAAACTGGTAGACACAAGGGACTTAAAATCCCTCGGCCTCGCGGCCGTGCCGGTTCGATCCCGGCCTCGGGCACCAGGATTGATGCGGATCTTCGAGGACTGCGTTGACTTGGCGCAAGGAAGTTCGCACGCCGCGAGGCAAACTCAACTTGTCTCGACGTCGGAACACTGGCCGCCAGGGGCCGGCCACTCGCGACGTCCTCAGATACGCGAGGATGAACTCAGGTCCATTCCTTCACTTGTCACGGCTGGTGTGCCGGGTCGCGATTGCGCTCGCGACCGCCGTGCTGGCGGCCTGCGTCACGGCTCCGCCTGCACCGCAAGCGGTCGCAGCCCTGCAGCTGCCCAGCGAGGAACCGCGGGGCATGTCGCGCGTCTACGAGGGCATTGGCGCGGAGGAAGTTCTCGCTGCGGCGAAGAAGGTGCTTCGCCTCGCCGGCTACTCGGTGTTTCCCAAGCCGCAGGGCTTCATGGCCGTACCGCCGGCGGACCCCAGGCAATGGAAGTTCTGGACCGTAAGCGTCGCTGCGGAGGCGGAAGGCGTGCTGGTCCGACCGATCCTGCGCGAACACTACGGCGGCCCAACGTACGATCCGCGCGGGTCTGCATACTCGATCTTCTTCGATCGACTGGACTACTTGCTGAAGCGCCGACCCACATGGGTGACGTGCGCGCAGGCCGCCGCGACCTGGCCCGCGAGCACACCCGATGCCGGCGCAGAGGTGCATTGCTTCAGGAGAGTACTCGACAAGCGGAAGGCGTCTCTTGGAGTATTCATCAAGTTCATTTTCATCATCGAAGAACCGGATCCGGACGCACCGCTGCCGCCATCGGAACCGAGCGACGCCGAATGGCTCGCGCTGACGACGCGGCGCTTCCAGGGCGTCGCAGCCGCTCGCCTGACGGCCGCCGCCCGCGAGGCGCTGGGGCGCCTGTATCGGAGAGTCGCGTTCCGCGACCTTCCGGACGGGCTCGTGGCGGCGCGGCGGGCTACGCGATTTCGGTTTTTCATTTTTTACGACAGCTACGAGGCTGTCACGCATTACTGGGAGTTCCGCGTTCGAGAAGCTGACGGGGACTCACTTGCGAGCGTCTACTGGACCTCGGGCTCGAAGGGACAATCGGCCGCAGGCTTTGGCGGGGTCGGAAGCTACGCGGAGTGGGTCAGGCATCCAGGGTGGCCGAATTGGTCGAAGTGGTCGCCTGACGTGGAACCTTACCGGCTCTTCTGGATGTGCGTGGACTCCGTGCTCGCGTCGTTGCCGACCTGCGAAGGTGCCGAGCGGGAAGGCGGTACGGTCGGTGTAGCTGTTAGGGGTGAAGGGTAACTCCCGGACGTCCGCAAGTGACTCGCCGGTCGACGCCAGCGACGCACTTCCAGGACGACTTGACGACCGTGATCGCTGAGAAAGCGGGCGCCGCCGCGAAGCCGCCCGCGCGGGCACGGGACGTGCGCATGGCAGCCTGGACCTGCGTAATCCGGTTGCATGAACGACAAGAAAGAACTCGCCAAACGAACGATTTCAGAG
>JAEWEW010000190.1 GCA_023389175.1 Pseudomonadota bacterium | reverse complement strand
CCGACATGGTCAAGGCGATCCGCCAGGACGTGCTGGACAAGATCGTCGCCACCATTCCGGTGCGGCGGCTCGGCACCCCGGAGGAGATCGCCTCCATCGTCGCCTGGATCGCGAGCGACGAAGCCGGCTTCGCCACGGGCGCGGACTTCTCTCTCAACGGCGGGCTGCACATGGGTTGACCCGCAGGGGCACCCACGCGCGGACACCTCACTCCTCGACCGGATTCATGGCAAACACCACGCGCCTGATCAAGAAGTACCCCAACCGCCGGCTGTACGATACCCAGACAAGCGCCTACATCACGCTCGCGGACGTCAAGCAGCTGGTCCTGGATTCCGAGGACTTCAAGGTCATCGACGCAAAGAGCACGGAGGACCTGACGCGCAGCATCCTGCTGCAGATCATCCTCGACGAGGAGGCCGGTGGCGCGCCGCTCTTCTCGTCGCAGATGCTGGCCCACATGATCCGGTTCTACGGGCATGCGATGCAGGGCATGATGGGAACCTATCTCGAGAAGACGATGCAGACCTTCGTCGAGGTGCAGAACCGGATGCAGGAACAGTCCAAGTCGCTCTACGATGGCCGCGGGGTGCCGAACGCGGAGCTGTGGACGCAGTTCATGCAGGGACAGGCGCCGATGATGCAAAGCATGATGAGCAACTACATCGAGCAGAGCAAGAACCTGTTCTTCCAGATGCAGGAGCAGATGCAGCAGCAGGCGCGCAACGTGTTCCAGAGCTTCCCGGGGGCGTTTCCCGGTACCGGATTCACCACCCCGCCGTCGCCCCCGCCTTCGCCCACGGCATCTCCGGGCGAGAAGGAAAAGGACAAGGGCTAACCGCCCGTCACCCGGCCGGGGAGGCTGCCGGCGCCTGATAGAATGTCGGCCCCTAGCCAATCGAACCGGTTGCCTGCGCCGCCGCGCACCGCGCCGCGCCTTCGCGCCACCCCATGTCAAAGCCCGCCCGCATCGGGATGGTCAGCCTCGGCTGTCCCAAGGCCCTGACCGACTCCGAACGCATCGTCACGCAGCTGCGCGCCGAGGGCTACGAGATCGCCCCGCGCTACGAAGGCGCGGACCTGGTGCTGGTCAACACCTGCGGATTCATCGACGACGCCGTCGCCGAGTCGCTCGACGCGATCGGCGAGGCGCTCGCCTCGAACGGCAAGGTGATCGTGACCGGCTGCCTCGGCGCCCGCCGCGCAGAGGATGGCGCGAACCTGGTGAGCAGCGTTCACCCGAGCGTGCTCGCGGTGACCGGCCCGCATGCGCTCGACGAGGTGATGGCGCATGTGCACAGCCACCTGCCGCGGCCGCATGATCCGTTCACCGACCTGCTTCCGCCGGGCGGAATCAAGCTCACCCCGCGCCACTATGCCTACCTGAAGATCTCCGAGGGCTGCAACCACCGCTGCAGCTTCTGCATCATTCCGTCGATGCGGGGCGACCTCGCCAGCCGGCCGATCGGCGAGGTGGTGCGGGAAGCCGAGAACCTGCTTTCGGCCGGGGTGAAGGAGCTGCTGGTCATTTCGCAGGACACCAGCGCTTACGGCGTGGACCTCCGGTACCGCACGGATTTCGTCGCCGGCCGGCCGGTCAGGACGCGGATGAAGGAGCTCTGTACCGAGCTTGGCGCGCTCGCGCGGAGCCACGACGCCTGGGTGCGGCTCCACTACGTCTATCCCTACCCGTCGGTCGACGAGATCCTTCCGCTCATGGCCGAGGGCGCGATACTGCCCTACCTTGACGTGCCGTTCCAGCATGCCCACCCGGCGGTGCTCAAGGCGATGAAGCGGCCCGCCTCGGGCGAGCGCAACATCGAGCGCATCGCCGGCTGGCGCGCGGTGTGCCCTGAGCTCACCATCCGCAGCACCTTCATCGCCGGCTTTCCGGGCGAGACCGAGGAGCAGTTCCAGTACCTGCTGGATTTCCTGCAGGAGGCGCAGCTGGACCGCGTCGGCTGCTTCGCCTACTCGCCGGTGGACGGTGCGGCGGCCAACGCGTTGCCGGACCCAGTGCCGGAGCCGGTCCGCGAGGAGCGCCGGGAGCGGCTGATGGCGCTGCAGGCCGGCATCAGTGCCGCGCGGCTGCAGCGGCAGGTCGGCCGTACCCTGCGCGTGCTGGTCGACAACGAGGCGCGCACGCCGCAGGGGCGCAAGTGCTACCTTGCGCGATCGACGGCGGATGCGCCGGAGATCGACGGCATGGTGGTGATCGCCGCGCCCCGGGGCCGCACGCTGCCGCTGGGCGACTTCGTCGAGGTCCGCGTGACGGCGGCGGACGAGCACGACCTGCATGCCGAGGTGGCGGTCCGCGGCTGAGTTCCGCGGCAGATTGGGGGGCGACGACATGGATCCGACGGGTCTCACGCTTCTGGAGCAGGCCGGACTGCTCGCGCGCGGCGAATGCTCGAGCCGCGAGATCGTGGCTGCGCACCTCGACCGGATCGCACGCCTGGACGACAGGCTGCATGCCTTCGTCGACGTCTACGCCGACGAGGCGCGGCATCTGGCCGACGCGGCCGACCACGCCCGCCGCGCGCGCCTGCCGCTCGGGCCGCTGCACGGCCTGCCGATCTGCATCAAGGACCTCTGCGACATCGCCGGGCGCGTCGGCACGATCGGCTCGCGCATGTGGGCGTCGCGGCAGGCGGAGCGGACCTCGGCCACGGTGGAGCGCCTGCTCGCAGCCGGGATGATCCCGCTCGGCAAGACGCACATGGTGGAGTTCGCCTTCGGCGCCTGGGGCACCAACCCGCTGATGGGCACCCCGTGGAATCCCTGGGACACGACGACGCATCGGGTGCCGGGCGGGTCCTCGAGCGGCACCGCAGTCGCGGTCGCGGCCGGGCTCGCGCCGGCAGGCATCGGCAGCGACACCGGAGGCTCGGTGCGGATACCTTCGGCTTTCACGGGGTTGGTGGGACTCAAGGTTACCCATGGCCGGATCAGCCTGCACGGCACCGGCCTGCTCAGCTGGACGCTGGACACCATCGGGCCGATGGCCCGATGCGTGGAGGACTGCGCCGAGCTGCTGCGCATCCTCGCGGGGCCGGACCCGCGGGATCCCGCGAGCCTCGGGCAGCCGCCGCTCGCGCTGCCGGACGCACCGATGCGAGGCGAGGTGCGCGGCATGCGGATCGCGCTGCCCGAGCGGGCGCAGATGCCGGCCTTCGTGCATGCCGCCGTCCTCGACGCACTGGATGGCGCCGCCCGCATGCTGGAGGCCCGCGGTGCGGCGGTGGAGCCGGTCCGCCTGCCGCAGTGGTATTTCGATCTCGCCCCCCGCACCGGGGCGGTCATGGCGTCGGAAGCCTATGCGCAGCACCGGGAATGGATCGCGGATCCGGCGCAGCCGATCGGCGACGCCGTGCGGGCACGCATCCTCGCGGCACGCGCGCTCGCGCCCGGCGAGTACGCGGAGTCGCTCAGGATGATGGCTGAACGTCGCCGTCAGTTCGTCGAGGAATGGCTCGGCCGCTTCGATGCGCTGCTGATGCCTTCCGTGCCGATGCCCGCGCCTGCGGTTGCCGACGTCGACGAAGCCTCGCCCGCGCCGGCGTTCTTCACCCGGCCGGTGAACTATCTCGGCCTTGCGGCGCTCGCCATGCCGGCCGGCCTGCACGACGGACTGCCGATCGGCGTGCAGCTCGTCGGGGCGCCTTTCGCCGAGCGGCGACTTCTGGAGATCGGCAAGGCACTGCAGGACGATGGCGGCTTCTGTCGCCTGCGCCCGCCTGCGCTCGACCATCCTTAGCAGCGGGCGCGCCTTGGGCTGCTCGCGGCCTCGGGAACATCCCGGTAGCCAGCGCGCGACCGATCGATATACTCGCGGGTCATCGCCGGTTGCGTCCCGGGGGCGCACCGATCCGGGAGCGGCCCATGGCAGAGGCGGGAAGTCGTCCGGTACCGCGCGCGGTCGAGCGTGATTCGGCCGACCGCATCCATTTCGCGATCGCAGCGGCGATCGGCGCCGCGGTGACGGTCTATTTCCTTCTGGTTCCGTCGCTTGGCCTGAACCTGGCCTTCCACTTCTACCTGATGCTGTGGATCACCATGGCGTCGGCATTCAACGTGGCCGCGGGCTTCTCGGGCTACATGCCGTTCGGCTATGTCGCCTTCTACGGCGTGGGTGCCTTCACCACGGCCATCCTGGTGGTGAAGCTGGGCTTCCCGGTGCTGGTGGCGCTGCCGTTCTCCGGCATCGCCGGCGTGGTGCTGGGCCTGCTGTTCGCGCCGACGCTGCGGCTGTCGGGCATCTACTTCGCGATCGTGAGCCTAGCGCTCGCGGGCATCTGCCGCCTGGTCATCAGCAACATGCCCGAGGAGATCACCGGCGGATCGTTCGGCCTGCAGCTGGGCAGCCGGGCCGAGCCGGTGCTGTCCTTCTACGTGATGATGGGCATCATGCTGCTCGCGCTCGGCAGCATCCTGCGCCTGTCCCGGTCGCGCCTCGGCAAGGCATTGCGCGCCGTCCGGGACGACGCGCAGGCGGCCGACATGATGGGCGTCGACGTGGTCCGGGTGCGGCTCTACGGCTGGCTGGTCGCTGCCTTCTTTCCGGCGCTCTGCGGCGGCGTCGAGGCCTGGTACACCAACGTCGTCGACACCGAGACCGCCTTCAACACGCTGATCACCGCGAAGACCGTGATCTACGCCGTGGCGGGCGGGCTCGGCACGGTGACCGGTCCGATCATCGGCGCGATCGGGATGGTCTGGCTGGACGAGCTGATCTGGCGGCGCTTCCCGCTGGTCAACCTGCTGCTCCTGGGCGTCGCGACCGTGCTGCTGGTGCTCTTCCTGCCACGCGGCATGGTGGGCACGCTGCTGCGGCGCCGGCCCGAGTGGCGGCGCTACATCCCCTGATGGAAACACTCATTCTCATCGGGCTGGCCAACGGCCTCATCGTCGGCGGCGTGTACGCGCTGATCGGGCTGAGCCTCACGGTGCTCTACGGGGTGCTGCGGGTGGTCAACTTCGCTCACGGCGAGTTCGTGATCGGCGGATCGTTCCTCGCCTACGTGCTGTTCGATCGCCTCGGCCTCGCGCCGCTCTGGTCGCTGCCGATCGCCGCGGTCGCCTTCTTCGCGGCCGGCTGGGCGACGTACTACCTGCTGCTGCCGCGCCTGGCCCGCAGCGACGACCCGGAGATCATGTCGTTCCTCATGATGTACGGGCTGTCCATTGCGCTGGCCGCGGTCATGCTGCTGCTGTTCGAGGCGGATTCGCGGTCGATCGACTACAGCTTCGATCCGATCTCGGTGCAGGTGGGCCCGATCTTCATCTCCACCGCCCGGCTGGTGGCCTTGGGCGTGACCGTCGCGGTCTCGCTCGCGCTCGCCTGGTTCCTTTTCCGAACGCTGCCCGGCAAGGCCCTGCGGGCTGCGATCATGAACCGGGAGGCGCTGCAGATCGTGGGCGTCGACGTGGTGCGGCTGTCGGCCCTCGCGTTCGCGCTCGCCACCGGCCTTGCCGGGGTGACCGGCGTGCTGGTGGCCCTGGTCTTTCCCGCCTTCAATCCTTTCTCCGGTGCCGAGTATTCGATCATCGGCTTTATCGTCGTCGTGCTGGGCGGCCTCGGCAACCCGGTCGGCGCGCTGCTCGCCGGCGTGCTGTACGGCCTCGCCGAGCAGCTCGCCACCGTGTTCCTGCCTCAGGCGATGGCGCAGATCGTCGGCTTCCTGATCCTGGTGGGCACGATCCTGGTGAGGCCGGCCGGCCTGATGGGCCGGCGGCAATGGCGGTGACCATGGCCACGGCAACCGTCGGCGGACCCGCCGACGCACCCGCCGCGATCGAGGTGCGCGGGCTGCGCAAGCACTTCGGCGGGGTGAAGGCGCTCGACGGAATCGACCTCGCCGCCGGCGCCGGCGAGGTGCTCGGGATCATCGGCGTCAACGGCGCCGGCAAGACCACGCTGATGAACTGCATCTGCGGCATCTACCTGCCGGATGCCGGCCGGGTGGCCATCGGCGGACGGGACGTGACCGGGCAGGCGCCGCACCTGATCGCGCATGCCGGCGTCGGCCGGACCTTCCAGGTGCCGCGGGTCTTTCGCAGGATGTCCCTGGTGGACAACCTGCTGGTGCCGGTGCTGCGCCGCCACGCGTCCGACCGTGAACTCGTGGATGCCGCCGAGGAAATGCTGGCACAGATGCGCCTCGCGGACCTGCGCCACAACCTCGCGGAGGAGCTCTCCGGCGGGCAGCAGAAGCTGCTGGAGATGGCTCGCATGCTGATGCCGGATCCGACCGTCGTCATGCTGGACGAACCATTCGCCGGCGTGCATCCTACGCTTTGCCGCTTCATGATCGAGCGCATCGAGGCGATGGCGGCCGGAGGCAAGACCGTGCTCCTGATCAGCCACGATCTCACGTCGATCTACCGGTTGTCTCGCCGGGTCGTGGCGCTGAACCAGGGACGTGTGATCGCGGAAGGCTCGGTTGCCGCCATCCGCGCCAATCCAGCGGTGGTCGAGGCCTATCTTGGCGGCTGAGCGCGAACCGCCGCCGCTGCTCGCGTTGCGCGAGGTCGATGTCGCTTATCACGGCGACATCCGCATCCTGCAAGGCCTCTCGCTGGAGGTTCGACCGGGCCGGATCACCGGCGTGATCGGCCCGAACGGCGCCGGAAAATCGACCACGCTGCGCGCACTCTACGGGCTGCTCAGGCCGGTGGCCGGCGACGTGCTGATGGACGGCGAGGTGGTCACCGGTCTCGCGCCGTGGCGCTTCATCGAGCGAGGCATCGCGCTGGTCCCGCAGGGACGGAGCCTCTTCAACGAGCTGTCGGTGGAGGACAACCTGCGGCTCGCCTGCTGGTCCTTCCGCCGGGACAAGGCCCGGGTCGCCGAGGCGCTCGAGCGCACCTATGCCCAGTTCCCGATGCTGCGGGACCGTCGACGCGACCTCGCCGGAACCATGAGCGGCGGACAGCAGCGCTTCCTCGAGCTCGGTCGCGCGCTGGCACTGCAGCCGAGAGCGGTGCTCCTCGACGAACCGACGGCGATGATCGCGCCCAAGGTGGCCGCCGAGATCTACGACTTCATCCACGGCCTTCCGCAGCGCGGCATCACCGTGCTGCTGGTGGACCAGAACGTGCGCCAGTGCGTTCGCGTCTCGGACCACGTATACGTGCTGGAGCTCGGGCGCAACAAGGTCGACGGCTCGGTCGCCCGGTTCGCCCAGGAGGAGGGGCTGCGCAACCTGATCGCCGAATGGGTGGACTACCGGATCGACGCCTGACGGTCCGGCGCCACGGCACGACGCCCAAGGGGCCGGCGTCGTCCGTCCTTCAAGCGCCCCGGGACACTCGAGGATCGACGCTATGCAACGAAGAACGACACTGTTCGCAATGGCGGCCATGGCGATGGCGCTCGGCACCGGTACGGCGGCGGGGCAGGGCGACAAGCCGATCCGGATCGGCATGACGGTCTCGTCGGCCGGCACCTTCGCGCTGCAGGCGCAGTCCGGCCAGCGCGGCGTGGAGATCTGGATCGACGATCTCAACCGGCGCGGTGGCATCGACGTCGGCGGCGCCAAGCGCAAGGTGGAGCTGGTGAAGCTCGACGACCGCAGCGACAAGACCCTGGTTCCCCGCGTCTACGAGACGCTCATCAAGGACGAGAAGGTGGACCTGCTGTTCGGGCCTTTCGGCTCGACTCTCACCGCTGCCGCGGCCAACACCACCGAGACCAACGGGAAGTTCATGGTGATCTGGTCGGCTTCCGCGGACTCCATCTACAAGCAGGGCTACAAGCACCTGGTCTCCGCCACCCAGATCGCCGGATCGCTGCTGGGCCAGCCGGGGGTGCGCGCGCTGCATGCGATGGGGGTGAAGAAGGTGGCGTTCGCCTACCTCGACGAGCCTTTCCCGGCGGCGCTCACCCAGGGCGCGATCGAGCTCGCCAAGGAGCTCGGCATGCAGGTGACGATGGACGAGAAGTTCGCCAAGGGCACCAAGGACTTCAACATCCTCATCCAGAAGGCGCGCGCGAGCGGCGCGGAGGCGTTCTACCCGACCGCCTACGAGGGCGACCAGATGACCATTGCGCGGCAGATCCGCGAGGTCAATGCGGACTTCAAGGCGGTGTTCCTCTTCTACGGCTCGCAGCCGCAGTTCCTGCAGCAGGCCGGCCGTGACGGACACTACGTGCTCAGCGCGACGCTGCTGCATGAGAAGATCAACTGGAAGGTCACCCACGGCCTGAACCGCGCCCAGATGGTGGAGCGCTACGGCAAGCTCTTTCCAGACGCGCGCTACGCGGCGGACTTCCAGACGGCGCTCGCCTATGGCGCAGGGGTGGTCACCGAGGCGATCATCCAGAAGGCGCAGTCGCTCGAGGCCGACAAGCTGAAGCGGGCGGCGGTGGAGCTGAGCGGCAAGATCGTCACCCTCACCGGCGAGTACGAGATCGACGAGACCGGCAAGCAGTTCAAGAACGAGTTCGCCGTGATCCAGACCTTGCCCGATGGCCTCGAGGTGGTCTACCCGCCGCCGATCGCCACGGCCAAGCCGGTGTATCCGGTGCCGCCGTTCGCCAAACGGAAGTAGGATCGGGGCATGGTCGACGAGGGAAAGGCGCGCCGGCAGGCCGAGCCGGCGGTGCACATCGACAACGACCGGGTGCGGGTGACGCTCTGGCGCTTCGCACCGGGCGCTGCCACCGGCTGGCACCGGCACGAGTACGACTACGTGATCGTGCCGCTCGCCGACGGACGCCTGGAGCTGGTCGGGCCGGGCGGCAGCCGCTCCTTCGCCGACCTGGCGAAAGGCGTGCCGTACTTCCGCGAGGCAGGCGTCGAGCACGACGTGATCAACGCCAACGAGTTCGAGTACGCCTTCGTCGAAACCGAGCTGAAGGAGCGCCCGGCGGGCGCCAAGGAGTGAGCCCGATGAACGAACTTCACGAGGAGGCGATCCGCGATCGCCACGCGACGGACCTCGCCGTCGACGGGGACCGGCTCTGGTCCTCGCTGATGACGCTCGCTCGCATCGGCGCGACCCCGAAGGGCGGCGTGTGCCGCCTGACGCTCACGGACCTGGACCGGCAGGCGCGCGACCTGTTCGTGGGCTGGGCGCGGGAGCTGGGCTGCGACATCCGGGTGGACCGGATCGGCAACATCTTCGCGCGCCGGGCGGGTACCGATCCCGGGCGCCGCGCGGTCGCGACCGGCAGCCACCTGGATACCCAGCCCACCGGCGGCCGCTTCGACGGCAGTTATGGCGTGCTGGCCGGCCTGGAAGTCCTGCGCACGCTGCATGATGCCGGCATCCGCACGCAGGCGCCGCTCGAAGTCTGCGTCTGGACCAACGAGGAAGGCACCCGGTTCGTGCCGGTGATGATGGGTTCGGGGGTCTACGCCGGCGCATTCTCACTGGAGACCGCGCTCGCCGCGAAGGATCGCGACGGCTGCACCGTCGGGTCAGCCCTGGCCGCGATCGGCTACGACGGCCCGGCGCCGGGCGCGGTCGCCGACGGCGCGCCGGCCTTCGATGCGTACTTCGAGGCGCACATCGAGCAGGGACCGATCCTCGAGGCAGCCGGCACGGTGATCGGGGCGGTCACCGGAGCACTCGGCCAGCGCTGGTACGACATCACCGTCACCGGCCAGGAGGCCCATGCCGGGCCGACCCCCATGCAGCTGAGGCGGGATGCGCTGCTCGCCGCCTCGCGGCTGGTCGAGGCGGTCAACCGCATCGCGCTCGCGCAGGCGCCTCACGGGCGCGGCACCGTCGGCAGCCTCACGGTGCATCCCGACTCGCGCAACGTCATTCCGGGGCGGGTCAGGCTGACCGTGGATTTCCGGCATCCGGACGACGCGGGCCTGCTGCGCATGGACGCGGCGCTGAAGCAGGCGGTGGCGGCGTTCGAGGACACCGGCATCGAGATCGCGATGGAGGAGGTGGTGTACTTCCCGCCGGCGCCTTTCGATCCGGCGCTGGTGGATTCGATCCGTGCAGCCGCGCGGCGGATCGGCCACCCGCCGATGGACTTGGTGAGCGGCGCCGGGCACGACGCGGTATATGCCGCCCGGGTCGCGCCGACCGCGATGATCTTCATTCCGTGCAAGGATGGCATCTCGCACAACGAGATCGAGGACGCCGAGCCCGCGCACGTGGCCGCCGGCGCGAACGTGCTGCTGCATGCGATGCTGGAACGGGCGAACCGCGGCCGATAGCCGACGATCCAGCCTGGAAGAGCGCCGTGCCCCGGTCCGGGCAGCCGGGGCCGCCGAGCGTCAATCGTCCGGCAGCAGGTTCAGCACCGCCTCCAGGCCGCAGTGGTTGATCGCCCAGGTGGTCTGCTCGCGGACCACCGGCTTCGCGTGGTAGGCGATCGAGATGCCGGCCTGCGCCATCATCTTCAGGTCGTTGGCCCCGTCCCCGATCGCGATCGCCTGCGACGGCGCGACCCCGAGCGCGCGGCAGGTCTCGCGCAGCGCCAGCGCCTTGCCGTCGGCGTTGACGATGGTCCCGAGCACCTGGCCGGTCAGCTTGCCGTCCACCACCTCGAGCGTGTTCGAGCGGGTGTAGTCGAGCCCGAGCTCGGCCTTCAGGCGGCCGGTGAAGTAGGTGAAGCCGCCGGAGACGAGGAGCGTCGCGAGGCCCGCGCGCTGTGCGGCGCCGACCAGCTCCCGCGCCCCGGGCGACAGCCGCAGGCGCTCGGCATAGACCCGGTCCAGCACCGCGACGTCGAGGCCGGCGAGCAGCGCCACGCGGCGACGCAGGCTCTCGTCGTAGTCGCGGATCTCGCCGCGCATCGCCGCCTCGGTGATCGCGGCCACCTCCGGCTTGCGGCCGGCATAGTCGGCGATCTCGTCCACGCATTCGATGGTGATGAGGGTGGAATCCATGTCGAAGGCGAGCAACCGGTAGTCCGCAAGGCGGGCGTCGGGTGCGACCAGCGCCGCATCCACCGCCTGGGCGTCGGCGATTCGCGCGACCTCGGGCGCGGCAACGGCGCCGGCCTGGCGCCAACGGGCCAATGCCGGCTCGCGGCGTACCGGTGGCGCGCCGAGCCGGGCGGCGAAGGCAGCCACCGCCGCGTCGCCGAGGCGCGGATGCTGCACCACCAGGTCAGGCGCGGCCATCATCCGCGCTCGGTGACCAGGCGGTCCGACATCTGGCCGACGGCCGGTTTCAGCTGCAGCAGGATGTCGCGCACTACCCGGGCACGGGCGGCCGCGTCCTCCGTGGCGAGCCTGATGCGCAGGCGGTCCTGGCCGGCGAAGGTGGTGTCCCGCCGCGACTGGGCGAACTTCAGGATCACCGCGGGGGAGGTGATCGGCTTGGCGTCGAACTGAAGGGTGATCGCCTCGGGCGTCGCGTCCACCTTGGCGATGCCGATCGCCTCGGCCAGCAGGCGCAGCCGGTGCACCTCGATCAGCGTTGCGGCCGCCGGCGGGAGCTTGCCGAAGCGGTCCACGATCTCCTCGCGGATGAGGCTCACCGCGTCGCCGTCGCGGCAGTTGGCGAGCCGCTTGTAGAGCATCAGCCGCTCGTGCACGTCCGGGCAGTAATCCTCCGGGAGCAGCGCCGGCGCATGGAGCTTGACCTCCGGGATGCGCGCCATGGTCGCGGCCAGGTCCGGCTCCTTGCCGGCCTTGAGCGCATCCACGGCGAGCTTGAGCATGTCGGAGTAGAGCGCGAAGCCGACCTCCTGCATCTCGCCGGACTGGGATTCGCCGAGCACTTCGCCGGCGCCCCGGATCTCCAGGTCATGCATCGAGAGATAGAAGCCCGACCCGAGATCCTCCATCATCTGGATGGCGTCGAGCCGCTTCTTCGCGTCGGCGGTGATCGCCTCCTCGTCCGGTATCAGCAGATAGGCATACGCCTGGTGGTGCGAGCGGCCGACGCGGCCGCGCAGCTGGTGCAGCTGGGCGAGGCCGAAGCGGTCGGCTCGGTGGATCACGATGGTGTTCGCCGTGGGCACGTCGATGCCGGTCTCGATGATCGTCGTGCAAAGCAGCAGGTTGAAGCGCTGCTGGTGGAAGTCGCGCATCACGTGCTCGAGCTCGCGCTCCGGCATCTGCCCATGCGCGACCCGGATGTGCGCCTCGGGCACGAGCTCGGCGAGCTCGCGCTGCCGGCGCTCGATGGTGACCACCTCGTTGTGGAGGAAATAGACCTGCCCGCCGCGCTTGAGCTCGCGCAACAGCGCTTCCCGGATGGTGCCGGACGACTCCTTGCGCACGAAGGTCTTGATGGCCAGCCGCTTTTGCGGCGCGGTCGCGATCACCGAGAAGTCCCGGATTCCCTCGAGGCTCATCGCCAGAGTTCGCGGAATCGGCGTGGCGGTGAGCGTGAGGACGTCCACCTCCGCGCGCAGCGCCTTCAGCCGCTCCTTCTGCCGCACGCCGAAGCGATGCTCCTCGTCGATGATCACCAGGCCCAGGTTCTTGAAATGCACGCCCGGCGACAGGAGCTTGTGCGTGCCGATCACGATGTCGATCCGGCCCTCGGCGAGTCCCTCGATCGCGGCCTTCGACTCCTTCGCGCTGCGAAAGCGGGAGAGCTCGGCGACCCGGATCGGCCAGTTGGCGAAGCGGTCGCTGAACGTCTGGTAGTGCTGCTCGGCGAGCAGCGTGGTCGGCGTGAGCACCGCCACCTGGCGCCCGCCGGCGGCCGCGACGAAGGCGGCGCGCAACGCCACCTCGGTCTTGCCGAAGCCGACGTCGCCGCAGACCAGCCGGTCCATCGGCCGGGCGGCGACCAGGTCATGCACCACCGCATGGATCGCGGCGACCTGGTCCGGCGTTTCCTCGAAACCGAAGCCCTCGACGAAGGCCTCGTAGTCGGCGGCGTCGAAGCGGAACGCATGGCCCTGACGGGCCGCGCGCCTCGCATAGAGATCGAGCAGCTCCGCCGCGGTGTCGCGCGCCTTCTCGGCGGCCTTGCGCCGCGCCTTCTCCCACTGCCCGGAGCCGAGCGCGTGGAGCGGCGCGTTCTCCGGCGCGGCACCGGAGTAGCGGCCGATCAGGTGCAGCTGCGCCACCGGCACGTAGAGCGTCGCGTCGCCGGCATAGGCGAGGTGCAGGAACTCGGTCACGCCTTCGCCGAGATCCATGTTCACCAGCCCCTGGTAGCGGCCGATGCCATGCTGCGCATGGACGACCGGATCCCCCGGCTTGAGCTCCGACAGGTCCCGGATCAGGCTGTCGACCTGGGTCGCCTGCCCGGTGCGCCCGCTGCCCGGCTGGCGGACGAAGCCGGGGAAGAGCTCGCTCTCGGTGAGCAACATGAGCCCGCCGTCGGCGAGGCGGAAGCCGCGATGCAGCGGGCCGGTGCCGAGCATCACCGGCTGGTCGCTCTCGAGGAACGCAGCCCAGCTGTCGAAAGTCGGCAGGCGCAGGCCGCCTTCGCCGAAGAGCTCGGCCAGCGTCTCGCGCCGGCCCGGCGACTCGGCGACGATCGCGCGCCGCTCGGTCACATTTGGAACTGGCCCGGGCGCGGCGAGCACGTCCTTCAGCAATGCGAGCGGATCGGTGAGGCGGCGGTTGACCGCGACCGGCGGCACCGGCAGGGCGTCGGCGCCCTGGGCTGCGTCCGGGCCCGCCACCGGGACCGCGAGCCGATCGTACGCCTGGGCCGCGACGAAGAACTCCTCGGCCGAGAGGAACAGCTCGCGCGGCTCGAGCGCAGGCCGTTCCGGATCCTTGCCGATGAAGCGGTAGCGCTGCTCCGCGTCGTCCCGGAACGCGAGCAGTGCCTGCTGTACGTCGCCATGCATAACCAGCACGGCGGCCTCGGGCAGGTGGTCGAAGAGCGTCGCGGTCTCCTCGAAGAAGAGCGGCAGGTAGTACTCGATGCCGTTGGCCGCGATGCGATTGCCGATGTCGCGGTAGACCGTGGCGCGCGACGGGTCCCCCTCGAAGCGCTCCCGCCACCGTCCCCGGAACGCGGCGCAGGCGGCCTCGTCGAGCGGGAACTCGCGGCCGGGCAGCAGGCGCACGCTGTCGACCGGATAGAGGCTGCGCTGGGTGTCCGGATCGAAGGTGCGCAGGGTCTCCAGCTGGTCGCCGAACAGGTCCAGTCGATAGGGCAGCTCGGAACCCATCGGAAAGAGGTCGATCAGGCCGCCGCGCACGCTGTACTCCCCGGGGCGCACCACCTGCGAGACATGCTCGTAGCCGGCCAGGGTCAGCTGCGACCGCAGGCCCTGCTCGTCGAGCGTCTGTCCCTTGCGGAAATCGAAGGTACGCGCCGCGAGATACGACGGCGGCGTCATGCGATGGGCGGCAGTGGTAGCCGCGACCACCAGCACGTCGAGCTGGCCACGCGCGAGGCGATGCATCGCCGCGAGCCGTTCGGATACCAGGTCCTGGTGCGGCGAGAGATGGTCGTAGGGCAGCGTTTCCCAGTCCGGCAGCGAGGCCACGCGAAGCGACGGCTCGAACCAGGCGATCTCCGCGAGCAGGCGGGCGCAGTCGCTCGACTGCGCGCATACAATCACGTGCACCGCGCCGGCGTGCGACGACGCGGCGCCGGTCTGCCTCGCCTCGCGGGCGAGGCGGGACAGGCGCAGTGCGTCGGAGGAGCCATGGCCGGGCGGCAGCCGCCTCGCGCTGCGGGCGCGGCCGGCCTGCCGGACGGGGTGTCTTGAAGAAGCCAACATCGATCAGCGTTTGACAGCCAGCCGCCATTCTAGCGATTCGGTCCCGACCGGAATCTTCGGCAAGCCGCGCGACGGCTCGCCGCGCCACGTCGTGCTCGTTCCCGCGGCCGGCTCGGGCACACGCATGGGCTCGCGCATGCCCAAGCAGTACCTGGAGCTCGCCGGACGCAGCGTGCTGGAATGCGCGGTCGCCGCATTCCTCGAGCAGTCCTGGTTCGACCATGTCGCCGTCGTGGTGCAGCCGGATGACGAGATCGCGCCACGTCTCGAGGGGCTGCGCCATCCGCGGGTGGAGCTGGTGCGGCGCGGCGGTCGCTCGCGTCGGGACACCGTGCTGAACGGGCTGACCTGGCTCGCGCAGCGCGGCGTCATCGACCAGAACGACTGGGTGTACGTGCACGACGCGGCGCGCCCGGGCATCGACGCGGAGAGCCTGCTGCGCTTGTCCTCCAGCCTGGAACACGAGCCGTGCGGTGCGCTGCTCTGCATTCCGATGACCGACACGGTGAAGCGGCTCGATCCGGTCTCGTCGCTGGAGGCGTCTGCGGAGTACCGCAGCGGCGGCACGGTCGATCGCAGCCGGCTGTGGCTGGCGCAGACGCCGCAGGTGTTCCGCGCCGGCGCGCTTCGGCGCGCGCTCCTCGCCCACCCCAACGTCACCGACGAGGCGGCCGCGATCGAGGCCGAGGGCGGGCGGCCGCTGATGGTCACCGGATCGCGTCGCAACCTGAAGATCACCACGATCGAGGACCTGCTCGTGCTGCGCATCCTGATGCGTCGCGGGAACGAGGGATGAGCACGCCGGCCGGCCAGCCCGAGCCGCCCTGGCGCATCGGCCAGGGCTACGATGTGCATGCGCTGGTGCCAGGACGTGCGCTCGTGATCGGCGGCGTGCGCATCGACCATCCGCGCGGGCTGCTCGGCCATTCCGACGCCGACGTGCTGCTGCATGCGATCACCGATGCGGTGCTCGGTGCCGCCGGCCTCGGCGACATCGGCGGGCTGTTTCCGGATACCGATCCGGCCTGGCGCGACGCCGACAGCGCGAAGCTGCTCGCGCAGGCGGTGGCGCGCGCGCGGTCCGCCGGTTTCGTGCCCGGCAACGTCGATGCCACGGTCGTCGCACAGGCACCGCGGCTCGGGCCGCACCTGCCGGCGATGAAGGCCTGCATCGCCCGGGCGCTGCAGTGCGCGCCGGAACGCGTCAACCTGAAGGCGAAGACGAACGAGCGGCTCGGCTACCTGGGACGGGGCGAGGCCATCGAGGCGCAGGCAGTCGTGCTGCTGGTGAAGCTTCCCTGACTCCCGCGGGCACGGGCCCGGCGTGGTCCGGTTCAGCGCATCCGGTGCTCAGGCCTTGGTGCCGGCTTCCATGCCGCGACGCGCGGGCTGCGCGGGCGTGGCTGCGTTTCCCGCGACCGGCGCCGGCACGGCCGGTCCCGGCTTGGTGATGCCTCCGGCCGGCCCGGAGAGCAGGGCGTGCGAACCCTGGTCCTGCAGCGTCACCCGTGCCAGCAGGCCGCCGGCCACCGCATTCTCCAGCACCAGCTCGCCGCCCGCACGGCGCGCGAGCCGGCTCACCACGGCAAGACCCAGGCCGGAGCCGCCGACGCCACCGCGCTCGGTGTCGAGGCGCGCGAACGGCCGCGAGAGCCGCTCCAGCGCGTCGGCGGGAACGCCGGGCCCCTGGTCGCGCACCACCAGCTCCACCTCGCGGCCGCGGCGGCGCCCGAGCAGGTCGATGCGCACGACGCCGTCATGCGCGGACTTGCCGTACTTGATCGCGTTGTCCAGCAGGTTCGCCAGGATCCGCTGGAGGAAGGTGGCGTTGCCCTGCCAGGTGAGCCGCGACTCGAGCCGCACCTGGATCTGCAGCATCCCTTCGGCCCGCTCGCGCGAATAGGCCCGCACCAGGTGCTCCACCACCGGCTCGAGCGGCACGGCCTCGATCGTGAACTCGAGCGGCCGGGCATACTCGATGAACTGCCGCACGATGGAATCGATGCGATCGATCTCCTCCACCATCGACGCCTTGCTGTCCTCGTCCAGCCCGCTCAGCTCGATCTCCAGCCGCAAGCGCGTGAGCGGCGTGCGGATGTCGTGCGAAACCCCGGCGAGCACCACGGCCCGATCCCCCTCCATGGCCTGCAGGTCGCCTGCCAGCTGGTTGAAGCGCCGATTGAGCTCCGAGATCTCGGTGGGGCCGCTCTCGCGCAGCCGGGACGGCCGCTCGCCGCGGGCGAGCTTGCCGATCTCGCGCGCCAGGTTCGCGAGCGGACGGTTGACCAGGCGACTGATGAGGATGGCGCCGATCAGCGCGAGCAGCACGGCGGTCGCGGTGACCTCCATCCAGTTGCCGCCGAGCTGGCGCTCCAGCCGCTTCGGGTCCGCGATCAGCCAGTACTCGTCGCCGGCGATGTCGAAGCTCACCCAAAGCGCCTTCTCGCCGTTCACCTTGCTCGCCACCAGGGTGCGGGGGCCCAGCAGCTCCTTGAGCTTGGCCTCGACCAGCTGCCCCACTTGCCGGTCGGGCCACCGCTCGATCTTGTCCTGCGGCTCCAGCGGATAGACCCGTACGCCTTCGTTGCGCTCCAGGTCCACCAGCAGCTCGCGCCGCCGGTCGCCGACGGCGCTCACCAGCCCGGCGCGCGTGAGGTTGACGATGGAGGCGATCTCCCAGGCGAAGCGCGCGGTCTGCGGCTCGCGCTCGAACACGCGATAGAGCTGGTACCACGCGCCCAGGCTGACCGCGATCAGCAGGCCGATCAGCGCGAAGGTCCGCCAGAACAGGCTGAGTCTCAGCGGCGACCTCGTTTGGCGGTGGCTTCGCGTGGAGGCAACTTGAAACCCGGGGACCGGATCTCAGCGAAAGCCGGTCACTCGGGCACGAACACGTAGCCGACGCCCCAGACCGTCTGGATGAAACGCGGGTTCTGGGGATCCGGCTCGATCAGCTTGCGCAGCCGCGAGATCTGCACATCGAGACTGCGGTCGAAGGCGCCGTATTCGCGGCCGCGCGCGAGCAGCATGAGCTTCTCGCGCGAGAGCGGCACGCGCGGATGGCGCACCAGCACCTTCAGCACCGAGAACTCGCCGGTGGTGAGATTGACCCGTTCGCCGTCCCGCGACAGCGTCCGCGTGGCAAGGTCGAAGGCAAAGGCGCCGAAGTTGACCACGCCGGCATCCTGGGCCGGTGCGCCGGGCGCCTCGGTATGGCTCTGGCGACGCAGGACGGCGTGGATGCGGGCGACCAGCTCGCGCGGATTGAACGGCTTGGGCACGTAGTCGTCCGCGCCCATCTCGAGGCCGATGATGCGATCGACGTCGTCGCCCTTGGCGGTGAGCATGATGATCGGCGTGCGATCGCTCGCGGCGCGCAGGCGGCGGATGATCGAGAGGCCTTCCTCGCCGGGCAGCATCTGGTCGAGGATGATCAGGTCATAGGCCTCGCGCTGCATCAGGCGGTTCATCGCCGTCGCGTCCGCGGCGAGCGAGACTTCGAATTGCTGTTCGGTGAGGTAGCGCTGCAGCAGCTCGCGCAGCTTCGCATCGTCATCGACGACGAGCAGTTTCCTGGTGTTGCGATTCATCCGGACGATGATATCGGGTTCCACCTAGGCGTGTTACAAGTCCGCCGCCGGAGGTCACCGGACCGCGCCCTGCTTACGCGCTGTTACAGACATTACCTCCGGCCACCGATTCGTCGGGCGTCTTACTGACCTTACGGACGAGCGGTGGGTGTACGCACCGCTTACCACCGCGGTCCGATCGCGTTCCTAGAATGCCGCCGGCAGTGCGGACCCGGTCGTGTTGCTGTTTCCGCCAAGCGTCGATTCCGTCGCTGTTTTTTCCTACCTCGAGGCGTATTCTCGTTCCCATGTCATCACCCCGGATGAAGCTCGCTTTTGCCGCCGCACGAGGTGCTATCCGTCGCGTCGCGCCGGCCGTCGGCGTGGCGGCGGCGGTCGGCTTCGTCGCCATGCCGCAGGGCGCTTTCGCCGTCGGCCGTACGGAGCCGGCGGCCCAGATGCGGGAGAACCCGATCCGCGGCCAGGAGCTGCGGCGGCAGCTGCTCGAGCACTACGGCCTGGATCGCGGCAGCGCCGGACCCGGCCTCGAGCAGGCGGACCCGGCGACCGTGGCTCCCGGACTGGCCCCGTCCATCGCGCCGACCATCGCGCCGGCGCCGGAGCCGGCGAAGGTGCCCGCCGTCGCCCCGGTGATGGATCCGGCTTCCGCATTGCCGGTGGCCCCCGCCACGCCCGGCGAGAAGCCGGCACCGCCGGGCGGCGGACCGCTGGTGGACCGGTCACTCGCGTCACCGGACGCCTCCCCGATTGCCCCCCAGGTCGCCACGCCGGCGCTGCCGGTGATCGACGCGGCCACCGCCGCCCCGGTCGGCAGGGCTCGCCTCACCGAGGACGAGCGACAGCTGCTGCGCGAGCAGCTGCGCCGGCTGCCACGCAGTCTCGCCAACGACTGAACGCTGCGGCGCGGTCACGCCGCCTCTTCTAGAATCGGGGGATGTCCTCGCCCCCGCGACCGCCTCTCCAAGCCGCCTTCGAGTCATCCGGGGCAACCGTGTCGCCGGGGGTTGCCGCGGCCGGCGGCCCCCTGGTGCTCGCGCTCTCGATCCATGCCGACGACTGCTCGGTGGCGATCGGCTCGGCACGGGGCGCGGTAGCGGAGTTCTGGTCCCGCCAGCCCGAGCGGCAGCAGCCGGGTGCGCGACGTCCGGGCGAGGCGCAGGGCCCGCTCGCCTCGCGTGATGCCCTGGTGCTGCTGGATCGGCTGATGCTGCGCACTGCGATCCCGCTCGAAAGGGTGGAGTGCCTGGCCTTCGCCCAGGGGCCGGGGGCCTTCACCTCGCTGCGAGTCGCGGCCGGCCTGGTCCAGGGGCTCGGCCTCGGTCTCGCCCTGCCGGTCGCCGGCATCGGTTCCTTCGAGGCCATGGCCGCCCATGCGTCCGGCTGGCACGAGCCGCAGGCCGAATGGCTGCAACTGGGCGCAATCGATGCGCGCATGGGCGAGTGCTACTACGCGGTGCATCGGTGCCGCGCCGGCAGCTATCCCGAGGCGCTTGCCGGGCCGCTGGTCGGCAGCGCCGCGCAGGCGATCGCCGTCTTCGAGCGGATGCTGGGCGCCGGCCATGCGGTCGTCGCGGCCGGCAACGCCTTCGTCGCCCTGCCGGTGCTTCGCGAATGGGCAGTCGCCGCCGGCCTCGATCCGGATGCGGCCGCCGGGCACGCCCCGACCGCGGACGCCGTGCTCGCGCTGGCCACGAGCAGCGGAGCGCCGCCCGGCGGGCCGGCGGAGGCCGCGCTGCCGGTGTACGTCCGCGACAAGGTCGCGCTCGACGTGGACGAGCAGCGCCTGCGCGCGCTCGCGCGTGCCGCCGGGGCGGCCGAGGCGGCGCAGGGGTGATCCGGATGGGCGACGCGGGATCCCGGCCGCAGGGCATGCCGTCCGGCAGCCTGCATCCCGGACTCGGATCGGCGCAGCCGCTCAGGGTGCGGTCGATGACGCCGGCCGACCTGGACGAGGTGATGCGGCACGAGGTGGAGATCTACGACTTCCCCTGGACCCGCGGCAACTTCAGCGACTCGCTCGTTGCCGGCTACGACGCGTGGTGCTTCATCGACGAAGCGGACCGGCTCGCCGGCTACAGCGTGCTGATGTGGAGCCCCGACGAGGTGCATCTGCTCAACCTGAGCGTCGTGCGGGCGCGGCAGGGTCGTGGACAGGGCGAATGGTCGCTGCGATGGATCGCGGACGATGTCCACCGGCGCGGCGCCACGGCGCTCCTGCTCGAGGTCAGGCCTTCGAACACCCGGGCGATGCAGCTCTACGATCGGGTCGGCCTGCAGCGCATCGGCGTGCGGCGCGGCTACTACCCGTTCTTCGCGGGCCGGCGCGAGGACGCGA
Organism: Pseudomonadota bacterium; assembly: GCA_023389175.1. Classification (GTDB taxonomy): domain Bacteria; phylum Pseudomonadota; class Gammaproteobacteria; order Burkholderiales; family Burkholderiaceae_E; genus Lautropia. Next base: position 6,118 of record JAEWEW010000190.1, on the reverse strand, counting down.
TCGTCATGCGCTGCAGCCTGCCGCTTCCGGCACCCGGCATCATCTGGCCGCACGGCAGTCGCCATGGCGGATGACCGCTTGCTGCAGGCCTGGGAGGCGCTCGATCTCGGCCCGCTCTGGATCCGTCGCACGGCGCCGTCCGCGGACCATGCGACCGACGCTACCGCGACATCCCCGCCGGCGGCGGATGCGGAAGTCATGCCTGGAGTCGCCGGGCTCGCGGTGCCATCCCCGATCCCGACGACCGAGGAGGCCTGGGCCGCGCTGCGCGCGGAGGTCGCGACCTGCCGTCGCTGCGGCCTTTGCGAGAGCCGGCGCAACACCGTCTTCGGCACCGGGCCCGCCACGGCCCGCTGGATGCTGATCGGCGAGGCACCCGGAGCGGACGAGGATGCCCGCGGAGAGCCTTTCGTCGGTCCGGCCGGCCAGCTGCTGACGCAGATGCTGGCGGCCGCCGGCCTCGCCCGGGACACCGACGTCTTCATCACCAACATCCTCAAGTGCCGTCCGCCCGGCAACCGCAATCCGGAGCCGGCGGAGGCGCAGGCCTGCGAGCCGTTCCTGCGGCGGCAGATCGAGCTGCTCCAGCCCGACCTGATCCTGCTGCTCGGCCGCTTCGCCGCACAGGGTGTGCTCGGCACCGACGCGAGCATCGCGGGGCTGCGCCAGCGCGTGCACCACTATGCCGGCGAGCGGCGCCGGATCCCGGTGGTCTGCACCTACCACCCGGCCTATCTGCTGCGCAACCTCCCGGACAAGCGCAAGAGCTGGGAGGATCTCTGCCTCGCGGTCGACGTCGTCAACCAGGCCGGCGCCTGAGGCGCCTGCGGCGCCCGCGCCGCCTCGCCGGTCAGGGTTTGACCTCGCCGGCGCGGGCGTGCGGATGCTCGCCGATCAGCGACTCGGAGTCGTAGTTGCGCTGGTTGGAGCGATGCAGCCGGATCACCATCACCATGGCGCCCGCGACGAACAGGCCGAACAGGATCACGATGGTGTTGATGTGCAGGTCCAGGCGCAGCAGCACCGCGTAGAGCGACAGCATCACCAGGATGTTGAGGTTCTCGTTGAAGTTCTGCACCGCGATCGAATGACCCGCGCTCATCAGCACGTAGCCGCGGTGCTGGAGCAGCGCATTCATCGGCACGACGAAGAAGCCGGCCAGCGCGCCGATCACCACCAGCATCGCGAAGGCGACCGGCAGGGACGACACCACCGTCATGACCGGCAGCAACGCGCCCATCAGCACGCCGCACGGCAGCACGCGGGGCGAGCGCTTGAGCGGGATCACCGACGCGGCGCCCATCGCGCCCGCGGCGACGCCGACCGCGACGATGCCCTGCAGGATCGCGGCCTGGTCGAGCCGCATGCCGAGGTGGATCTGCGCCCACTTGAGCACGATGAACTGCAGGGTGGCGCCCGCGCCCCAGAAGAGGGTGGTCACCGACAGCGATATCTGGCCGAGCTTGTCGCGCCAGAGCGTGCGGTTGCAGTGGATGAACTCCCGCATCAGCCGCAGCGGATGATGCTGCTGGTGCGGATAGCGGGCCCCGGTGTCGGGAATGCCCAGGTTGATGATTGCGGCGAGGAAGTAGATCAGCGCGGTGGCGGCGATCGCCGCCTCGGCCGGCGACGTGATGCCGGTGTCGATCAGCGGGAAGTCGAAGGCGAGCAGGTGCCCGGAAAGCCTCGGTGTGATCAGCGCGCCGCCGAGCAGCGTTCCGAGGATGATGGAGGCGACCGTCGTGCCCTCGATCCAGCCGTTGGCCGCGACCAGCTTCTCCGGCGGCAGCAGCTCCGTCAGGATGCCGTACTTGGCCGGCGAGTAGGCCGCCGCGCCAAATCCCACCACCGCGTAGGAGAGCAGCGGATGCACGGTCCAGAAGAGCAGGGCGCAGCCGCCGATCTTCACGAAGTTGGTGACCAGCATCACCCGTCCCTTCGGCATCGAGTCCGCGAACGCGCCGACGAAGGGCGCGAGCATCACGTAGGAGATGGTGAAGAAAAGCTTGAGCAGCGGCACGACCCACTCGGGCGAGTGGTTCTCGAGGAGAAGCGCCATCGCGGCGATCAGCAGCGCATTGTCGGCGAGCGACGAGAAGAACTGCGCCGCCATGATCGTGTAGAAGCCGCGCTTCATGCGCCACGCATCGTCTCGTCCCTGCCTGCCATCGAATGCTCCGGAATGCTCTCGCGGTCTGCAACGCCTGTGGTCCCCAGGTCCGGGCGTGGTTATATCATGGAAGATCCGGCCCTCTCCCGAACCGACCGGGTCGCGCCGATGCCGCACGACAGCAAGGCACGATCCCTGCGTCCTCGCCATGACCCGTAGCACCACCGCCACCACGTCCATCGCCGCGCTCGCCCACAACCTGTCCGTCGCCCGTGCGGCGGCCCCGGGCGCCCGCGCATGGGCGGTGGTCAAGGCCGAGGCATACGGCCACGGCCTGGGCGCAGCCATGAGCGGCTTCGCCGCCGCGGATGGTTTCGCGCTGCTCGAGTTCGACGGTGCGGCGCGGCTGCGCGACGCCGGCTGGGAGCGGCCCATCCTGATGATCGAGGGCGCGTTCGACGAGGAGGACGTCGCGCTCGCGGCCAGGCTGGGCCTCACGCTGGTCGTGCATTGCGAGGAGCAGGCACGCTGGCTCGAGGCCCATCGCGGCGAGCCGGTCGCCACGGTGCTGAAGGTCGACACCGGTCTGAATCGGCTGGGCGTGCCGCGCGACCGGGCCGCGCCCATGCACCAGCGGCTCGCGCGCGCGGCCGGCGTGAGTTCCGTCGGCCTGATGAGCCATTTCGCCAATGCCGACGTGCCCGGCGGCGCGGCGCGCGCGATCGCGGACTTCGATGCGGCCACCGCGGACCTGCCGGGCAGCCGCAGCCTTGCCAATTCCGCCGCGGTGCTGACCTTGCCGCAGGCGCATCGCGACTGGATCCGGCCGGGCATCATGCTCTACGGCGCGACGCCGTTCGACGATCGCAGCGCCGCCGACCTCGGGCTGCGCCCGGCCATGTCGCTCACCGGCCGGCTGATCGCCGTGCGCGAGCTCGTGCCGGGCGATTCGGTCGGCTACGGCTCCGCCTTCACCGCCCGGTCGCGGATGCGGATCGGCATCGTGGACTGCGGCTATGCCGACGGCTACCCGCGCATCGCGCCCACCGGCACCCCGGTCGCGGTGGCGGGCGTGCGCACCCGCACCCTCGGCCGCGTATCGATGGACATGCTGGCGGTCGACCTCGATGCGATTCCCGCCGCGCGTCCCGGCTCGCCGGTCGAGCTCTGGGGCGCCCAGGTGTCGGTGGACGAGGTCGCCGCCCAGGCCGGCACGATCGGCTACGAGCTGCTCTGCGCGGTCGCCTCGCGGGTCCGGCGCGTCGTGCGCGAGGACTTCATCGGGCCGCCTGGCTGATGGCGACCCGATCGCAGTACGTCTGCCGGGAATGCGGCGCCGCCTTCGCGAAGTGGCAGGGCCAGTGCCCCGCGTGCAATGCGTGGAACACGCTGGACGAGACACGGGTCGAGCGCGGCGGCTCCGGCCGCTTCGAGCCGCTCGCGACGCCGAGCCCGGTGTCCCTCCTCGCCGAGGTGCCGGCGGAATCGACGCCGCGCCTTCCCACCGGGCTCGAGGAGTTCGATCGCGTGCTCGGCGGCGGCATGGTGCCCGGCTCGGTGGTGCTGATCGGCGGCGATCCGGGCATCGGCAAGTCGACCCTGCTGCTGCAGACGCTCGCGAGCCTCTCGCAATCGCAGCCGGTTCTGTACGTGACCGGCGAGGAATCGCTCGGCCAGGTGGCCCTGCGGGCGCACCGGATCGGCGTCGACGGCTCGCGCCTGCCGATGCTTGCCGAGATCTCGCTCGAGCGCATCGACGCGGCGATACGCGAGACGCGTCCGGCCGTGGTGGTGATCGATTCGATCCAGACCGTCTACACGGAGCAGCTGCAGTCCGCTCCGGGCTCGGTGGCGCAGGTTCGCGAATGCGCTGCGCAGCTCACCCGCATGGCCAAGCAGCAGGGGGTGGCCGTGGTGATGATCGGCCACGTGACCAAGGAAGGGGCGCTCGCCGGACCGCGGGTGCTGGAGCACATGGTCGACACCGTCCTCTACTTCGAGGGCGACAGCCATTCCACCTTCCGGCTGGTACGCGCGATCAAGAACCGCTTCGGCGCGGTGAACGAGCTCGGCGTCTTCGCCATGACCGACCGCGGCCTGCGCGCGGTCAGCAATCCCTCTGCGCTCTTCCTCTCGCGACATTCGCAGGCGGTCGCCGGCTCCTGTGTGCTGGTGACCCAGGAGGGAACCCGCCCGCTGCTGGTGGAGATCCAGGCGCTGGTCGATACCGCGCATGCGCCACAGCCGCGACGCCTCTCGGTGGGGCTCGATGCCGCCCGGCTCTCGCTGCTGCTTGCCGTGCTGCACCGGCACGCCGGCATCCAGGCCTACGACCAGGACGTGTTCGTCAACGCGGTGGGCGGCGTGCGCATCACGGAGCCGGCCGCCGATCTTGCGGTGGTGCTCGCCATCGTTTCGTCGTTGAAGGACCGGGCATTGCCCCACGGGCTTGCGGTCTTCGGCGAGATCGGGCTCACCGGCGAGATCCGTCCCTCGCCGCGGGGGCAGGAGCGCTTGCGCGAGGCGGTCAAGCTCGGCTTCGGCAAGGTGATCGCGCCGAAGGCGAACGCGCCGCGGCGCGCGATCGAGGGCCTGGAGGTGATCGCGGTGGATAGACTGGACGAGGCGCTCTCGGCGGCCTGGTAGAGGACGCCCCCAGGAAGCGTCCCCCTGCCGGGGCGGCGATGAACCGCGCGATGGCCCCGCTACCGGACCCGAAGCAGTGTCTCGGCAGCAAGCCGGCCGCTGCGCACGGCGCCCTCGAGCGTGGCCGGATAGTCGGCGTAGGTGTAGTCGCCGGCGAGCGCGAGGCCCGGAAGCGCTCCGGCCAGGGCGTCGACAGCCAGCCGGGGCCGATCGGGCGTGCAGGCGATGGTCGCGCGCTTCTCGTGGATCAGGCTCAGCTGCGCCGGCGCCGGCAGGTCCATCTCATGCAGCAGCTGGCGGATCAGCGCATCGGCGAGGCGGCTGTCGCCGAGGTCGCGCGCGGCGCGGCTGTCGCTCAGCACCAGCGCGGCGATGTGCCAGGATCCGTGGCGGCCGCGGTCGAAGAACCACTGCGCGTAGCGCTGGTCGGCGGCGGCATCGCGCAGTGCCAGCATCGCCGGCAGCGCCGCGCGGCGGTCACCGGCCTGCGGCGAGGCGCGCGCGTCGGTTCCCGCCGTCGCGACCAGCTCCTCCGGCCAGCCGAGGTAGGCGGTGGTGATCGGCAGGTACTCGAAGCGCCCCAGCGCTTCGACCAGCGGGGGATCGGCCAACCCGTCGAGCAGCCGGGCGCTCACGTAGGGCGGAGTGGCGAGCACCACCTCGTCGCAATCGAGCTCGAGCGGCGGCGTCGCGCCGCGGGTGCCACCGAGGACGCGGTAGCGGCGGGCCGCCCCGCGCACGATGCGCCGCACGTCGCAGCGCAGGCTCACCTCGGCACCGTGCGCGCGCAGCCAGGCGAGGCCGGGATCGACGAAGAGGTCGCCGAGATTGCGCCGCGCGAGGATGAAGTCGCTCGCCGCATGGCCGGCGCCCAGGCTGTCGCGCACCACCCGCAGGAAGGTCGCGGCACAGGCGCGATCGGTCGGCGTATTGAGCGCGGCGATCACCAGCGGCCGCCAGAACCGCTCGACCAGCTCCGCCGGCTGGCCGGCCGCGCGGAACCAGTCGTCCACGGTCACCACGCCGGCCGGCGTGCGCCAGCCGCCGAGCCGCAGTCGCAGGAGCGCGCGGGCCATCGCCCAGCGCGAGCGCGGCGAGAGTCCGCGTGCGCGCAGCAGCCCGAACAGCGACGACAACGGCGCGAGCAGGTTGCCGGCCGGCCCGCCACGCTCGAACGCCGGACGCTCGAGCAGCAGCCCGCTGCTGCCGGCCAGTCGCATCGGACGGCGCTCCATGCGGCCGCCGCCGGAGCCGCCGGTCAGCTGCAGCAGCGCCAGCACCTCGGTGTAGGAACCGAGCAGCAGGTGCTGGCCGTTGTCGAGCTCGATCGGCTGCCTGCCGTGGCGCGGGTGGGTCCAGTGC
>JAEWEW010000160.1 GCA_023389175.1 Pseudomonadota bacterium | reverse complement strand
GGTCGGCGGCCTTGCCAACAAGCAGGAGATGAATCTCGGCAACGTCAAGGGCGCCGGCAGCTCCAAGGTGACCGCCAGCAACATCGCCCAGACGCAAGTCGGCGGTCTCGCCAACAAGCAGACGATGGACGTCGGCAACGTGAAGTGACACGTGCCACTTGACGCGGCGGGGGACTTCGGTCCCCCTGCCGCTGCCAGGCAAGGAGCCTCGACATGACACTCGAACCTACCCGCCGGCGCGGTCGCCGCCCGGCCCGATCCCTCGCGCGCCTCGCCGCGATCACCCTGCTCGGCGGCGCGATCGGCGCCGTGCCGCTGCTCGTGAGCGCGGCCGAGTCCGAGCCGCTGGACCTCGATCCCAACCTGCAGGCGCTCGTCGCCCGCGAGAAGATCAAGCAGCGCGGCGCCACCCGCCGTACCGACGCGCGTGCCGGCCTGCAGAACAACGGCAACAACCAGAACGCCAACTGCGGCAGCGTCGACATCGGCAATGCCACCAACGACCGTTCCGCCCGCAATCGGGTGAACCCGCGTGACACCACGGTCATCGTGACCGGGCCGGTGGTCAACGCGGCCCGCTGCAGGTAACCAAGCCACCGACGCCGGAACCGCCATGGCCACCTCCACCTTCCCCCGGCGCCGCGGCTCGCTGGGCGTGCTGTCCCGGCGCCTCGGTCCGCTGCTCGTCGGCGCAAGCATCGCCGGCTGCGCCACCGTCACCGACTACAACCAGGACGTCGTGCGACGCGCGAATGAGGGCAAGAACCCGCAAGAAGCGCCTACGCCGAACTCGACCGGCTTCGCCGCCGCCCTGCGCTGCATGGACATCACCTTCCTCAACTACGGGGTGAGGGACCTGACCGTGCTGATCGAGGACGTGCCGGATTCCACCAAGAAGGTGAATGCGAGCGGCAAGGACATGATCATCTCGGCCATATCGCAGATGACCCGGCGCAGCCGCGCGGTCAACCTGATGGCTTTCAGCATCAACGACCAGACGCTCGGCGCGGTGATCGGCCTCGGCACCCGCAACCAGCTGGTGGAGACGCCGCCGGACTTCACCATTCGCGGCTCGGTGTCGCAGTTCGACGAGAACGTGGTGCGCAAGCAGGGCGACGTCGGCCTCGGCGTCGGCGCGGTGAGCGCCGGCTACGCCAAGCAGGGCACCGCCTCGGTGCTGGCGCTCGACCTCAGCATGATCAATACCCAGACGCTCAATCTGATACCGGGCGTGACTTCCAAGAACTCGGTGCTGGTGCTCAAGAGCGGCACCGGCGCGGACGGTGAGGTCAACACCCGCAAGTTCGGCGTGAACTTCAGCTTCGTGCTGAGCCAGAGCGAGGGCACCGCCCAGGCGCTGCGCACGCTCGGCGAGCTCGCCTCCATCGAGCTGATCGGCAAGCTGACCAAGGTGCCCTACTGGACCTGTCTCGGCGCGCCGGACACCGACGAGGCGGTGGTCTCGGAGATCACCGACTGGTGGGAGACGATGGCAGCCAACCCGATCTCGCTGGTCGCCTACTTCCAGCAGCAGATGATCGCGCGCGGCCTGTATCCGGGCGAGGTCAACGGCCAGGTGGACGACGCGCTGCTGCACGCGATCGAGATCTACCAGGAGGCGATGGGCCGCCAGCCCTCCTCCACGCTCAACTACGAGTTCTTCCGCGAGTACCTGCGCACGGATCACGCCAGGACCCAACCCAAGGCGCTCGCGCTGCTGGAGAAGCGGCCCGGACCCCCGGTCGCCACCGCGTCGGCACCGGCGCCCGAGCCGCCGCCCGGCAGCCAGCCGGTGCCGGTCGACGTCGCGGCCAAGTCCGCCGGCGCCGCCGCATCGCTCGCGGCACCCGGCCCCGGGATCCCGGTGCCGCCGCCCGGGGAGACGCCGTTCGTCTACGTGGCCGGCGTCCAGGGCAGGAACTCCATCCACCGCCGCGGCCAGCCTTTCGAGATCGACGTCGCCGTGGACCAGGACGCGAACCTCTACTGCTATCTGCTCGACGAGAATCGCCACGTGAACCAGTTCTTCCCGAATCCGGCGCAGCCCAATCCGCTGGTGAAGGGCGGCACGCGAATGCAGTTCCCGGGACAGCTTCCCTTCCGCTTCGTCGCCAGTCCGCGCGGCGCGCTGGAATCGATCGCCTGCTTCGCGACCACTGCATCGCTCGGCGCGGAACCGCTGAAGACCGTGCCGGCAGCGCGCAGCACGGACGAGCTGACCAACATGTTCCGCCAGCTCGGCGGACCGAGAACCGGCGTGGGAGTCTACGATGTCAAGATACAGTAGGCGCGTGATGCCGGCGCTGCTCGCCGCTGCGGCGCTGGGACTGGGCGGCGCGGGCGCCGCCGAGACGGCCGACAAGGCCAGGGCGACCCGGACCAAGCCGACGCCGGTGGAGTCGATGGCACGCATCGTGGACGACACGCCCCGCTCCAGCTTCAAGTGCTGGCAGGAAGGCCGCCTGATCTTCGAGAGCAACGGGATGACACTGCCCGAGAGCGGCAGCGGCGGCGTCGCGCCGATGAAGGGGCCGAACGGCAGGACCGTGCAGGTGCTGGACCTGCGCCAGGGCCTGTGCATCCTGGAGCGCAGCAATGGCTGACAGGCCGCCGCGCCGCACCGGCTCCCGCCGCGCGGTGCTGGGCCTGATCGCGACAGCGGTGGCGCCTGCCGCCCTCGGACCGCGCGGTGCGCGCGCGGCGCGCACCGCCAGCCGCGAGATGGATCTTCCGGACTTCGATCGGCTGGTGCTGCAGGTCCCGGCGAACGTGCGGATCCGGATCGGCTCGCGCAACCATGCCCGCATCGAGGCCGAACCGAAGGTGATCGATCGCATCGCCTTCCGCGGCGACGGCCGGACGCTCAGGGTGATGGCAAGCGGCAGCTTCCAGACAGAGGAAGCGATCCAGATCCAGCTTGAATGCCGGCGGCTCTCGGCGCTGGACGCGCAGGCGTCGGTCGACGCCACGGTGGACGGGCTCGAGGGCAAGTCGCTCGAGCTCACCGCCGGCGACAGCGCCACCGTCAACCTGGAGCGATTGAACCTGCAGGCGCTGCGAGCCGACATAGGAGGCAGCGCGACGGTCAACGCAAGCGGCAAGGCTGCCGAGCAGAAGGCCGTCGTGGCCGGGGCGGCCACCTACGATGCCAAGCGGCTGCAATCCGCAACCGCCCGCATCGAAGCATCCGGCAGCAGCGACGTCAGCGTCGACAGCCGGGAGCTTCTGGAAGTGGACGTCTCCGGCGCAGCCACGGTGCAGTACGCGGGCAAGCCCCGCCTGAAGCAATCCGTCGGCGGCGCGGGAACGCTGGAACGGATGTAGTGCACGGTCCCGGACTGCCGACTAACGAACGAACGAGGCACGACATGAAAAGCACCCTCCTCCTGGCCGGACTGATCGGGATCACCGGCACCGCATGGGGCCAGGGCACCTCGACGGTGGACCTGCGCCAGGCGAGCCAGACGCAGGTCGGCCCGCTCCAGAGCCAGTCGCTTCGGATCGGCAATGCCCAGGGCAGCGGCTCCGCGCGCGTGTCGGTCGGCGCGGCCAACCAGGTGCAGGCCGGTGCGCTCAACAAGCAGGACATGAACATCGGCAACGCCAGCGGCAATGGACGCACCAACGTGCAGGTCGGCGCCGCCACCCAGGTCCAGGCGGGCGCGCTCAACAAGCAGTCGATGGACATCGGCAACGCCAGCGGCAACGGGCGCACCAACGTGCAGGTCGGCGCCGCCACCCAGGTCCAGGCCGGAGCGCTCAACCTCCAGGGCATGGACATCGGCAACGCGAAGGACAACGGGCGCACCGACGTGAAGGTCGGCGCCGCCACCCAGGTCCAGGCCGGAGCGCTCAATCGCCAGCAGATGTCCATCGGCAACGCGTCGGGCGGCGGCCGCACCGAAGTGCGCGTCGGTGCGGTCACGCAGGCCCAGGCCGGCGCGATGAACAACCAGACCACGGAGATCGGAAACAACAGCTCGGGCGGCACCACGCGAGTGAGCGTGGGCAGCGTCACGCAAGCCCAGGGCGGTGTCTTCGGCAGCAACAACGTGCGCATCGGCAACCGCTGATGCGATGCTCAACCCTCCAGTGAAGGTGACCGTCATGTCCGCATCCCGATTCCTCCCCCGCGCCATCGCGATCGCGCTGGGCGTGGCGGCAGTGCCCGCCCTTGCCCAGGTGACCTACTTCCAGCGCCCGCCCACCGCGGACCAGCTG
>JAEWEW010000141.1 GCA_023389175.1 Pseudomonadota bacterium | reverse complement strand
CGAGCGCGGCGCCGGTCTGGATGGCGGCGTTCATCTGCGAGACCTTGGCCTCGCGGATCAGGTTGCGGATGGCCGGCGTGCCGATCATGATCTCGTGCGCCGCGACCCGGCCGTTGCCGTCCTTGGTTTTGAGCAGCGACTGCGAGATCACCGCCTTGAGCGACTCCGACAGCATCGCCCGGACCATGTCCTTCTCCGCGGCGGGGAACACGTCGACGATCCGGTCGATGGTCTTCGCGGCCGACGAGGTGTGCAGCGTGCCGAACACCAGGTGGCCGGTCTCGGCGGCGGTGAGCGCGAGCCGGATCGTCTCCAGGTCGCGCAGCTCGCCCACCAGGATGATGTCCGGGTCCTCGCGCAGCGCGCTGCGCAGTGCGTTGTTGAACGAGAGCGTGTGCGGTCCCACCTCGCGCTGGTTGATCAGCGAGCGCTTGGACTCATGCACGAACTCGATCGGGTCCTCCACGGTCAGGATGTGGCCGTAGAGGTTCTCGTTGATGTGGTTGATCATCGCGGCGAGCGTCGTGGACTTGCCCGAGCCGGTCGGCCCGGTGACCAGCACCAGCCCACGCGGCTGGTTGGCGATCTCGACGAAGGACTTCGGGCAGTTCAGCTCCTCCAGCGTCAGGATCTTCGACGGGATCGTCCGCATCACCGCGCCCGCGCCGCGCTGCTGCACGAAGGCGTTGACCCGGAAGCGCGCGAGGCCGGGGATGGCGAACGAGAAGTCCACCTCCAGGTTCTCCTCGTACTGCTTGCGCTGCGAATCGTTCATGATGTCGTAGATCAGCGCGTGGACGTCCTTGTGCTCCATCGGCGGCAGGTTGATGCGCCTGACGTCGCCGTGCACGCGGATCATCGGCGGCAACCCGGCCGACAGGTGGAGGTCCGAAGCCTTGTTCTTGACCGAAAACGCCAGCAGCTCTGCAATGTCCATGCGATCTTCCTTCGCGACCTCTTGGGTGTCCCGCGACTGCGCCCTCTCGGCAAGACGCCCCGGGTTTCCCCGATCCCCCTCGGAGGCGGGCAGGGCCCGGCCCGGCTTCCCGGGGTCTCTACAATCGGCCCAGCTATGGTAGGTGGCGTGGTCCGGCGCAGTCCGGGGCCACGGGTCGAAACCGCGATTGCAGGCGATGAACGGCAACGACACGTTGGAAGCGCGCTATCGCGCGGTGAAGGAACGGATCGGACGGGCGGCGGCGGCCGCCGGACGGGACGCGGCCTCGGTGCGGCTGCTCGCGGTCGGCAAGACCTTTCCGCCCGAGGACCTGCGCGCGCTCGCCGGGCTCGGACAGCGCGAGTTCGGGGAGAACTACGTGCAGGAAGCGGAAGCGAAGATCGCGGCCCTCGCGGGCATGGATCTCGTCTGGCACTACATCGGGCCGATCCAGTCGAACAAGACCCGCCGCATCGCGGAAACGTTCGACTGGGTCCAGTCGGTCCAGGACGAGCGGATCGCGCGACGGCTGTCGGCGCAGCGGCCGCCGGACCGGCCGCCGCTCAACGTCTGCCTGCAGGTGAACCTGTCCGGGGAGGCGACCAAGAGCGGCTGCAGCCCGGATGAAGTGCTGCCGCTCGCGCTGACGGTGAATGCGCTGCCGGGGCTCGCGCTGCGCGGCCTGATGGCGATCCCGGAGCCGACCGCGGACAGCGGCCTTCAGGCGCGCCGCTTCGGTGAGCTGCGTGCGCTGTTCGACCAGGCGAAGGAGCGGCTGTCTGCGGGTTCGGGCTTCGACACGCTCTCGATGGGCATGTCGGCAGACCTGGAGGCGGCGATCGCCCAGGGGGCGACGCTGGTGAGGGTGGGGTCGGCGCTCTTCGGCGAGCGCCCGCGCGCGGCGGGCTGAGAGGAGCGGCCGGGGCAGCTCGGGTAGCCGGGCGGCTCAGGCCGTCAGCGGCCCGGGCCGCGCCCGGCGCAGCCTCATCTCAGCCGGGCGATCTCAGCCGAGCGACTTGACGGCCGCGGCGAGCCGGCTCTTGTGGCGGGCGGCCGCGTTCTTGTGGATGATGCGCTTGTCCGCGATCGAATCGATGATGCTCATCGAGGCGCGGAACTGGTTGGCCGCGGCCGTCTTGTCGCCGGTGGCGACCGCCTTGCGGACCGACTTGATCGCGGTGCGCAGCCGGGAGCGCAGGCTGCTGTTGTGCTTATTGAGCTGAGCCGCCTGGCGAGCCCGCTTCCGGGCCGACGCGATATTCGCCATGTGGTGTGTTCCTGGTGTTCGGTATGCGTTGCGTTGCAGGCGATCAACGCACTGTCCGTTGGCCGCTGCCGGGTAGCCAAGTATTATAGCGCGGGCGTCGTCCAGCCGGCAAGGAGCCCTCCTGCCTCGTCCCGCTGCCCGGCCCCGACCAGCCTCCCGGGATCCGGATTGAACCTCCTCAGAGCGGCCGCCACGGTGAGCGGCCTCACCTTCGTCTCGCGCGTCACCGGCCTGGTCCGGGAGATGCTGGTCGCCGCCATCTTCGGCGCCGGGGCGATGACGGACGCGTTCTTCGTCGCCTTCCGCCTGCCGAATCTGCTGCGGCGGATGTTCGCCGAAGGCGCCTTCACCCAGGCCTTCGTCCCGATCCTCGCCCAGACGCGGGCGGACGAACCGGACCGCACCCGGTTGATCGTCGATGCGGTCGCCACGGTGATGTTCTGGACGCTGCTACTGGTGTCGGCGGCGGGCGTCGTGGCCGCGCCGTTCCTGGTGACCCTGGTGGCGAGCGGGCTGCGCGACGATCCCGGCACCTTCGACGTGGCGGTGACCCTGACCCGGTGGATGTTCCCCTACATCCTGGTGATCTCCCTGGTGGCGCTCGCCGCCGGGGTGCTCAACCTGTGGCGCAACTTCGCGGTGCCGGCCTTCGCGCCGGTGCTGCTGAACCTGTCGTTCATCTTCGCCGCCCTTTTCCTGTCGCCGCACTTCGACCCGCCGATCTATGCGCTCGGCGTCGGCGTGATGATCGGCGGCATCGCCCAGCTTGCCTGGCAGGTGCCGGCGCTCGCTCGGATCGGCATGCTGCCGAGGATCGGACTGCGCCCCATCCGGGCCCTGGCCGACCCGACGGTGCGGCGCATCCTGCGGAACATGGGGCCGGCGGTGCTGGCGGTATCGGTGGCCCAGGTGAGCCTGATCATCAACACCCAGATCGCCTCGCACCTCGCCCCGGGCAGCGTCTCGTGGATATCGTTCGGCGACCGGCTGATGGAGTTTCCGACCGCCCTGCTCGGCATCGCCCTGGGCACGGTCCTGCTGCCGAGCCTTTCGCAGGCCCATGCCGAGGGCGACGGCGGCCGCTACAGCGCCCTGCTCGACTGGGGCCTGCGGATCACCCTGCTGCTCGCGGCCCCGGCGATGGTGGGGCTCGCCTTGCTCGCCGAGCCGCTCACCGCGCTCATGTACCACTACGGCGCCTTCAGCGGCAACGACCTCGCCATGACCGCGCGCACGGTCACCGCCTACTCGGTCGGGCTGTTCGGCCTGGTCGCGGTCAAGATCCTCGCGCCCGGCTTCTTCGCGAAGCAGGACGTGCGCACGCCGGTGAAGATCGGCATCGTCGTGCTGGTGGCGACGCAGCTGCTCAACCTGCTGCTCGTGCCGTGGCTGGCACACGCCGGCCTTGCGCTCGCGATCTCGCTCGGCGCCTGGCTCAATTCCGGCTGGCTTCTCGTCGGGCTGCGCCGGCGCGGGGTCTACCAGCCTGGCACCGGCTGGAGCGGTTACGGCGCCCGGATCGCGCTCGCGCTGGTCGCCATGGGCGCCGTGCTCTGGTTCGGCGGGCAGCGGTTCGAGTGGGCCGCGATGCAGGCCCAGCCGCTTGCCCGTGCCGCGACCGTGCTCGGGCTCGTCGCCGCCGGTGCTATCGTCTACTTCGTGACGCTGCTCGCCGTGGGCCTGCGGCCGCGCAGCATGCTCAGGCAACCCCGCATTCCGGAGGCGGCGGCGGCAGCCGGCGTCGCAGCGCAACCCTCGAGCGAGGAGGACAAGCATGGATCACCCTGACAACGCGGCCAGCGGCGCGACGCGACTGCCGCCTGGTTGCCGCATCCTCTTCATCGGCGGCGGCAACATGGCCGGGGCGATGATCAGCGGTCTGCTCGCGGCCGGCATGCCGGCTGCCCAGGTGACCGCCCTGGACCCCGCCCCGGAGACCCGTCGCGGGCTGGCGGAGCGGCACGGCATCGCGGTCTACGGCGACGCCGCGGAGACAGACCCGGCGATGCGCTTCGATGCGATCGTGCTGGCGGTGAAGCCGCAGCAGGCGGACGCAGCGCTTGCCGCCTGCCGCGCCCTGTTCGCGCGCAACCGGAATGCGGTGCTGATCAGCATTGCCGCGGGCCTGCGCATCGCCACGATCGTCTCGGCGAGCGGCGGCCATGCGCGCGTCGTGCGCGCCATGCCCAACACGCCGGCGCTGATCGGCCAGGGCATCGCGGGGTTCTATGCGCCGGCCTCGGTCGAAGCCCCGGCCAGCGGGATCGCCGCGGCGGTACTCGCAGCAACCGGCGAGGTGGTGCAGGTTCCGCACGAGAACCTCCTCGACACGGTGACCGCGGTGAGCGGCAGCGGCCCGGCCTACGCCTTCTACCTCATGGAAGCGATGATCGACGCGGGCATTGCGGGCGGGCTCGATGCCGGCACCGCGCGCGCGCTCGCCCTCAACACGGTAAAGGGCGCGGCGCTGTTGGCGCTGGCGTCCGACGAATCGCCGGCGCAGCTGCGCCGCCGGGTGACCTCTCCGGGCGGCACGACCGCGGCCGCGGTCGATGTGCTGGATCGCCAGCAGGTGCGCGCCAGCATCGGCCAGGCCATCCAGGCCGCGGCCGCGCGCAGCCGGTCGCTGTCCGAAGGCGGGTGAGCCACCCCGGTCTTCAGGCCGGATCGGCTTCGCCTACCTCTTCATCTGCGGCTCCGGGGAGCACTCGCCGGAGGGCGTGCGGTTCTCCTTCAGGGCCTGGACGCATTCGGCCTGCACTTCCGCCCGCGTGCGCGTCGATCTCGTGGTGGCGGCAGGCTCCGGCGAACACTCGCCCGACGGTGTCCGGTTGGCTCGCAGCGCCTCGAGGCATTCCTTCTGCACTTCCGCGCGGGTACGCGTGGACGGAGTGCTCGGCTGGTCCGCGGACGCCTCCCCTGGCGGAGTGGATCGCGCCCGCTCCGCCCGGCCCTGCGCTCCCTGGCTCTGTGCCAGCGCCCCCTGGGCGACGGCGAAACCGATGATCGAAGCGGCGATGATTCCGGAAATCGTCTTCATGTGATTCTCCCGGTCCATTGAGCACGGCCAAACGCTACAGGGCACGGCCGCTCGCAGCCGATCGCCCTGCAAGGGGCGGCAAGGCGCCGCCCCTCGCCGGCCCCGACACACCTACTTCTTCATCTGCGGCTCGGGGGAGCACTCGCCGGAGGGCGTGCGGTTCTCCTTCAGGGCCCGGGCGCACTCGGCCTGAACTTGTGCGCGCGTGGGCTTCGATCCCCCGGTGGCGGCCGGCTCCGCCGAGCACTCGCCCGACGGCGTGCGGTTGGCCTTGAGCGCCTCGACACATTCCTTCTGAATCTCCGCGCGGGTGCGGGTGGACGGCAGGTTCTTCTGATCTGCGCCGCCCTCGCCCGCAGGCCCACCCTTCGGGACCAACTGGGCGTAGGCACCCTGGCTGGACGCAAGAGCGATGAGCGAGGCAGCTACAATTCCGAGAAGCGATTTCATCGAGATCTCCTGAGCAACGGCCGGTGCCGGAATGGCTCCCTACGGATCCGTTGCGAATCAGTATAGGAAGCGCTGCCAACTGGCCCGTGACGCGCGTCAATCCTCGATGCGGTCGTTGCTCTGGCGGCTCCCCGTGCTGCCCTGCACCTTGTCCGGCGACCCTTCCAGCCCGGCGAGCAGCGCCTTGCTGCCGCCCGGGATCACCATCTGGAACATGCTGTCGACGCTGGTGTAGTCGTAGTAGCCCATGCGGGCGATCGGGCGGATCTTGAGCACGTCGACCCGGCCGTTGGCATCGATCGCGGCATCGTCGATGTGGACCGCCACCACGCGGCCGAAGACCACGTCCACCGTGCCCATCGGCGGCGTGCCGGGAAAGCGCAGCGTGTTGAGGTAGGTGCACTCGAACTGGATCGGCGAGCCCTGCACCCGAGCCGGCCGCACCTTGCGAGACGGCAGCTTGACCAGTCCCGCGCGCTCGAACTCGTCGACCTCGGCCGGCAGCTCCTCGGCGGTGATGTTGACCGCCTCGCGCTGCGCCCAGGTCGCCATGTTCCAGACGAACTCCCCGGTCTCCTCGGCGTTGCGCACCGAATCCTTGCGCTCGCCGCGGGTGTCCTGGTTGGCGGAGAACATGACGATCGGGGGATCGAAGGTGATGTTCTGGAACTGGCTGAACGGCGCGAGGTTGTGGCGTCCGTGCCGGTCGACCGTCGAGATCCAGCCGATCGGCCGGGGGATGACGCAGGACTTGAAGGGATCGTGCGGCAGGCCGTGCGGCGTGACGCCGGGCTCGTAGTACATCGGCAGGCTCCGTGTGGCGGGGGTTGTGCCGATTGTCGCCTACCCGACCGTCGCAAGGTTCGGGACGCCACGATCACCACATGCGGCGCAGTTGCCCCGCTACGTCCACCGGCCTGGCGGCCGCGGCGCCGTGGCCGGCGCCCTCCCGAGGGCGCCCCGCCGACTGGTAAGGGTCTTCACCGCAGCCCGTCTGCTCGAGGCATCCGAGCACCGCTTCGCCGAGGAAGCGGCTGCGCGCGCCGTGGACGTAGCCGTCGCCGTGCCGCGGCTGGCGCGTGACGTAGTAGCGCTGCGGCTCGACCAGGTCGAGGTTGTCGCGGGCGCGGGTGATCGCCACGTAGAGCAGCCGCCGCTCCTCCTCCAGGCCGGCCGCGCTGCCGGTCGCGAACTCGTTCGGGAAGTTGCCGTCCGCCACGTTGAGCACGCTCACGCTGTCCCACTCCTGGCCCTTGGCGGAATGGACGGTGGAGAGGATCAGGTAGTCCTCGTCGAGCGATGGATGGTCGGAGAGATCGCCGCTTGCCTCGGGCGGGTCCAGGGCGAGCTCGGTGAGGAAGCGCTCCCGGCTGGCGAACCGCGGTGCCAGCGCGACCAGCATGTCCAGGTCCGCCGCGCGCACTGCCGCGTCGTCATGGCGGCGCTCCAGGTAGGGCCGGTACCAGCGGACCACCTGCTCCAGCTGCCCGGGCCACGGCGCGTCCGGCTGCGCCAGCGCCGCGAGCAATACGGCGAACGGCTCCCACCCGGGCGCGACCGCAGGCGGCACGCCGAACCGGGCAAGCGCCCCGACCGCATGGGCTTCGGAGGCGAGAAACGCCAGGCACCGCTGCGCGAGCGCCGGGCCCACCCCGTCCAGCAACTGCAGCGCGCGGAACGCGGCGATGCCGTTGCGCGGGTTGTCGGCCCAGCGCAGCACCGACAGCACGTCCTTGATGTGCAGCGCCTCCAGGAACTTGAGGCCGCCGTACTTGACGAACGGAATGTCGCGACGAACCAGCTCCACCTCCAGCGTGTCGCTGTGATGGCTGCTGCGAAACAGCACCGCCTGGCGCCGCAACGGAACGCCGGCCTCGCGCCGGGCCAGCACCTGCGCAATCACGAAGTCCGCCTGGGCCCGGTCGTCCAGCACGGTGACCAGCCGCGGCCGGGCGCCGTCGCCACGCTGCGCCCGCAGCGTCTTGGGATACTGGCGGCGGCTTTCGCCGATGAGCGCATTGGCCGCATCCAGCACCGGCTGCACCGAACGGTAGTTGAGCTCGAGCGTCACGCGCGTCGCCGGCGGATCGAACCGGTCGGGGAACTCGAGGATGTTGCCGACGTTCGCCGCGCGGAAGGAATAGATCGACTGCGCGTCGTCGCCGACCACCGCGAGGCCGCGGCCATCGGGCTTGAGCGCATGAAGGATGCCGGCCTGCAACGTGTTGGTGTCCTGATACTCGTCGACCAGCACGTGGTCGAATCGGGCACCCATCTCCGCCGCGAGCCCCGGGTCCGACACCGCGGCATGCCACCAGAGCAGCAGGTCGTCGTAGTCGAGCACGCTCTGGGCGAGCTTGCGTTCCACGTAGCCGCGGAACAGCTCGCGCAGCTCGGATGCCCACTGCGCGCACCACGGGAAGGCCTCGTCGAGCACTTCCTGGAGATCCTTGCCGCTGTTGACGCGATGCGAATAGATGGCAAGGCAGGTGTCCTTGCGGGGGAAGCGCCGGGTCTTCGCCGACAGGCCCTGCTCGTGGCGGATCACGTCGATCAGGTCGGCCGCGTCGCCGCGGTCGAGGATGCCGAAGCCGGGATCCAGCCCGATACGGCCCGCATGCTCCCGCAGCAGGCGCGCGCCGACCGCATGGAAGGTGCCGGACCAGGCAAGCCGCTGCGCCACCGTCGTCCGGCCTGCGGCGCGGCCGGCCGCAGCGACCAGGCGCTCGGCGCGCCGGATCATCTCCTGCGCCGAGCGCCGGCTGAAGGTGAGGAGCAGAATGCGCTGCGGATCGACGCCGGCCAGCACCAGCCAGGCGACGCGATGCGCAAGGGTGGCGGTCTTGCCGGTCCCCGCCCCGGCGATGATCAGGAGCGGTGGCGAGTCGACGCCGCCGCCCGGGAGCACCCGGCCGAAGGTAGCGGCGCGACGCTGGGCCGGATTCAGCCGGCCGAGCCAGTCGTCGGATGGATCAGGCGCGAGAGCCGCTGCACCATCGGCAGCAGCCGGGAGAGCGGCGAGGGCAGCCCGATCGGTCAACCGCAGGGGTGCATAGGAAGTCTTGGCGGGGAGAACACCGGACATATTCTGAAGTCTAGCGGAAACTGCTGTATATCCGTCCACGTCGAGGTCGGGCGGTCCTATCGCACCCGCTTGGCAGGAAGGGTGGGCTTGATGCCTATTTTGATGTATCTTTGCATCAAACTTGATGAGAACTGCGCAATGCGGACGACAGTCACGATTGACGATGAGCTCTACGCTAAAGCGCTGGAAGTTGCCGATCCCGACATGGACAAGGCCGATCTCTTCAGAGAGGCGATCAAGACGTTCGTGCGGGTGCAAGCGGGCAAGCGGCTCGCGGCACTGGGCGGGACGGACCCGCGGATGCGCGATATTCCGCGTCGACGCGAGGAACCCGTGACGTGAGCGTGCTCGTCGACACGTCGGTCTGGGTGGATCACTTTCGCCGAGGCAACGAGTCGCTGGTGGAGTTGCTGAAGCATGACATGGCGCTCACCCATCCCATGGTGGTCCTGGAGCTCGCCTGCGGTACGCCTCCGGAGCCACGGGCGCAAACGCTCGAGGACATCGATTTGCTTCAGGGCACGCAGCAGGCGAGCTTGCGCGAAGTCCGGGGCTTCATCGATCGGGAGAAGTTGTACGGGTCGGGCTGCGGCCTGGTGGACATGGTGATCCTGGCATCGACGCTCATGACGCTGGGGGCGCGGCTCTGGACGCTGGACGTTCGACTCGACGGCCTGGCGCAGCGTTTCGGTATCGCGTACAGGGCAGCGCTTCGCTGACCGCGAGCCGCGAAGACGCGTTCGCCGCCGTAGGCTGTTCGGGCTAGACTCGAGGCGGCAACGGTCGACCGCGCGCCGGATGGTCACCCTGCCCGACCAACCGAGGCCTATCATGAGCATCCCTGTCGAGCTGCCTGATCTCGCCGCAACGCTGGCCCGCTATCGCTACGCGTATCTGATGACGACCAGCGATGCCGGTGCGCCCCACGCCGTCGCCGTCAACGCGGTGCTGCAAGACGGCGAGCTGGTCGCAGAGCCCGTCGGGAATCGAACGCGGCAGAACGCGGTTGCCCGACCCGCCGTCGGCCTTGTCTGGCCGCCGCTGGCCGAAGGCGAATACTCGTTGATCGTCGATGGCCACGCCGCCGTGACCGGGGCCGGACTGCGGATCAAGCCCACGCGGGCCGTGCTGCACCGTCCTGCCCCGTCGCCGGCCTCCGTGCAGACGGCCGCCGGTGAGTCCGCTTGCGGGTCCGATTGCGTGCCGCTTCGGATCGACGGCTGAACATCGCCCCGACGATCGGGCACGCCGGCCACCTCATCGCCGCGACCGCCTGGCACAGCCGCTACCGCATCACCCCGAGCGCCACGCCCACGAACACCGCCGCACCGAACCAGGTGTTGTGGTTGAACGCCTTGAAGCAGCCCTCGCGGCTGCGATCGCGGATGAGGCGGTAGTGGTAGACGGCCACGCCCGCGGCGAGCAGCAGCCCGACCCCGAGCCACGGCCACAGTCCCTCGATCACGCCGACCCAGCCGATCAGGACAAGCGCAAGGCCGTAGCAGGCCATCACCGCCGCGACGTCGTACCGACCGAAGGTGATCGCCGACGTGCGGATGCCGATCCTCAGGTCGTCATCGCGATCGACCATCGCATACTCGGTGTCGTACGCGACCGCCCAGGCGATGTTGGCGGCGAGCAGAATCCAGCAGCTTGCCGGCAGCTCGTTGCGAACGGCGGCGAAGGCCATGGGAATGCCGAAACCGAACGCGATGCCGAGGTAGGCCTGGGGGATCGCGAAGAACCGCTTGAAGAAGGGATAGCTCGCCGCGAGGAAGGCCGCGACCACCGCAAGCCCCCAGGTCAGCGGGCCGAACGGGAACACCAGCGGCAGCGCAAGCAGGCTCGCCACCACGAACAGCATCACCGCCTCCCACGACGCGATGCGGCCGGCTGGCAGCGGCCGGTCGCGGGTTCGCTTGACCGCGCCGTCGAAGCCGCGATCGGCCCAATCGTTGATGGCGCAACCGCCCGAACGCATCAGCAGCGTGCCGAGCGAAAAGGCGAACAGCGCGTAGAGGCTCGGCATGCCGCCCGCGGCGATGACGAGCGCCCAGAGGGTCGGCCACAGCAGCAGCAGCGTGCCGATCGGGCGATGCAGCCGCATCAGTCGGGCGTACTGGATGCCGCGCTCGCGCCAGTCGAGCGTGCGCGGCTCGCGGCTGCGGCCCGGCGGATGCACCGACGCGGTCACTGCGCCGACTCCAGCTCCTCGGTGCGCAACGGCGAGTAGCTGTCCCACCGGTTGCAGCCCGGGCATTGCCAGTAGTAGTGCTGCGCGCGGAAGGCGCAGACGCTGCAGACGTAGCGTGACATCCGCTCTGCCTGGCGGCGCACCAGGGTCCGCAGCGCGGCCTCGTCCATCTCCGCGGCGCTGCCCGTCTGACCGGCCGGCTCCTGGTGGGAGAGGTCCAGCAGCAGCTGCAGCCCGAGCAGCGACGGATGCGTCACCAGGATCTGGCGCACCCACTGCGCCGCGGCCGGCTTGCCGTCCAGACGGGCGATCGCCTCGGCGACCGCCTTGACCAGGTCGGTGGATTCGGCCGCATGCTCGAGCCGCTGCATGCGGGCGATGGCGGCACGCAGGCCCCGGTCGCCGCCGTCGCGGGCACCGGCCTCCATCCAGTCCCGGGCGACCAGCGCCACGTAGCGGGGATGGCGCCCGGCGAGCGGCTCCCAGGCGCGGATCGCCTCGCCCCAGGCCTCCTGCTCGAACGCGATGCGGCCGAGCACGATGGCCGGACGCGGATGCTCCGCGGCGGCCTCGCGGGCCTCGTGCGCATGGGCCCGCGCCTCATCGAACCGGCGGGCCTTCAGGCTCTCGATCGCCAGCTCGCAGAAGGCATGCGCCACGATGCGCCGGGTGTCGAAGGCCGGGTCGACCGGACCGTCGCGGGCCAGGTCGATCACCCGCGGCCAATCATGAGTGCGTTGCGCGATCTCCAGTCGCAGCCGCGACGCCGCGCCGGCGTAGGCGGTGCCTTCGAGCCGGTTGAATGCATCCTCGGCCCGGTCGATCAGCCCGGCCTTGAGGAAGTCCTGTCCCAGCTCGAAGAGGGCATGCGCGCGCTGCTCGGCATCCAGGTCGCCGCGCTCCACCAGGTTCTCGTGGACCCGGATGGCACGCTCGGTCTCGCCCCGGCGGCGGAACAGCGAACCGAGCGCAAAGTGCAGCTCGATCGCCTCCGGCTCGATCCGGACCACCTCGATGAACGCGTCGATCGCCTTGTCCGACTGCTCGTTGAGCAGGTAGTTCAGGCCCTTGAAGTAGGCGCCGGAGAGATGCTCCGGCGCCCGGGTCGCGAGCCGCCGGTCACCGCGTGCCGCGAACCATCCGAGCCCGAAGAAGAGCGGGATGGCGAGCAAGTACCAGTACTCGAACTCCATCGCGGATTCCATGGCGGATCCCGGCGCGCCTCAGCGCCTCGGCCGCGCGGTGAAGCGCATCAGGGCGGCGGCAGCTGGGCGGCGATTGCCTCGATCTCGGCCTGCGCCCGCTGCTCCGGGTCCCGCTGCCGCTGCAACCGGTCCAGGTCACGCTTGAGCCGCGCCACCAGCCGACGCTGCCGGAACAGCCGCGGCATGAAGGTGGCGAACCCGAGCAGCAGCCCGATGAGGAAGAAGAGCAGCAGGAACACCACCAGCGGCCCTGACACCGAGATGTCCTGGTTGCCGAAGAATCCCATGCGCACCGGTTCCGTATTGCCGAGCGCGAAGCCCAGCAACACGATGAAGACCACCAGTTTGACCAGCCAGCCGATCAGCCGCATCGGGTACCCGGCGGCTCAGGCGCCGCGCAAGGCGGCATCCACGTTCTCGCGCAGCTGCTTGCCCGGCTTGAAATGCGGCACGCGCTTCTCCGGCACCAGCACCTGCTCGCCGGACTTCGGATTGCGCCCCATGCGCGGCGGCCGATACGACAGCGCAAAGCTGCCGAATCCCCGGATCTCGATACGGTTGCCTTCGGCGAGCGCGCGGGCCATGGCGTCGAGCACCGTGCGCACCGCGTACTCCGCGTCCTTCGCCACCAGCTGCGAATAGCGATCCGCAAGCCGGGCGATGAGCTCCGACTTGGTCATCGTTCCCGGAGCGGACTGGTCGTCCGCGTCCACCAGCTCTACTACCATCTTGGTATCCCCATTCCTTTCCCAAGGGCCGGCGAACGGCTCGTCTCCATCCCGGCCGGCGCCGCTGGCGCGACCCCACCGCCACACCCCCAGCAGCCGGCGCGGATCGGGCTTTGCCCGGCCGCTGCCGGCGCCCCCCTTCCCAAGGGGGGTAGGGCCGAAGGCCCATGGGGGGTTGGTCTCATCATTCGACGATCGTCTGCGACTGCTCGCGCAGGTACAGCGGCAGGTACCAGAACGAGCCGATCGCCTTGCCGGTGGTGCCGCTGCCCTTCCAGCCGCCGAAGGGCTGGTAGCCGGGCCAGGCGCCGGTGGTCGCGCCCTGCGGCCGGTTGACGTAGGTCACCCCCGCCTCGATGCAGGCGAGGAAGTGGTCGATCTCCTCGCGCGCGCCGTAGAAACCGGCGGTGAGCCCGTAGTCGCTGTCGTTCGCGCGGTCGATGCCTTCGTCCACGGAGTCCACCTCGCCGACCAGCACCAGCGGCAGGAAGAGCTCCGTGCGCCAGAGCGGGTCGTCGTGGCCGATCGTGGCCACCGTCGGCGCGACGAACCAGCCGCGATCGCGGCCGGCGTCCGACAGCGCGGCGCCGCCGACGTGGATCCGGCCGGCTTCGCGCAGCCGGTCGATCGCCTCGAGGTAACGGTTCCTCGCTGCGGCATCGATGACCGGTCCCATCCAGTTGTCGCGCTCGGTCGGATCGCCCACGGCGATATCGCGCGTGAGCGCGGCCATGCGCTCGATCAGCGCGTTCGCGACCGGCCGCTCCACGTAGACCCGCGAGCAGGCCGAGCACTTCTGGCCCTGCAGGCCGAAGGCCGAGCGCACGATGCCGGTGGCTGCGCGCTCCAGGTCCGCATGGCGGCTCACCACCACCGCGTTCTTGCCGCCCATCTCGGCGATGCAGGGACGCGGACGGTTGCCGCCGGCGAAGTGGCGCAGGATGCCCATGCCGACCTCGTGCGAGCCGGTGAAGGTGGCGCCGGCGATATCGGGATGGCGCACCAGCCCTTCGCCCACCTCGCGTCCGGAGCCGGCGAGATAGGCCAGGACGCCGGACGGCACGCCGGCGTCGCGGAACGCCTGGTGCAGCAGCCAGCCGCTCCAGGCGGTGCTGCTCGCCACCTTGAACACCACCGTGTTCCCGGTGACGAGCGCCGCCGCCACCGGCGCGCCTGCGAGCGCCACCGGGAAGTTGAACGGCGCGATCACCGCCCATGCGCCGCAGGGCTTGAGCACCGTGCGGTTGCGGCTCACGAAGCCCTTGACCGGGTCGTTCGGCAGATCGCGGATGAAGCCCGCGTTCTGCTCCATCTGGTCGCAGTACCAGTTGACCAGGTCGGCGGTTTCCTGCACCTCGCCGACCGACTCCATCCGGTTCTTGCCTACCTCGAGCGCGACCACTGCCGCGATCCGGTAGACGCGCTGCTCGATCAGCCCGGCCGCCTTGCGCAGGATGGCCACGCGTTCGCGCCAGGGCCGTGCCGCCCATTGCGGGAACGAGGCGCGGGCGGCGCGGACCGCAAGGTCCACCGCGGCCGGCCCGGCTGCCTCGATGCGAGCGAGAAGGCATTCATTGTCCGCCGGCGACCGCACCTCGACGTAGCCGTGAGCGCCCGGCGCTTGCCGGCCGCGCGCATCGTCGCCCAGGTCCAGCGGATGGCTCCGTCCGAGCTCGCCGCGCACCGCCTGGAGCGCCTCTTCGAACGCCCGGTGCAGCGCCTCGGGCGGATCGAACATCGTGGAGTAGGTGAGGCGGAATGCGGGGGCGGTGGGCTCGTCCATCGGGCCAGTTTAGCGCAGCCCCGCTGTTAGCATGCAGGGAGCCGCGGGGACCAAACCCGCGCATTCGCGGGCCGCAGGAGGCGGCAAGGTCAGCGCCATGGAACTAAACCACGAGGAAGTGAAGACACCGCCTGCTCCGGCAGCGAGCATCGTGCTGCTGCGCGACGCGCCCGGCGGCGTCGAGGTGCTGATGCTCAAGCGGCATGCGTCCTCGAGCGTCCTCGGCGGCGCGCATGTGTTCCCCGGCGGCAAGCTGGACCGGGAGGATACCGATGCGGCACTGCTCGCACGGCTCGACCGCGAGCCGGAGATGCTGCGGGCAGCGTTGGGCGAGCCGGAGCTCGGCGCCCTCGAGGCCGCCGGCCTCTTCGTCGCGGCCATGCGGGAAGCCTACGAGGAAGCCGGCCTGCTGTTCACGCGCGGGCTGGCGTCGGCGAGGGAAGGGCTGCTGGATCGGCGCCATGCCGAAGGCTTCTCGTTCGGCCGCATGCTGGCCGATCTTTCCCTCGAGCTCGACACCGGCCGGCTGGTGCCCTGGTCGCGCTGGATCACGCCCAAGGTGCCGTCGGTGACCGCCCGGCGCTTCGACACGCGCTTCTTCGTCGCGATGGCCGACGACGGCGCGGAGATCCGCCATGACGATCACGAGGCGGTGGAGAGCGCATGGCTACGGCCGCGCGACGCGCTGGAATCCTACTGGGAAGGGCGCATGATGCTTGCGCCGCCGCAGATCATGAGCCTCGCCGGCCTTTCCCGCCATGTGTCGGCGCGCGACGTGCTGGAGCAGGCGCGCGCCGGCGGGCCGGTATTGATCGAGCCGCACTCGTGCCAGATCGATGGCGAGCGGGTGGTGTGCTATCCCGGCGACGAGCGCCATCCGGTTGCGAGCCGCGCGCTCGCCGGTCCTTCCCGGCTGGTCTTCCGGAACCGGCGGTTCGAGCCGTTCGACGGCTTCGACGCGTTCTTCCGTTAGGGTCCGAGTCGAGCGGTTCCCTGCCCGGAGCCCGCCGCCGTTTCACCCAGCCGCGCGAGCAGCGCGTCCGCCGCATCGCGGCCGGCATCGATGCGCTGCCAGTCGAGCGGGCCCACGTCGCGCTCGAGTTGGCGCATCACCACCGCCGCGTCGGCGTCCGACGGATCGCCGCGCCGCTTCGCGACCCGGTCCAGCAGCACCGCCGCCGGCGCATCGAGCCAGGCGCCGAGGAACGGCACGCCGGCCGACGAGGCCACCCTGGCGATCCGCTCGCGGTCCTCGGCCCGGTCGAAGACGGCGTCGGCCACCACGCCATGCCAGGCCCCGAGCACCACGGCCGCCTGCTCCGCCATGGCGCGGTAGACGCGTTCGGACACTTCCGG
>JAEWEW010000126.1 GCA_023389175.1 Pseudomonadota bacterium | reverse complement strand
TCCAGTTGGTGGTCGCGAGCGCCGTGACCACCGCCCGCGACGTGATGACCGCCCATGCATGCGAGACGATCTCCGCCGGCGTTCCGATCTCGGCCAGGGTCCTGACAAAGAACCAGATCAGCGGGGCAATGAAGACCAGCGCGAGGAGGAACACGGCCGGCATGATCAGCACGGTTCCCTCGCGCAAGGCGCCCCTGCCGAGCTTCATGGTCAACGCGCCAGGATCACGCCGTCGGCCGGTCGCCACGACAGGCGCACGAGCTGGTCGCCGGTGCGATCGAATGCGCCGCTCGAATTCTGGACGTCCACGGTGATCCGGACGCCCGGCGCGATCTCCACGGCATGGCGCAGGATGTTCCCGAGGAACGACGTGTCGACCAGGCGTCCCTCGACGCGATTCAACGACGGATCGCCGGCCGCTTCGCCGGCCGCCGGCACAATCGCCACCCGCTCCGGCCGCACGAACAGGTTGGCGCTCGCGCCAGGCGGAACGTCCTCGTGAGCTCGAGCCTGGAACTGCACGCCGGCGGCCGTGCGCAACGTGGCTCTCCCGTTCCCGATCGTCTCCACGGTGCCTTCGATGAGATTCGCCTCCCCGAGGAAGCGGGCGATGAAGTTGCTTGCGGGGCTGTTGTAGATCTCGACCGGTCGCCCGACCTGCTCCACCCGGCCGCTGTTCATGATCGCGATCCGGTCCGACAGGTTCATCGCCTCCTCCTGGTCGTGAGTCACGTAGACCACCGTCATGCCGAGGCGCTGCTGGATCTCCTTGATCTCCACCTGCATCTGGTAGCGCAGGTTCTTGTCGAGGGCACCGAGCGGCTCGTCCATCAGCACGACGCTCGGATGGAACACGATGGCACGCGCGATGGCGACCCGCTGCTGCTGGCCGCCAGACAGCTGGCGCGAGAAGCGATCGGCGAAGCGCTCCAGGCGCACCAGCTCCAGCGCCTCCTTCACGCGGGTCCGGATCTGGTCATCCGGGATCCTGCGGGCGCGCAGCGGGAACGCGATGTTGTCGAACACGTTCAGGTGCGGAAAGATCGCGTAGTTCTGGAAGACCATGCCGAAGCCGCGCCGCTGCGGCGGGACGGCCGCGATGTCGACGTCGTCGAGCAGGATGCTGCCTTCGTCCACCTGCGCGAAGCCGGCGATCATCATCAGCGTGGTGGTCTTGCCGGAGCCGGACGGCCCCAGCAGGGAGAAGAACTCGCCCGGAGCGATCCGGACGCTGACCGCGTCGACGACGCGATCCTGGCCGTACTGCTTGGAGACCTGCCGTAGCTCGATAGCGCCCTTCGCCTGCTCCCCCCGAAGGCCGGTCATGTGCGCGGGTGTCTAGCGGCTCTGTCCCTGTCGGCGGACGCTTGGCAGCGACGCCCTCAACCCAGGATCCACTTCGACCAGTACTTGCCGACCGCCTGCCGGTTGTCCGCCCACCAGTCGATATCCAGGACAAACCCCTTGGATCGCGTCCACGGCGTGTTCGTCGCGGGATCGATCAGGTCCTTCGAGGTGGCCGAGTAGGCCTTGGTGTTGACCGGAATCGCCTTGTACTTGGAAAGCCATCGCGACTGCGATTCGGCGCTGGAGCTGTAGTCGATGTACTTCTTGGCGTTCTCCAGGTTCTTCGCGTTCTTCGGGATGCCATAGGCCTGCGCCAGCAAGGCATTCTGGTTCCACTGGATGGCGACTGGGGCGCCCTGGTCGGCGGCCGCTGCAGCGCGAGTGCTCCAGAGGGGTCCCATGGCGACCTCGTTGTCGGCCAGCATGGTCGAGGACAAGGCGCCGGTGTCCCAGAACTTCGGGATAGCCGAACGTATCCGCGACAAGGCCTTGAAGCCGCGATCGATATCCAGCGGGTACAGCTTGTCCATCGGAACGCCGTCTGCGATCAGCGCGAACTCGAGGGGCGGTGTTCCGGACGCCATGTCGGGAAAGGTGCGTCGTTGTGGGAACTTCTTCAGATCCCAGAACTCGACCCAGGACTTCGGCTCGCTTCCGACCGGAATGGCCTTGGTATTGAAGCCCAGGACCATCGCATAGATGAAGCAGCCGACCTGGAACTTCCGCTTGACGACCGGATCGATGTCCTCGGGTTTGGTGTACTTGAATGCGCCGTAGTCGATCGGCTGCAGGTAGTTGCCGCGCTCCAGCTCCAGGAGCGTGCTGTCGCCGGTGTCGATCACGTCCAACTCGCTCACGCCGGACTTCATCATGGCGATCAGCTTGCCGCTGGTGGCCGCCACCGGAACCACTTCGATGCCGGTTTCCTTGCGGAACGGTTCGTAGATGGTCTCGCGCTTGATGTCGTCGAAGACGCCGCCTGGCGTACGGACGATCACTTGGCCGGCGGCGGCGGACTTGCGGGTCCAGAGGACGGACGGTGCTGCAATGGCCGCTGCGGTGCCGGCTGCGAACCTGCGCCGGGCGGGCCGCACTCCCATGTCTGTGGACTTGGTCATTTCGTGTCTCCTGGGCGATGTGCGGCAGCCAGGTCGATGCGCTCCTGCGCGCCTGGTCGAGTCGATACTAGAGTCATTGAACTATCGGCGTCAAGGATCGCGCTTCATCGGCGTACTGGGTCCCCGAGCAAGGCGCCGTCTGCCCCGACGCGGCACCGGCGTCGGGCGATCCCACCGTCTTCAAAGGCGCTTGCCCTCGCAAAGGAGACCGGCAAGGATGAGCATCGACCATCGCGACATGGACTCTCCTGCAGACGTAGACCTACCGGACGTGCAGACAATTGACAGGGCAGATCCGCAGCGTTTTAATAACTGTTAATAACGGAGCCCGCCCATGCCCACCAGCATTGCTCTCACCCCTCGCCTGGAAGCCTTCGTGCGCGAGCAAGTGGAGGCGGGCCGGTACAACAACGTCAGCGAAGTGGTTCGCGACGCGCTCCGCCTTCTTGAACGGCGCCAGCAGGCGGATGAAGTCAAGTTGGAAGCGCTTCGCAAAGCGGTCGCGAGTGGCGTCGCCGCCCTCGATGACAACGAGTTCACGATAGTGGAATCGCAGGATATCAAGACCTTCGTGTCCGGACTCGGCGCCAGGGCAACCGCCCGCTCCACGCGGCGCCGCGCTGGCCGCAAGGGTAGTGGCGCCTAAGAGCCCAGGCTCGCGCAGCGCCGGTGTGGCGCGCCTGCGAATTGCCAGCGCCGCCAGAGTCGACATGGAAGACCTGCTGGCGTGGAGCGAGGAACGCTTCGGGGTGGCCGCTCGAGAGCGTTATCAAGACCTGCTCTCTCCCGCCTTGAGGGATATCGTCGATGACGTAGCGCGGCCGGGCGTGAGGATGCGGCCTGAGCTTGGGTTGAACGTCTTCAGCTATCACCTTTTCTTCAGCCGGGAAGGCGCGACAGGACGGTCCGGACCCACCAGAGTCAAGGTGCTACGGCCGCGACACTTCCTGGTGGGACGGATCGCGGAACCTGGTCTTGTCGACATCCTGCGCGTGCTGCACGACTCGATGGAGGTGAGTCTTCACCTGCCCGACGAATAGGCCGAGCAAGCGGAGACCGCGGTCAGGCCTGCTCGAGGCATAGACGACTGCGCCACGGCCTCGGATGGTAGACTTGACCGAAGCTTCCACAGCCGGTCGCGAGAATGCCGGTATGGATCGCTACCCACCAAGTCCTGGAAGGAGACATCTCATGCTGGAATCAGCAAAGCGCTCGCTGGCGCTCGGATTTCTACTCTCGTCGTTCCTCGGCAGCGCGCACGCGGCCGATCAGGTCGACATCGTCACGTTGCCACAGGGATCCGTTGCTCATGGCGTCGGCGTGGCGATCGCCGGTGTGGTGAGCCAGAAGTCGCCGATCCGGATGGTCGCGGCGGGATACGGGGGTCCCCAGATATTGGTTCCGCTCGTCGACGAAGGCAAGGCAAGCTTCGCGCTGCTGAACGCCAACGACGTGGCGTCCGCGGTGCGCGGCACGAAGCCGGAATACAAGGCGGCTCACCGGAACCTGCGGATCATCTCGAATGGCTACAGCAACTCCATCGGCATCCTCGTCCGTGCCGATTCCGACATCCGTAGCGCTGCCGACCTGAAGGGCAAGCGCGTGACCGGCGTCTTTTCGGCCCACAAGACCTGCGCCAAGCTCGCGACCGCCACGATCGCCAATGCGGGCCTCACCTGGGACGATGTCAAGGTGGTCCCCGTGACGAGCACGGTGCCTTCGGTGCAAGCCCTGGCCGACGGCAGGGCCGACGCAGCGCTCTGCGGTGCCATCGGCATGTCGGTGATCAAGGAAGTGAATGCGCGGGTTCCTTTGCGGTTTGTGAGCCTCGACAGCTCACCGGCGGCTGAAAAGCGGGCCGAGGAAGCCTTTGCCGGTGGTCGCGTGATCGAGGTTGCGAAGGGTGCCGGCGATGGCGTGGTCGAGAGCACGAAGTTTCTCGACTACGACTTCTATCTGGTCGGTGGAGCGCAGCTCAAGGACGATCTGGTGACCCAGGTGCTGGAGACGGTTTGGAACTCGCTGAAGGAGCTGCGCGAAGCGAATCGCTCGTTTGCGGACTGGACGCATGAGCGGATGGCCACGGCGAGCATGACGATCCCGTACCACCCGGCCGCGGTGGCGTTCTTCAAGAAGAAGGGCGTCTGGACGAAAGAGATGGAGCAGAAGAACAGCGAGTTGCTGAGCCAATTGAAATAGCAGCGGCCTGGCGCAGCCGATCGACGTTGCACCTGTCGGCGCTGCGCCATTCCAAGAAGGCAAAGTATCGATGCTTCTGGCTCTTTCGCCCTTTCTGCGCGGAGCGCTTCCGGTTCTCGGGATCGTCTACCTCTCGAACTTCCTGGATGATTGGCTCGGCCTCCTGCTGTGGCAGGAGCAGGTGTCTCTCGCAATGGTCGGGCTGACCGTCGCCGATATCCTGTTGACGACCTCGATCGATGGCAAGGACAGGCGCAGCTCCGGGCGCAGGAAGGTACCCCCGCTCGATGCCGCGCTCGTACTCCTGACGCTCGGCCTGTGCGGCTACGTCGTCCTCGGCTACGAGACTATCGTCGGCAGTGGCTACCTGGACAACCCGGTCAACCTCGCAATGGCCGGCGTGCTCATCTGCCTGGTCGCCGAAGCGACGCGCCGCAACGCCGGGTGGCCCATGATCGTCCTGGTGGCCACCTTCTTCGTCTACGGATTGACCGCCAGCCGGTTCGGCGGATTCCTGCAGAGCCGATCGAT
>JAEWEW010000309.1 GCA_023389175.1 Pseudomonadota bacterium | reverse complement strand
AGATTGGCGAGCACCCAGCGGCCTTGCAGGCGCAGGGTAGGCGCAGCGGGGATCGCCGCAGCCGGTTCGCCGGGCGGCGCGGGATCTAACGTACAGTAGCGCAACGGATGTCGGGCCCTGAAGCGACCCGCAAGGGTAACACCCGCCCGGCGCCACGGCCGCCAGTCGCGCCGCCCCCGGGCGGCATTGCAACGGAGACGCGGATGCAAGACTCTCGGCGAATCGGCGTGGGGATCATCGGACTCGGGATGGCGGTGCAGCCGCATGTCGAAGCGCTGCGCGAGCTCGGCGACCGGGTTCGGTTCGTCGGCGGCTTCAGTCCCAGTGCGGAACGGCGCGCCGATTTCGGCTCTCGCTTCGGTCTGCCGACAGTGTCGAGCGAGGCCGCGCTGCTCGCCGATCCGGCGGTGGAGGTCGTCTTCGTGCTCACGCCGCCGCGTACCCACGCCGAGGTCGCTCGCCGGGCCTGCGCCGCCGGCAAGCACGTGCTGCTGGAGAAGCCGGTGGACGTGGACCTGCCGCGCGCCACCGCGCTGGTGGAAGCCTTCGAGCAGTCCGGCCGGGCGCTCGGCATCGTGTTCCAGCACCGCTTCCGCGAGGCCCCGATGCGGCTCGCCGGGCTGCTCCGCGAACAGGCGCTCGGCCGACCGGTCAGCATCGCGACGTCGATCCGCTGGTGGCGATCGGCGGAGTACTACGCCGAGCCGGGCAGGGGCATGCGCGCACGCGACGGCGGCGGGGTGCTGCTGACCCAGGCGATCCATACCCTCGACCTGCTGCTGCATCTCGCGGGACCGGTGGACACGGTGGTGGCGCGCTGCGGGTCGAGCGGCATGCGCGCCATCGACACCGAGGATGTCGCCTGCGCCGTCGTCACCTGGGCGAACGGCGCGCGCGGCGTGATCGACGCCACCACGACCGCCTGGCCCGGTTATCCCGAGCGCATCGAGATCGCCGGCACCCAGGGCACCGCCGTCCTCGAGGGCGATCGACTCCAGGTGAGGCGGCCCGGCCGGCCGGACATCGACCTGATGGGCGGCAGCGGCGGTGGCGGTGGGGCAGATCCGATGGCCTTCTCCTGCGCCGCGCACCGGCGCCTGATCGCCGAGTTCCTCGATGCGGTGGAGACTGGCCGCGCTCCGGACAACAGCGGCCGCAGCGCGCTGCGGGTGCATTCGCTGATCGACGCGATGCTCGCCTCGGACGGCACCACAGTGCGGTTGCGCGAGCCGGGCTGACGCAAGCGCCGACCGGTTCGGGGGCTGCGCCGGCCTGGCGCGTCCCGCCCTGTTGTCTCATCGAAGCAACGTCGAGCGAGCCGCTCCGGTATCATCCGCCTTTCACAGTATCGGGCCGTACCGATGCAGCAAGGCGCCTCGAGCGAAACCCATGGCGCGTCCCGCCGGGGACGCGCGCCGACAGAGAGTCAAGCGAGATCCCAGACCCCCGGTCGCCCGGATGCGATCCGGTGGCTGCGGCTCGCGATCGTTCTCGCTGCGTTGGTGCCGCTCGCCTGGTTCGTCGTCACCGCGTGGACGTCGTATCGCGCCGCGTACGACGAGACGCTGCGGCGCAGTGAGCAGGTGGCGCAGATCGCCCACGAGCATGCCTCGCGCGTCTTCGAGGCGAACGACGTGATCGCACGCTACGTGCTTAGCGTGCTCGGGGACGACGACGACGCGCGGGTCAGGTCGCAGGAGGCGCAGCTGCACCGGCGGCTGCGCACCTTCGCGACCGGCCTTGCCCAGGTGGCAACCATCCAGGTGTGGAGCGCGGAGGGCCGGATGCTGGTCGGCAGCCATGTTTTTCCGGCCGATGCCGAGATCGACCCGCGCGACCGCGAGTACTTCCGCGAGCTCCGCGCCGGGACCAGCCATCGCCATGTGTCCGGGACGGTGACCAGCCGCCGAACCGGCGCGCCGTTCATCGACGTGTCGGTCCGCCGGGAGCTGAGCGACGGCAGCTTCGCCGGGCTGGTGTCGACGACCATCCGGCCGGCGTACTTCAAGGATTTCTACGAGTCGCTGAGCGCCTCCGAGCCCGGACTTTCGCTTGCGATCCTGCGTCACGACGGCCAGCTGCTTGCGCGGTGGCCGCTGCCGCGGGAGGACGTCTACGACATCCCGTCCACCGCCCCGATACGCCAGGAGATGGCCAGGAACGTCGCCAGCGGCACGGTGGACGCCAGTTCCGTCGTCGACGGCAAGCGGCGCCTGCTCGCGTATCGCAAGCTGGCCGGCTATCCGGTGTTCGTGGTCGCCGGCATCGAGCACCGGCAGCTGATGGCGAACTGGCTGCGTGGCACCGCCGGGCTGGCCGCCTTCACGCTGGCGGCATCGCTCGCGCTCGGCTTCGTGTCATGGGTCGCGATGCGGCGGACCCGGCGCGAGCTGCTCACGTCCGAGCGTCTCAAGCGGGAATCGGAGCAGCGGCTGCAGGCCGAGACGGCGCTGCGGCAGGCGCAGAAGCTCGAGGCGCTGGGGCAGCTGACCGGTGGCGTCGCGCACGACTTCAACAACCTGCTGATGGTGGTCAACAACAACCTGCACCTGCTGTCGCGCCTGGTGCCGCAGACCGCCGGCAGCCCGCAGATCGCCGCGATCGACCGCGCGGTGGCGAGCGGGACACGGCTCACCCGCCAGCTGCTCGCCTTTTCCCGGCGCCAGGCGGTCACGCCGGAAGTGATCGCGATCAATGACGCGGTGCCGGCGATGATGGATCTCCTGCGCACCTCGCTCGGCTCGTCCATCCGCGTGCGCTTCGTCGCCGAAGCCGAGCCCTCATGGGTGAAGGTCGATGCCGCGGAGTTCGAGCTCGCGCTGCTCAATCTCACCATCAATGCGCGCGAGGCGATGAAGGGCGGCGGCGAGCTCACCATCCGGACGCGCAACGTGCGCATCGGCTCGCCGTCGGCGGACCTCGCCGCCGGTCCGTACGTCGTCCTGTCGGTATCCGACACCGGTGAAGGCGTGCCGCCCGACGTGCTCGCGCGCGTGTTCGAGCCGTTTTTCACCACCCGCAGGCCGGGGCAGGGCACCGGCCTCGGCCTCAGCCAGGTCTACGGTTTCTGCGTGCAGGCCGGCGGCGTCGCGCGGATGGAAAGCGAGCCGGGACGGGGCGCCCGCGTATCCCTCTACCTGCCGCAAACCGTCGCCGCGGCCGGCGGGCCGGCTGCTCCGAGCGAGCCGGTGGTCGGTCGCCTGCGCGGGCGTCTGCTGCTGGTGGAGGACAACCTCGAGGTCGCGGCGGCCACGAAGCCGCTGCTCGAGGCGCTCGGCTGCAGCGTGCTGCACGTGGCAAGCGCGGACGCGGCGCTCGATGCGCTCGGATCGCACTCACAGCGGTTCGACGTGGTACTGAGCGACATCATGATGCCCGGATCGCTCAACGGCCTGGACCTGGCGTTGATGCTGCGGCACCAGCATCCGGGCCTGCCTGTCCTGCTGATGACCGGCTATGCCGCCCAGACCGGGCAGGCGATGGCCGCCGGATTCCAGGTGCTGGCCAAGCCGGTGTCGGCTGCCGCGCTTGCGGCGGCGATCGGCGGGGCGCTGCAGGCGCGCAACGGGATGGCGACGGCGACGTCCTGATCCGCCGGCGGGCACGGCGACGCGTACGGCCCGCCCCGCCGGTCACTTCCTGATCATGCCGCTCTTGCGCAACAGCTCGATGTTGGCCTGCTGTGCCTTGGTGTAGCCGCGGTAGAGCTCGGCGGCCTTCTGCTTGTCCATGGACTCCTCGAAGGCGAGATACATGCCGGCATGCAGCAGCGCATGCGCGCTAAGCGCGAACTGCATCGGCGTCACGCCGTGACGCGCAAGCAGGGCCTTGACTTCCGGCTCTGACTCCATCTTCCGGGCCATGCCCTCGATGGTCTGGTCCTTGTCGTCCTCGTCTTCCTCGGCCCCATCGTCCGCGTCGTCCGCGTCATCCCCCTCGTCTTCCTCCGCGTCGTCCCCCTCGGCTTCGGCAAGCCGCTGGCCCTCCGCATTGATCGCCTCGAACTTGCGCAACAGCTCGGGCGTGAGCCGGAACTCGGCAGGATCGGGCGCTGCCCATGCAGGGAGCTGCACGAAGGCGATGGCTGCGCCGAGGACGGTT
The DNA here is from genome assembly GCA_023389175.1 of Pseudomonadota bacterium. GTDB lineage: Bacteria > Pseudomonadota > Gammaproteobacteria > Burkholderiales > Burkholderiaceae_E > Lautropia. The sequence continues at coordinate 12,837 of JAEWEW010000309.1, read as the reverse complement.
GCGCGCAGCAGTTGGAGGAACCGGGCGGGGGACATTCGGAGGGACTCCAGGTTTTCGGGGACCCGAGTGTACTGTGCCGAACGGCTCACATCGCGTGAGGAAGTTCGCGCAAGACCCTTGCGCCCATGCCGGATTGGACGTCGAGGGTTGACGGAAACCCTGCGTGTGCTATGGTTGGATCCATGGCACGCATCCACCCACTGCACTTTTCCCGCGCCGCCCGGCGCGCGGGACGTGGCCTTCCCGCCTCTCGAGGCGCGGCGGATGCGCGCGCCTGCCTGGCCGCTTTCCCGCCCTGCCTCGAGCAGGCCCTTCGAGGTCCCACGGCCTTCCAGGCCGTGCCCGGTAGACCTTAGTCCCGCGGCTGCTTCGCCCCTGGACCCGGTCTACCGGGATGGGGCGCCCGGCGCCGACTTCTCGACCTGAATGATTGCCCTCGCAGGCCGCATGTGGCCTGCGCCATGTCGCCTGCCGTGCCGGCGACGCCTGCTTTCGAGAGTGACGACCATGAACACGAACGACATCATCCTTTCCGCCGAAGACGCCGAAGCGATCAGCAATCTCGTCGGCGCCGGCGGCCTGCCGAGCCTGGCGGGAGCCGCCGGCGAAGCGCTGGCCGACTCCATCGAGGCGGCCCGCGTGGTCCCGGCGGAGGAACTGCCGCCGACCGTCGTGGCGCTCAACGGCCGCGTGCGCTATCGCGAGCCCGACGGCACCGTCCGCGAGATCATGCTGGTCCTGCCGGAAGCGGCCGACGTCAGCACCGGCCGCGTGTCGGTGCTCTCGCCGGTGGGCCGGGCGCTGCTCGGCCGTTCGGTCGGCAGCGAGTGCCATGCCGCCTTGCCAGGCGGCGGCACGCTGGTCATCCGGATCGACGAGGTGGTGGCGAGCGAGACGGTGTGATCAGCGGCGTTGCGGCGTGCGCGGATCGTCCACCGTCCCGACAGTGGCTCGCAGCCAGAGACGCCGTTCCTCCGGCGGCAGCGCGAGCATCGCCTCGATGACCGCCTCGAACATGCCGCAGCCGCGCTCGTTGGCGACCCGCACGTTGTGCTCGAAGCGCGGCGTGGATGGCAGCAGCGCCTCGCCCGGTACCTTGCGCAGGTTGCGCGGGCTGGCCTGCTCGATGGTCTCCCGCCACAGCGCGTATTCGTCCCGGGCGATCTCGCCCCCGCGAAGCTCCGGCGCGGTCACGGCGCTGCGCGCGGCGACCGCGAGCGCATTGCACAGGCCGGGATCCTTGTCGCCGACGGCCCTGGCCGCGGCCAGGGCGTTGGCGACGATCCGCTCCAGGAGTGGGTCCGGCACCATCGGGCGCAGCCGTCCCACCTCTGCGTGCATCGCCTCCAGTATCCGGGTCTCGTCCTCCTGCGATAGCGGACCGGTCTCGGGAAGCTCGTTCCGCGCGAGCGTCACGATCCTCAGGTAGCGCTCGGGGAATCTGGCCTGGAGCGCCGCGAGGACCGGATCCTCGCCGAAGCGCCCGCTGAACGGATGGTCCGCCGGAAACGGCGCGAGCGGCCACGGCACCTGCCGGATATCGAGCAGGAACTCGTCGGCCTGGTCGACGCGCAGCTTGACCGCCAGCGTGTCGCTGGCGACCAGCCCGTCTACGAAGCGCGCCAGGCCCTCGGGATCGCGCACCCGGAAGACGCCATCCTCCACCCGCGCCTCCAGCACCAGCGGCGGCGCGCTGCGGTTGCGCCGGCCGACGAAGCGGGCGACCACGCCGCAGCCCAGCGTGAGCGACGGGGTGCAGGTGATCGCATCCGTGTCCGGGACGCTGCCGTCATCGGCCTGCATGCGGAAGGTGATGTCGCCCTCCAGCTCCCTGGAGGTGCGGCGCGACTGCAGGCTTACCGCGAGCGAGACCGCCCGTCCCTCGAGCTCCAGCACGACGGTGTTGCGCGACTGGAGCGCGGTCTCGACCGCCTGCGCGCCGGCCGTGCCCGGCAGCAGGACGGCAAGAAGCGAGAGGATGATCGGGAGCTGGAAACGCAGCATTGCGCGAGGCGGACGGGATTGCGGGCAGTGTAGGGGCAGGCTCCCGCCCTGACAAGGCAAGTTGCCCGCCGCGGCGCTTCTCGGGTATGCGCGTTGCGGCGTCTTCGCCTCGTCCAATCGATTGAAGGAGAACACATGACACGAGCCGAAGAGAACCTGAACGACTGGCTGCGCGATGCGCATGCAATGGAGCAGCAGGCCGAGAAGATGCTGGAGTCCACCGCCTCGCGGCTGGAGAACTATCCCGAGCTGCGCGACCGCATGCAGCAGCATCTGGCGGAGACGCGCGAGCAGGCGCGGCTGCTGAAGTCGTGCATTGACCGCCGCAATGCCGGCTCGTCGATGGTGAAAGACATGGCCGCCAAGGTGACCGCCATGGGCCAGGGACTGAGCGGTCTCTTCGTGAGCGACGAGGTGGTCAAGGGCACGCTTGCCAGCTATACGTTCGAGCACATGGAGATCGCGTCGTACAAGTCGCTGATCGCGGCGGCCGAGGCCGCCGGTGACAGCGAGACCGCGGCGATCTGCCGGCGGATCCTGCCGCAGGAGGAGGCCATGGCGGAGTGGCTCGGCAAGCGCATTGGCGAAGTGACCCAGCGCTTCCTGCAACTGGAGGAAGCGCCCGGCGCAACCGCGAAGCGCTGACGGGCGGCGGCGCCGGGCGCGGACTCAGCTCTTGCGGGTCCGCTTCGCGTCCGGCGCCGCGGCTTCGCCCATGCCGAGCTCGGCACCGGTCATCGGATCCGTGGAAGGATCGGACATGGTGCGCTTCTTGAGGGCCTCGACCACGGTCTTCTCCTTGGCTGCGAGCTTGACGGTCGATCCGCCATCGCCGCCGTCCACGGCGGACTGCTTCTCGCGGTCGGAGACCACCTGGAAGTTGTCGTCGCTGTTCCAGGCGCCGCGCACCTCCATGCCGCCCTGCGACATGTCGAAGTAGGTCTTCGCGAAGCGCGGATCCGGCGGCAGCTTGCCCGGCGGGAAATTGGGCTGCATCGCGTAGAGGGCCTTCTCGAACGAGATCTGGTGCGCCACCTCGCGCGTCATCAGGAAGCCGAGCGCTTCCTTTACGCCCGGATCGTCCGTGAGGTTGATCAGCCGCTCGTACACGATCTTGGCTCGCGCCTCGGCCGCGATGTTCGAGCGCAGGTCCGCGGACGGATCGCCGATCGTGTCGATGTAGGCACCGGTCCACGGCACGCCGGCGGAATTCACCAGGGGCGGGCCGCCACCATACAGCACCTGGGTCACGTGCGAATCGTTGCCGGCACCGGTGATCGAGCGGTACATCTCGGCTTCGGATTCCGCCGCTTCGGCCAGCCGTCCCTTCGCGCCCTTGTTCAGCATCGCGACGATCGTGCCGATCACCTCCAGGTGACTCAGCTCCTCGGTCGCGATGTCGTACAGCATGTCCTTGCGGCCCGGGTCGTCCTCTCCCAGCGCCTGCGTGAAGTAGCGGATCGCGGCTGCAAGCTCGCCCTGCGGCCCGCCGAATTGCTCCAGCATCAGGTTTGCAAGCCCGGGATTGGTCTCGCTGACTCTGACGGTGTACTGAAGTCGCTTGTTGTGCGCGAACATCGGGTCCTCCTCATGGGATGCGGTCGCCGGTGGGGCGACTGCGAACGGCCGTTTTGGCAATGGGCATGCCCATCGCGGCGGGCCCTCGACCGACGGGGTACGATCCATGCTGGCCCGCGGCAACCAAGAGGAGCGACATGGATACTCATCCACGCAGCGCCGAAGACGCCGAGGATACGCGCGCGCAGATTGCCGGCGGCGATCTCGCCACCCTCGTACGCACCATCGACCCGATCCTGTTGCGGATGATCGAAGCGGTGCAGAAGGGGACCGTCGGCACGGTCGAGCTGGTCGATATCGCGGTGCGAATCCGCACCATCCTGCATGACGCGGTGCGCAACACCCGCGACGGCGAGCCGGCGCGCCTTGCCGCCGCGCAGACCGAAGCTGCCGTGCGGACAGACGATCTCGCGGGGGCTGAACAGGGCGAACGCCGCGCGCGGTGATCCGGCCGTGAAGGTGCTCCTCACGGGGCAGCGGGGGTTCATCGGCAGTCGGCTGCGTCGTGAGCTGGAGCGCCGCGGCCACCGGGTCGCTCCGTTCCGCACGGATTTCCGCCACGCCGTCGAGCCGGCGCAGTGGGCGCCGCACGTGGCCGGCATCGACGTGGTCGTCAACACCGTCGGCATCTTTCGCGAGGAGCGGCCGGGCGACTTCGACCGGGTCCATGCCGCTGCGCCGTGCGCCTTGTTCCGCGCCGCCGCTGCCGCCGGTGTACCCCTGGTGGTGCAGGTGTCCGCCCTGGGCGCCGACGAAGGCGCGATCACCGCCTTCCATCGCAGCAAGCGAGCGGGCGACGATTGCCTGCGCGGACTGCAGCGTCCCGCCGTGGTGGTGCAGCCTTCGCTGGTCTACGGGCCCGGCGGCGCCAGCGCCCGGCTCATGAACCTGCTTGCCAGCCTGCCGCTGGTGCCGTTGCCGGACGGCGGCCGCCAACGTATCCAGCCGATCCATGTCGACGACCTGGTCGGCGCGCTGGTGGCGCTGGTGGAGGGACCGCGGCCGGCGGCCGCGCGGACCGTGGCGCTGGTCGGCCCCGAGGCGATCAGCCTGCGTGAGTACCTCGCGGTGCTGCGGGCCTCGCTCGGCTTGCCGCCGCCGCGCTTCGTCACCGTCTCGCGCCGGCTGGCCGACCCGCTCGCGAGCGCGGCGGCGCGGCTCACCGACTGGCCGGTGGATCCGCCGGCGCTGGACATGCTGGCCCGAGGCAACACCGGCGATGTCCGGCCGGTCACCTCGCTGCTCGGCCAGGCGCCGCGCGGTGCCGGGGCCTTCGTCCCGACCGACCTGTCGGGGCCGCTGCGCGCGCAGGCGATCCTGGAATGGCAGCTGCCGCTGCTGCGACTCGCGCTCGCAGCGATGTGGATCTGGACCGCGGTCGTCTCCGTTGGGGTGTACCCGATTGCCGAGAGCCTGCGGATGCTGGTTGCCGTGGGCGTGCCGGCGGCCCTCGCGCCCTGGGCGCTCCATGGCGCCGCGCTGCTGGACCTGGCCTTCGGGATCGCAACCATCACGTTACGGCGGCGCCGGTGGCTGTGGGTTGCCCAGGCGATGCTGATCCTGGGATACACCGTCGTCATCGCCTTACGGTTGCCGGAGCATCTGATCCATCCGTTCGGACCCATCGTGAAGAACCTGCCGATCCTGGCGCTGCTCTGGCTGCTCTTCGCGCTCGAGCCGGCGGCCGGCCGGAACGCCTCTCCTGCCGTCGGCGCGAGGAACGGGGCATCGTGAGCTGGCTCCTGGTCAAGTGGCTTCACGTGCTGTCCTCGACCATCCTGTTCGGCACCGGAATCGGTACCGCCTTCTACATCTTCTTCTGCGCGCGGACGCGCGATGCCAGGGTGGTCGCGCCCGTGATGCGCTACGCCGTCATCGCCGACTGGCTGTTCACCGCGACGACGGCGGTGCTGCAGCCGCTGACCGGCTTCTACCTGGTCTACCTCGCCGGGATCCCGCTTGCGACGACGTGGATCGCCTGGTCCATCGCGCTCTACCTGGTGGCCATTCTCTGCTGGATGCCGGTGGTCTGGCTGCAGATCCGCATGCGCGACCTCGCCATGCAGGCCGCCGCTGCCGGAGAGCCGCTGCCTGCCCGATTCTGGATGCTGCGATGGGTCTGGTTCTCCCTGGGCGTGCCGGCGCTGCTCGCCTTCCTTGCGATCTTCTACCTGATGATCGCGAAGCCGGCATGAAGCCCTGGCGTCGTGGCTTCGGCCTCGGCATCGCGCTTGGCGCGATGTCCCGGCCACGGGCGGACCGGGACGATCGTGACGAGCTCAGCGCGGCGGGCAGCGACCCATCTCGCGGCGGTGCAGGGCAAGGCTCTGCGGATTCACCGAGCCGTGCGCGGCCTGCATATGGGCTTCCAGCATCGCCTGCTGGGCTTCCTGCGTCTCTCCGACCATCCGGCGCTGGAGCGCGCAGAGCTCGGTCATCTCGGATGCAGCCGGGCCGCCCTGACTGGTGAGGGCCGGGTCGCTGGCACTGACTCCGCGCCGTGACGACGAGGAACCGCAGCCGGCGACGGTCGCGGCAACCAGGGAAACCAGCAGCAACTGCGCGAACCTGTTCATCGATCTCTCCCGGAGTTGGATGCGGAATGTCGGCCTCGGAACGACCGGCGGCGGCGACACGGGGGGTGCCGCGATGCCGAAGGCAATTATCAGGCCCCGGTTCCAGCTGGTGGCGCCATCGGGCCGACAGACGCGCCTGGCTCAGATTGCCGCAGCCTCGCGCAGCGCGCCGATCTCGTCCGGCGTGAGGCCGAGCTCCGCGAGCACCGCGTCCGTGTGTTCGCCAAGGGCAGGGATGCGCTCCATCCGCGTTTCCATCGGCCCGGTGCGTCCGGGCGGCAGCAGGGCCGGAATCCGTCCCGACTCCGAATCCACTTCCGCCCAGCGGCTGCGCGCCTGCAACTGCGGATGGGACCAGACCTCCTGCATTCCGTTCATCCGGGCGTTGGCGATGCCGGCTGCTTCCAGCCGCTGCACCACCTCGTCGGCCGTGAGCCGCGCGAAGGCCTCGACGATGATGGCGCGCAATGCCTCCCGCGCCTCGTGGCGGCGCGCGTTGGAGACGAACCGGGGATCCGATGCGAGGTCGGGCATGCGGATGACCCGCTCGCAGAAGACCACCCATTCGCGTTCGTTCTGCAATCCCAGCATCACGCTGGCGCCGTCGCCCGCAGGGAAGGGACCATAGGGAAAGATGGTGGCATGCGCGGCGCCGGCCCGCTGCGGCGGGGGCGCGCCTGCGTAGGCGTAGTAGAGCGGAAAGCCCATCCACTCCACCATGCTCTCGAGCATCGAGATGTCGATCCGACGGCCGCGCCCGGTCCGGCCGCGCTCGATCAGCGCGGCCAGCACGCTTGAATAGGCATACATCCCGGCCGCGATGTCGGCGATCGAGCAGCCGGCCTTCGCGGGCGCCTCCGGCGTGCCGGTCACCGAGAGAAAGCCGGCCTCGCTCTGGATCAGCAGGTCGTATGCCTTCTTGTCCCGGTAGGGGCCCGGCGCGGCGGCGTCGTCGCCATAACCGGAGATGTCGCAGACGATCAGTCGCGGATGGCGCGGCTGCAGTGCGTCGAAGGACAGCCCCAGCCGTGACGAGGCGCCCGGCGCGAGGTTCTGCACCAGCACGTCGGCCCGGGCCAGCAGCATCTGCAGCACCGGCGCGGCAAACGGATGCTTCAGGTCGAGCGTCACGCTCTCCTTGGAGCGGTTGACCCACACGAAGTGGGACGACAGCCCGGCGACCCGCTGGTCGTACGCCCGGGCGAAGTCGCCGACGCCGGGGCGCTCGATCTTGATGACCCGCGCGCCCAGGTCGGCGAGCTGGCGGGTGCAGAAGGGTGCGGCGATCGCGTGCTCGAGTGCGACGACCGTGATGCCGTCGAGCGGAAGGAGTGGGGCGGTATCCATGCGCCGCAGGGTAGCAGAAGTGTTGCACGCCCGCGGCTCCCCACGGGGCGGTCCCCGCGATCCGGCGCGCCGATCAGAACAGCGGCTGCTGCGGCTCCGGCGCCGAATAGTCGAGCCGGCCGTCGACGATGCGTGCCGCGGGCGTGTAGGGATGCGGCGCGCTGCGCCCGGGCGCGACCAGGTGGATCACCTCCCAGCCGTCGGCCTTGAAGTCGTCGGCGATGAGGCCCCGGTGGCACTGCCACCAGGGCGCCTCGGCGCACATGATCGCGGTCCTGCGCTCGCTCGCCAGCCGGGCGAGCCGTGTCCGTGCCTGCTGCCACGGGCCGGTTTCCATGAAGTCGGCATAGCCGCGAAAGCTCTCGTTGCGCCAGGCGGTGTTTCGGGTATCCGGCCGCGGCCTGCGGCGGCCGCCGAGGTCAGGCATCGCGACATAGTCGATGCCGAGGGGCGGCAAGGCGGCCGCCATCGCTTCGCCGGAAAACTGCGGGTTGCGGCGCGAGCCGGCGAAGCGCCGCACGTCGACCAGCACCTCGATGCCGGCCTCTGCCAGCATGCCGGTGAAGACGGTCCATTCGCGGTTCGAATGGCCGATGGTCCAGAGGGTGAGTGCCGCGCTGTCAGCCGCGGTTGCGTTCCAGTGGTCTTCGTTGCCGGGCTCGGCCATCGTGGTCAGCTGCGTTGTATCGACGGATCACGACTAGGGTACGCCGCGATCGCGGTACATCGGCGGGTCAGGCCGGGCCGCCGGCAGGGACATCGCCGCGTTGCAGCTTGGTGAAGACGTCGACGACGACCGAGCGGATCCATCGGCTGCCGGGATCGTTGGTCTTGCGGAAGCTCCAAAAGTAGGACAGCGGAACCGGCGCGATCGGCAACGGGGGCTCCACGGCACACAGGTTCGACTGCTCGAGCAGCGCGTCCGGCAACAAGAGAGGCAGGGTGGCAAGCAGGTCGGTACGCGCAAGCAGCTCGGGCACGCAGGAGAAGTGCGGAACCTTGGCGCCGATCGTCCGCTTGATCCGGGTGTCGGAGAGGGCGCTTTCGATCGTGGTGCGCTGGCGATCGCCCAGCTCCACCAGGATGTGCGGCCAGCGACACCATTCCTCGAGGCTCCAGTTCGCGAGGGCGGGGTGGTCCTTGCGCAGGTAGGTGCGCAACCTCAGGTCGCCCGCGTCCCTTCGTTCCACCCCGTCCGGCATGGTCGTCGCCGAGGCCATGAGTGCAACGTCGATATGCCCGTCCCCTACCGCCGCCGGCGTCTGCGCGCCCGGCGTGCTCCATTCCAGCGAAACGCCCGGGGCCTCCCTCCGGGTCCTGATCATCACCTCGGGCATGACCGTCGGCGTGAAGTCGGAGATCGCGACCCTGAAAGTCCTCTCGCTGATCGCCGGTTCGAAGTGCTGTGGCGGCACTGCGATGCGCTGGATGCTGCGCAAGATGGGCCGGACGTCTTCGACCAGCTGCAACGCGAAAGGACTGGGGACCATTGCCCCGCCCACCTTGACCAGCAGCGGATCCCCCAATTGCTCGCGCAGGCGCGACAGCGAGTGGCTGACCGCGGACTGGGTGCGCGCCAGTCGGGAAGCCGCCCGCGTGACGCTGCCTTCGGTCATCAGGACCTCGAAGGTCACGAGGAGATTGAGGTCAAGGTGGGCCAGATCGATTCTGTTCATGGGCGATGCAAACTATGCGTTGGACGAGCGATGACCGGGCGTCGACGATACGGTCTCCCAACTCACGACGGAGACCGAACCATGAAGCCCGAACCCTATGTCGTATCGCCCAAGACGCGCACTCCCGCCTTGAACGTGCTGGGCGTGGAAGTCACCGTGCTGGCCGGGAACGACCAGACCCAAGGCTACGAGATCACCCTTCAGGCCGGCGCCGAGGGCGCCGGGCCGCCGCCGCACCGCCACGACTGGGACGAGTCGTTCTACGTCCTCAGCGGCAACGTCGAGATCACGGTGGAAGGCAGGGCCCACGCATGCGGCGCCGGCACCCTGGTCCACCTCCCTGCAGGCACGGTGCACGGCTATCGGTTCGGCGTCGGCGGCGGCGAGATGTTCGAGATCACCGGTGCCGGCGGCAACGCGACCCGGATGTTCGCGAACGTCAGCCGCGAGGTCCGCCCCGGGCCGCCGGATATCCCGATGCTGACGGAGCTGCTCCAGCGAAACGGCGTCGACCTCGTGCCCGCATGAATTGTGTGGAAGGTGGCGCACGCACATCCGCCTGCGATATCTGCTTCTGCCGCAAGTCGGGTCCTACCCGGGAGACAACACCATGAAGCTCTACTACCACCCCACCTCGACGACGAGCCGACCGATCATGCTGCTGGCAGCGGAGGAAGGCATTACGCTGGACTACCAGCTCGTCGACCTGTTCGCCGGCGCCCACCTGCAGGCGCACTACACCCGCATCAACCCCTCCCAGCAGGTGCCGCTGCTCGAAGACGGCGACTTCAGGCTGAGCGAGAGCTCGGCGATCCTGAAGTACGTGGCCGAGAAGACAGGCTCGGCCGCCTACCCGAAGGACCTGCGGCAACGGGCGCGGGTCAACGAAATGATGGATTGGCTCAACACCGGCCTGCTGCGCGAGTTGGGCTACGGCTCAGTCTATCCGCAGACTCTGCCGCACCACAAGCGCAAGGAAGAAGCCGTGCAGGCGGCCCATCTGGCCTGGGGCTGCGAAAGGGCCCGGCGCTGGCTGACGATCCTTGATCGCGACCTGCTCGGCGTCCAGCCCTTCCTGTGCGGCAGTCGGCTCACCATTGCCGACTACCTGGGCGCGTGCATCGTCACGATCGGCGAAGTGACGCGCTTCGACTACTCGCCATGGAAGAACCTGACGCGCTGGATCGCCACGATGAAGGCCCGGCCCGCGTGGGGCGATGTCAACGAAGGCTTCTACTCCGGCTTCGTCGCGCCGTACAAGGATGCGGCGTTCGTGGGGCTGTAGGTCGCGCCCGGCCGGGAGGCGCTCCGTTGTCCGCGGCACCGGCTTCGCGCGGCTGCGCAAACAAAAAGGGTTAGCCCGTTCCCGAGCTAACCCTTCGAACCTACTGGTAGGCCGTGCTGGATTCGAACCAGCGACCAACGGATTAAAAGTCCGCTGCTCTACCAGCTGAGCTAACGACCCACATGCCGACGGCGCACCTCTCGGTGCGCCGCAAGCGAAGACGATGATGTTATCAACCCGCCAGATGCGGGTCAAACGGGACGCGCCTCTAACGCAGCGCGGCCAGCCGGTCCTTCGCTGCGCCGGAGGCAGGCGTGCCGGGGAACTTCTCGCCGATCGCCCGGAAGGTGGCCCGCGCGGCGTTGCGGTCGCCCGAGTCCGCCTGCGCGTTGCCGAGGATCAGCATCGCGTCCGGCACGCGCGGGCTGTCGGCATGCCGGGTGGCGAGCTGGTTCATCGTGGCGATCGCGCCCTTGAAGTCGCCGCTCGCGTACTGCGCGCCGCCTTGCCAGTAAAGGGCGAGCGGCCGGTACGGGCTGTCGGGATAGTCGCGCTGGAAGGCCTGGAAGGCGGCGGTCGCGCCCTTGAAGTCGCTGCCCCGGAAGAGCTCCAGCGCCGCGTCGTAGGCGCGCTTCTCGGCCTGCTCGACGGTCACCGTCTTGTCGTCGATGGTGACCTCCACCGGCTCGAACTGCTTGAGCCGCGTGTCCATCGCCGCGGTCAGCTCCTTCTGCTGGCGACGCGTCTGGTTGAGCTCGTTCGCCTGCACCTCGAGCTGGCCGCGCAGGCGGGCCACTTCCTGGCGCAGCGCTTCCATCTGGTTCTGCTGGTCGAGGTTCACGCGCTGGCCCTGCTCCAGCCGCGAGAGGCGCTGCTCGAGCGCTGCCTGCTGGCGCCCGAACTCGTTCAGCTGCCGCAGCGTCTCGCGCTGGAAGGTCTCCAGCCGGTTGCGCACGTCGATCACCGCCTTGCGAGCCTCGTCGTCGCCGAAGAGCGCCCAGGCGGGCTGCGCGACGCCGAGCAGCGCCGCCAGCGTCATGGCCGAGGCAAGGGCAGCGAGCCCGCGGCGCGGGCGCGCAGCGGGAGCGAAGGGCGATTGGCCGGCTGCGGGAGACGGCAACGATGCCCGCGGCATGAGTGGCATGGACATGGCAAACCTCCGTGGGCGAATCTGGCCGACGAGCGGGCGATGCGTCGCCCGGGATGCGTCAGCGGTAGCTGATGTCGGCGCGGCGGTTCTCCGCGAAGGACGCCTCATCGGTGCCGACCGCGCGCGGCTTTTCCTCGCCGAAGCTGATCGATTCCATCTGGTTGTCGTCGACCCCCAGGGTGGCGAGCGCACGGCGCACCGCGTCGGCGCGCTTCTGGCCGAGCGCGAGATTGTATTCACGGCTGCCGCGCTCGTCGGTGTTCCCCTCGATCACGACATGCTTGTCGCGGTTGGCGGAGAGGTAGCGCGCATGCGCCTCGACCACCGACTGGTACTCCGGCTGCACGACGAAGCTGTCGTACTGGAAGTAGACGCTGCGCTTGGCGAGCGGGCTGGCGGGATCGTTGAGCGGATCGGTCTCCTGCACGACCACCGGCGCGACGCCGCTCACGCTGCCGCTGTCCGCGCCGCTCGCGCCGGCGCCCGGGGCCGAGCCCGGCGAGGCGCTCGACGGGCCGCGCTGCTCGATCTTGGCCGGATCCTTGAGGTCCACGGAGGTGCACGCGCTGGCAGCGAGCGCGAGGCCGATGGCCAGGGCCAGCGCGTTCAAGGGGCGGGTAGGCGAGATCATCGATTGGCTCCTTTCAGTGTGCCATTGCGTTCGGTGTCACTTCGGGTACGGGCCCCACGCCGGTTCGCGGATGTCGCCGCTGTTGCTGGTGAGGCGCTGCTTGATGCGGCCATCCGTGGTGACCGCCATCAGGTATTCGCTGTTGCCGGCTTCGGTGGAGTACATGATCCAGCGGCCGTTCGGCGCGAAGCTCGGCGATTCCTCGCGGCCGGTATCGGTGAGCAAGGTCTCCTTGCCGCCATCGAGGTCCTTGATCGCGACGAAGAACCCGCCGTCGCGACGGGTGATGTAGGCGAGTTGCTTGCCGTCCGGGCTCACGCGCGGCGAGACGTTGTAGGTCGATCCGAAGGTGACCCGCGTGACGTTGCCGTCACCCACGTTCATGCGATAGATCTGCGGCGACCCGCCGCGATCCGAGGTGAAGTACACCGCGGCGCCATCGGGCGAGAACCACGGCTCGGTATCGATGCCGCTCGATTGGGTGAGCCGCCGCGATTCGCCGCCGGCCGCGCTGATCAGGTAGATCTGCGAGCCGCCATCGCGCGTGAGCGTGACCGCGAGTTGGTTGCCGTCCGGAGACCAGGCAGGGG
>JAEWEW010000271.1 GCA_023389175.1 Pseudomonadota bacterium | reverse complement strand
GGCATGGACAACGCCGCCCGGCCGCTGAACCCGGATTTCGTCCTGAACAAGCCGCGCTACAAGGGCGCCTCCATCCTGGTGGCGCGCAAGAACTTCGGCTGCGGCTCCTCGCGCGAGCACGCCCCCTGGGCCCTGGAGGACTACGGCTTTCGCAGCGTCATCGCGCCGAGCTTCGCTGACATCTTCTTCAACAACTGCTTCAAGAACGGGCTGCTCCCGATCCGCCTCACGGAGTCGGAGGTGGACCGCCTGTTCGCGGACATCGCTGCTTTCCCCGGCTTCAAGCTGGTGATCGATCTTCCCGAGCAGGAGGTCCGGTCCGCCAACGGGGAAGTGCTCGGCCGGTTCGAGATCGACGCCTTCCGCAAGCACTGCCTGGTCAACGGGCTGGACGAGATCGGCCTGACGCTGCAGCAGGCGGACCAGATCCGGGCCTACGAAGCCAGGCGTTTCGCGGCCGAGCCCTGGCTCGCCGCCCGCTGATCGGAGCGAGATGCCGTGTCGCGCCGCCGGGCTCGCCGCGCGGCAGCACATGGCGAGATGCCGCCCGGATGGCCGAAGGCCTTTCCGGGCGTTTCCCGTTGCGCCTGGCGTCCGGCGGTTCCGGACATTCCAGTTGACCTTTCCAGAGTAGCCAGATGATGAGAATTGCGGTCCTCGCCGGCGACGGCATCGGCCCGGAGATCACCGAGCAGGCCCTGCGCGTGGTGAAAGCGCTCGGGAAACAGGGGCTCGCCATCGAGACGGTTCCGGCCCTGGTGGGCGGCGCGGCCTACGACGCGCACGGGGATCCGCTGCCGCCGCAGACGGTGCAGGCCTGCGAATCGGCCCAGGCGATCCTGTTCGGTGCCGTCGGCGGGCCGCGCTACGACGCATTGGAGCGGCCCAAGCGGCCGGAGCAAGGTCTGCTGCGGCTGCGCAAGCACTTCGACCTCTTTGCGAACCTGCGGCCGGCGATCGTCTACCCCGAGCTCGCCCATGCGTCCACGCTGCGGGCCGACGTGGTCGCGGGGCTGGACCTGCTGATCCTGCGCGAGCTCACCGGCGACATCTACTTCGGCCAGCCCCGCGGCATCCAGCGCAACGCGAAAGGGGAGCGGGAAGGGTTCGACACCATGCGCTACAGCGAGGGCGAGATCGCGCGGATCGCCCGCTGGGGCTTCGAGGCGGCCCGCAAGCGGCAGAAGCGGCTCTGCTCCGTGGACAAGGCCAATGTCCTGGAAACCACACAACTGTGGCGGGATGTGGTCACCGAGGTCCACAAGGATTATCCGGACGTCGAGCTGTCCCACATGTACGTGGACAATGCGGCGATGCAACTGGTGCGCAATCCGAAGCAGTTCGACGTGATCGTCACCGGCAACATGTTCGGCGACATCCTCTCGGACGAGGCCTCGATGCTGACCGGCTCGATCGGGATGCTGCCGTCGGCTTCCCTGAACGCCAAGGGCTTCGGGCTGTACGAGCCGATACACGGCTCCGCCCCGGACATCGCCGGCAGCGGCGTGGCCAATCCGCTCGCTACCATTCTTTCCCTGGCGATGCTGCTGCGTTACTCCCTGGACCAGCCGGCCGCCGCCGACAAGGTGGAGCGCGCGGTGCGCCGGGTCCTGAGCCAGGGCCTGCGGACCGCGGACATCGCCCGGTCCGATGAACGTCGTGTCAGTTGCTCCGAGATGGGCGACGCAGTGGTGGCAGCACTATGAACAAGCCAAGCGATCCCTTCGTCGCCGGCGCCCGGGCCCGCCGCCCGGGCCGGCTGCGCCTCGGCCTGGTGGGCTGGCGCGGCATGGTGGGATCGGTCCTGATGGACCGCATGCGGGCCGAGGGCGACTTCGACCTGGTCGAGCCTCACTTCTTCAGCACTTCCAACGCCGGCGGCCGGGCGCCGCTCGGCGATCGTCCGCTCGCGGCCGCGACCGACCTGGACGCGCTCGCGGCGATGGACGCGATCATCACCTGCCAGGGCGGGGACTACACCAACGACATCCATCCCCGGCTGCGGGCGAAGGGCTGGAAGGGCTACTGGATCGATGCCGCCTCGGCGCTGCGGATGAAGGACGACGCGGTGATCATCCTGGATCCGGTCAACCGGCAGGTGATCGACGCGGCGCTCGCGGCCGGCACGCGGGACTACATCGGCGGCAACTGCACGGTGAGCCTGATGATGCTCGCGATCGGCGGGCTCCTGCGGGAGGACCTGGTGGAGTGGATCAGCGCCATGACCTACCAGTCGGCATCCGGCGCCGGCGCCCAGCACATGCGCGAGATGCTCGCGCAGATGGGGTACCTCCATCAGTCGGTGGCGGATCTCCTGGCCGATCCGGCCTCGCCGATCCTGGAAATCGACCGTTGCGTGGCAGCCGCGATGGCGGCCCCCGGGTTTCCGCTCGAGCACTTCGGGGTACCGCTCGCCGGGAGCCTGGTCCCGTGGATCGACAAGGACTTGGGAAACGGCATGTCCCGTGAAGAATGGAAGGGAGATGCCGAACTCAACAAGATGCTGGGTCGATCGGCCAGCCGCCGCATTCCGGTAGAAAGCCTGTGCGTGCGGATCGGCGCGATGCGATGTCACAGTCAGGCGCTGACCATCAAGCTGCGCCGGGATGTGCCATTGGCCCGGATCGAGGAGATCCTTGCCGGGGGCAACGACTGGGTCGAGGTCGTGCCCAACGGCAGGGAAAGCAGCGTGCAGCGGCTGTCGCCGGCGGCGGTTACCGGCACGATGCGGATTCCGATCGGCAGGTTGCGGAAATTGGCCATGGGGCCGGAGTACCTGAGCGCCTTCACCGTGGGCGACCAGTTGCTTTGGGGGGCCGCCGAGCCGCTTCGCCGGATGTTGCGGCTTGTCGTGGAG
>JAEWEW010000225.1 GCA_023389175.1 Pseudomonadota bacterium | reverse complement strand
GTCCGGCGCGAGCTCATGGAGGATCTGGTCGAGGGTCATGGCGTGATTCCGGCCGAGGTCGCCGGCACGAGCGCGGCGGCGACCGGCGCAGCGGAGATCGCTGCGGTCCCGCGATGTTAGCGCGGTGCCGTCCCGTGGGTGGCGGCCGCGCGCCGCCCGATCCGCCCCTCCATCACGAAGTAGGTGACCAGCGCGATCGCGAGCGGGGCGAGATAGTAGATGCCGCGATAGGCGAGCAGCCCGGCGAGCAACTGCTGCGGTGCCACCCGGTGGCTGAGCAGCGCCAGGAACACCGCCTCGATCACGCCGAGCCCGCCCGGCACGTGCGTGAGCAGTCCCGCGACCGCGGCGACCAGGAGCACCTGGAGGACGGCGCCGTAGGGAATCTCCCGCTGCAGGAGCAGGTAGCAGACGAGGCCGATCAGCGCCCAGTTGAGCGTGGACACGAGCAGCTGCATGCCCGCCATCCTGCCGCTCGGCAGGTCGATGGTATGTCCGCGGATCACCCATTCGCGCCGGCGGGAGAAGGTGCAGAGCAGGAAGTAGGCCGCGGCCACCGCGACCATGGACACGCCGAGCACCCTGAGCGCGCCGGTGCCGAGGGCCCAGTCCGCCGGGATGTCGACGCGGCCCACGGCGAATGCCATGCCGCCGAGCAGGAAGTAGCCGCTCCAGTTGGTGAGCATGCTGAACGCGATGATCCGCGAGATCTGGCCGTCGGGAAGCCCGAGCCGCGAGTACAGGCGGTGGCGAAAGCCGACGCCCCCGACGAGGCTGCCGAGATTCAGGTTGAACGCGTAGCTCACGAAGGCGATGGTCATGACCCGTCGCTTCGACAACGCGTGGCCGGCGTAGCGGCGGCCGATGAGGTCGTAGGTGCCGTAGACGAGGTAGCTCGCCGCGGCCACCAGCGCGGCGGGTGCGAGGGATTCGATCGGCCGCTCGCGCAGCGCGCTCGCGACCTCCGCCCATTCGATCTCGCTCGCCCCGCGGACGAGCAGCCAGCCGACCAGGAGGAAGAAGGCGAGGGTGAGCAGGCGCCGCAACCAGGGCCACCACGAGCGCCCGGGCGACGAGCTCATAACGCGGGACCCGACCCCGGATCGAGCGAGCGCAGCTTGGGCGAGTGAGCCGGCAGCGAGGCGGCCCAGGTGGGGAAATGGCGCAGGAAGTGGAACACGAAGAAGCTGCGCACCATCGTCCAGGTGCTCGCGCGGGTGAGGGATTCCTCCGCGACCAGCCGGCAACTGTCGCGGATGAGGCATTCGAGCCGCTCGGCGAGGTGGCGCGTGAAGTCCGGGTCCCGCACCATCAGGTTGGCCTCGAGGTTCAGCGACAGGCTGAGCGGGTCCAGGTTGCTGGAGCCGACCGTGGCCCATTCGTCATCCACCACCGCCACCTTGCCGTGCAGCGGCCGCTCGGTGTACTCGTGGATCCTGACGCCGGCGGCAACCAGGTGGCTGTAGAGCAGCGACGCGGCGCTCTTCACGATCGCCATGTCCGGTTCGCCCTGGAGGATCAGGTGCACGTCGACGCCGCGCCGCGCCGCCCGGCGCATCTCCCTCAGGAGCCGGTATCCCGGGAAGAAGTACGCATTGGCAATGATCACGCGCTTGCGGGCTAGTCGGATGGCAGCGCGATAGTGCAGCTCGATGTCCGTCCGGTGGTAGGTGTTGTCGCGGGTGACGAACATCGCCTGCGCGCTGCCCTTGCGCGGCACCGAGGCGTCCCGGGCCTCCAGGTGCTTGCGGCGCAGCCAGGAACGCTTCGGCTCGCCGTGGCGCAGCGCCGTCCGGGCGAACCCGCGGATCGTGCCGACGATCGGCCCCTCCACCTCGACCGCGTAGTCCTGCTTGCCCATCGGGCCGAAGTCGCGCAGGTGGTCCGCCGAGTAGTTGATGCCGCCGACGAAGGCCCGTTCCCCGTCCACCACCAGGATCTTGCGATGCATGCGCCGGAACACGTTGGTCCGCCATGAAAGGATGCGCCGGCCGGGATCGAAGATGTGGATGCGTACGCCGGCCTCCAGCATCTCGGAAACGAAGTTCGGCGGCAGGAACGCCGAGCCCCAGCCGTCGATGGTGACGTCCACCTGCGCACCCCGGCGGGCGGCGCTGATCAGGGCCTCCCGCAGCTGGCGGCCCACCTTGTCGTCGAAGAGGATGAAGGTTTCGAGCATCACCTCCTTGCGCGCGCCGGCGATCACCTCGAATGCCCGCGGATAGAACTCCTCGCCGTTCTCCAGCAAGGTGACCCGGTTGCCCTCGACCCAGCGACTGCCCCCCTGGCTGCGTTGCCTCAAGTCAGCACCTCCTCGCTCACAGCGCGATCTCCGCGGCGAGCGGCGCATGGTCCGACAGGTGGGACCACGGCCGGCGCGGCAGGATCAGAGGCGCGTAGGCGCGGGCGTTGCGCACGTAGATCCGGTCCAGGTGCAGCAGCGGATAGCGGGCCGGAAAGGTCCTGGCGGAGCGTCCCCGCGCATGCACGAACACCTCCTTCAGGCCGGCCTTCGCACCCAGGATCCGGTGACCGCGCCGGCGCCAGTCGTTGAAGTCTCCGGCCACGACCACCGGCTCGCCCTCCGGTATCTCCTCGTTGACCAGCCTGCAGAGCAGGTCCATCTGCCTCAGGCGATGTGGCTCGCGCAGGCCCAGGTGCACGCAGATGGCGTGCACGTTCGACTGCCAGCCGGGCACCTCGAGTACGCAATGGAGCAGGGCGCGCCGCTCCGGCCCGCTGATCGAGACGTCTCGGTTCTCGTAGCGGACGATCGGATACTTGGAGAGCACCGCGTTGCCGTGGTGGCCGTGCGGATAGACCGCGTTGCGGCCGTAGGCGAACTGCGGCCAGAGCGAGTCCGCCATGAACTCGTACTGCGGCGCCGCCGGCCAGTTGGGCACGCGCGCGCCATGCTTCTCGTTGGCGCCATGCACCTCCTGCAGGAACACGAGATCCGCTCCCACCTTGCGCACGGCGTCCCGCAGCTCGTGGAGAATGAACTTTCGGTTCAGGAAGGTGAAGCCCTTGTGGGTGTTGACCGTCAGTACCCGGATGACCGGGCGGTCCGAAACGGGGTGGCCGGCTGGAGCCGGCGGGGGCTCCGCAGTGGCGTCGGTTCCAGCTCGCTCGGATCGAAGTGAAGCAGGCATAGGTTGGGAGAATCCACCAAAAGGGTTACGCAAGAGTCATGCCCACGAGGTTTTGCGGCCTCCCGCGCCAGACGGTACATTCACGGCCATGCCGACGCTGATCCAGATCGAAGGACTGTCCAAGACCTACGCGTCGGGCTTCAAGGCACTGAAGCGGGTGGATCTCGCCATCCGGGAAGGCGAGATCCTCGCCCTCCTGGGCCCGAACGGCGCAGGCAAGACGACGCTTATCAGCATTATCTGCGGACTCGTGAATCCGAGCGAGGGGCGGGTGATGGTGGCGGGGCACGATGTCGTGCGCGACTATCGCGCCACCCGCTCGCTGATCGGACTGGTACCGCAGGAGCTCACCACCGATGCGTTCGAGTCCGTCCGCGACACGGTCAGCTTCAGCCGCGGGCTCTTCGGACGGCGGCCGGACCCGGCCTACATCGAGAAGGTGTTGCGGGACCTCTCGCTGTGGGACAAGCGGGACAACAAGGTCATGACGCTCTCGGGCGGCATGAAGCGGCGCCTGCTGATCGCCAAGGCGCTCTCCCACGAGCCGCGCATCCTGTTCCTGGATGAGCCCACCGCCGGCGTGGACGTGCAGCTGCGGGCCGGAATGTGGCAGCTCATCGGCGAGTTGCGCGCCAACGGCGTCACGATCATCCTGACCACCCACTACATCGAGGAGGCCGAGGAGATCGCCGACCGCGTCGGCGTCATCAACCACGGCGAGATCCTGCTGGTGGAGGACAAGGCCGAGCTGATGCGCAAGCTCGGACGCAAGCACCTGGTGCTGGAGCTGGCCGAGCCGATCGCCGCGATCCCGCCCGGCCTGGCGGACTACGGGATGGAGGTGGCCGCCGACGGCATGCAGCTGGTCTATGGCTATGACGCCAAGGGGGCGGAAAGCGGTGTCGGTCCGCTGCTCGGCGCACTGACCCGCGAGGGCATCGCGATCCGGGACCTGCACACAAGCCAGAGCTCGCTGGAGGACATCTTCGTCGACCTGGTGAACCGGCCGGCCTGAGCGCCGTCCGTATCCGGCCCGGCCGATCCAACCGTTCCGCAACCGTCCCGCATCCGACCCGAAGCCGACCCGAATCGGACCCCCCACATGAACCTCCCCGCCATCCGCGCCATCTACAAGTTCGAGATGGCCCGCACCGGCCGCACGCTGCTCCAGAGCGTGGTGTCGCCGGTGCTCTCCACTTCGCTCTACTTCGTGGTCTTCGGCACCGCTATCGGCTCGCGCATCAGCGAGATCCAGGGGGTTCCCTACGGCTCGTTCATCGTGCCCGGGCTCATCATGCTGTCGCTGCTGACCCAGAGCATCTCGAACGCGTCCTTTGCCATCTTCTTCCCGAAGTTCACCGGCACGATCTACGAGCTGCTTTCGGCGCCGATCTCCACCATCGAGATCGTGATCGCCTACGTCGGCGCGGCCGCAACCAAGTCGATGATCCTCGGGCTGATCATCCTCGCGACCGCGTCGCTGCTGGTGCCGGTGCGCATCGCCCATCCGTTCTGGATGCTGGCCTTCCTGTTCCTGACCTGCGTCACCTTCAGCCTGTTCGGGTTCATCATCGGCATCTGGGCGGACAACTTCGAGAAGCTGCAGATCATCCCGCTCCTCATCGTGACGCCGCTCGCATTCCTTGGCGGCAGCTTCTACTCGGTGGATATGCTGCCGGCCTTCTGGCAGCAGGTTGCGCTGGTGAATCCGGTGCTCTATCTCATCAGCGGCTTTCGCTGGAGCTTCTACGAGCTCGCCGATGTCGGCGTGGCGACCAGCCTGGTGATGATCCTGGTGTTCCTGGCGCTCTGCCTCGGCGCCGTGTGGTGGATCTTCAGAACCGGGTACCAGATCAAGCGCTGAGCGCGGCGGGCTTGTGCATTGCCCCTTGCCGACGTGCTGGAGCGGCAGCAGAATGGCGCAGGGCCGGCAGGCCCGAGCGAGCGGTTGCCGGCCGGATTGCGGAGCACGTCATGTCCACGTCGCCCGGAGTCGTCGTAGGAATCGCCTGGTACCGGTCCGAGCTGTACGACCGCATCCGGGATGTCATGGCCGATGGCATCTCGTTTCCCAAGACCCATGCCAGCTGGCGGCAGAAGGCCGCCCGGATGGAGCGCGAGCTCCGCCGCCAGGGCATGGAGCCGGTGCGCGTGGATATCGATCCGGACCGGTTCGCAAGCTGGTGCGCCGCCCACGGCGTGTCGCCGGATTCCGAGTCCCGCGACCGGTTCGTGCGCGAATCCCTCGCTGGTCCTCCGATGGCGTGAGGCCCGGCTATGCGCGCTGGACTTCCTCCAGGCCGCTGGCGAGCCACACGCCCACCAGGCAGAGGGCGCCGAACAGGGCCAGGACGGCCACGCTGCCGTACATCTGCGCGATGATTCCGAAGACGCCGGCGCCGAGCATCACGACGCCGCTGATGGTGTTCGAAAGCGCGGTGTAGGCGCCCCGGCGCTCGGGACTTGCCATGTCGACCACGTGGGTGGTCCGTCCGAGCTTGACGCCCTGCTCGGCGATCGTCAGCACGAATACCAGGATGGGCACCACCAGGATCGACGAGACGGTCAGCCCCGCCCAGGCGCCCAGTCCGGCGCCGATCAGCGTCGCAATCGCGAGGCTCAGCGCGCCGATCCAGGCAGAAACGACCAGCACCCGGCGGCTCGACTTGTCCGCGAACCGCCCCCAGACATAGCCGCTCGAGATGTTGGCGAGCGCCGATGCGATCACCAGCGGCCCCAGCTCGACGCCCGACGCTCCCGACGCGCCGCCTTCGAGGGCCACCAGGAAGGGTGGCGCAAGAGGGACCGCCAGCAGCAGGCAGCGGACGATGGTGAAGCGGGCGAGTTGCGGATCCGCCCGCAGCAGCCCGAACTGCGCGATCGCCATGGTGAGCGCGTTGCGGCCACCTTCGGTGGCACCGGGCTCCTCGGCGAGCGAGGCGAACGACAGCGCCGCGACGATCCACAGCAGGCCGGCAACGCACAGCGCGGCGGCGATCACGCCAACCGAACGCTCCAGCAGGCCGGTGCCGAGCAGCGCGCCGAATACCAGGATCAGCATCGCCGACACCGAGCTCGCGGTCCCGGAGGCCGTCCCCCGGGTGGCTTTCGAGAGCGTCTTGCCGAGGACGTCCTTGTGGGCGATCGAGCAGGCGCTGCGGGCCACGGCGAGCACGGCCAGCAGCGCGAGGATCATCCAGCCGGCGGCAGGGCCGTCGAGCAGGAACGCCGCGGCGGCCATGCCGATCGCGCAGAGGCCCTGGACGGCGCTTCCCGCTGCCCACACCCACTTCCGGATCGGCAACGCCCGGATGGCGGCCGCGATCACCAGCTGCGGCAGGAGCGCACCGGCTTCCCGGATCGGAACCAGCATTCCGACCATGAACGGCGGCGCGCCGAGCGTGCCCATCAGCCAGGCCAGCACCAGCCGTGCATCGAGCAGCCCGTCGGCGGTGCGCGTTGCGACCAGGCTTGCGACATGCTTGAGGAAGTTGCGCGGCTGCTCGTGACAGCTCGACTCCGGAATGTCGAGGCAGACGCGATCGTCGGGTTCGCCCGTCAGGATCGCGTAGAGCCGTTCTTCGGCAGGGCGGACGGCAACACTTGGCATTCATGCATCCCGGGAGAAGGGGATCGCGACGGATTATCGGTCGCAGCGCAAGCGCGAGGGAGCGCGGGCGCCCATCAACGGAAGAACGCGCCGAGCCGGGTCGCGACCTCCCCGGGTTGCTCCTCCGGCATCCAGTGGCCGCAGCGGCTGACCACGCCGCCGGAAGCGGCATGGGCCACCCTCGAGACCGACTCGAGCACCTCGGTCCGCCGCCCCCAGCCGCTGTCCCCGCCGAGCGCGAGCACCGGCATCGCGAGCTTCCCGCCTTCGAGCTTCGCGAGCCGTTCGCGGTTGTCCGCGATGTCCTGCGCAAGCGCCCGGTAGTAGCCGAACCCGGCGTTCATGCGGCCTGGACGCGAGTAGAGCGCGACATGCTCCGCGATCTCCGCCGGATCCAGCACGTCCGGAGCGTGACCGTAGTTGCGATAGAACCAGCCGAGGTACAACCCCTCGCGGCCGGCGGTGAGCTGCTCCGGCAGCTCGTCGGTCTGGTGGAAGGCATGATGCCAGCGCTGCCCGCCCTGGCTGATGTTCGGATGGCCGTCGCCGGGTATCGCCACGTCCAGGATCGCGAGCTTGCGAACCGCCTCCGGATGATCGAGCGCGAGCGAGAAGGCGGTGGGCCCGCCCCAGTCGTGCCCGGCCAGGAAGAATTCTCGGTGACCCAGCACGTCGTGCACGAGCCTCCAGACGTCCTGCGCCACCAGCCGCTTGGCGTAGCCGTCGGTCGCGAGCGACGAGCGTCCCAGCCCGCGCAGGTCAGGGGCAATCACCGTGTACTGCGGCGCAAGCAGCGGAATCACCTCGCGCCAGCAGCGCCAGCTCTGGGGCCAGCCGTGCAGCAGGACCAGCGCCGGGCCGGCGCCCGCGGTGGCGTAGTGCAGCGTGACGTCGCCCACGTCGGCGAAGTGCGTCTGGATCATTCCCCGGGCCTCCCTCGAGTGCCGGCGCAGCGGTCGGCCAGCCGGACTGTACCAAGGGAATCCTACGAGCGGCGCCGTCCGGGCGGACCGGCCGCGGGCGGGATCGCGACAGCCGGATCCCGGGCCGAAAGGGCACGCGGCCGTCGCGCCCTTCGTTGACGGCCCAGGACACCGCTCGCATGATGGCGGCGCTTCCGCAGTCGGGGGGCAAGCACAATGACAGGAGATCCAACATGCAGACGACGTCGTCGATCGTGACTCGGGCCGTGCAGCTTCTTGCCGCCGCCACGTTCTCCGCAACCGCCGTCCATCCGGCATACGGGCAGCAGCCGGCGTCCGCCGGCGCGCCGCAGTCCGGCAGCTGGTTCCCGTCGAAATGGGGGGCGGACGACGAGATCGGGGCCGCGAACCACATGACGCCCCAGCGGATCGTCGAGGCTGCGAAGCTGGTCAAGACCGGCAAGGTCTACGAGCTCGGCATCACGGTATCGCCAACCACGCCCGCCTTCCCGCCGCGCGACTGCAAGCTCTACGTGGTGCAGCCAGGACAGCAGGCCGGCGGCTCGCTCGGACCGACCAAGACCACCTACAACGACGACATCCTGAGCTGCTGGATCGGCATCGGCAGCCAGCTCGACGGGCTGGGCCATATCGGCATCGACAACGTCCACTACAACGGACACAAGGTCGCGGACTTCGCCCAGCCGACCGGCCTGACCAAGCTCGGGGTCGAGAAGGTCCCGCCCATGGTGGCGCGCGGTGTGCTGCTCGACATGGCAGCCTTCTTCGGCACCGACGTGGTCAAGGAGGGCACCGCGTACAACCGCGAGCAGATCGAGGGCGCGGCGAAGAAGCAGGGCGTGGAGATCCGCGAGGGCGACGTCGTGATCTTCCACTCGGGATGGCTGAGCCTCATCGAGTCCGATCCGAAGCGGTACGGCAGCGTGGAGCCCGGCCTCGGCAAGGACGGCGCGCTCTATCTCGCGTCCAGGAACGTCATGGCGGTTGGTGCCGACACCTGGGGCGTCGAGGCCATACCGTTCGAGGAAGGGGTCGGCACCTTCGAGGTCCACCAGATTTTGCTTGCCCGGAACGGAATCTACATCCTGGAGAACATGAACACCGAGAAGCTCGCGAAGGACAAGGTCCATGAGTTCATGTTCGTCCTGGGGCACAACAAGTACAAGGGCGCGGTGCAGTCGATGATCAACCCGGTGGCGATCCGCTGACCTGCGATGAGGCCCCTGGATAAACCCCGGGCGTAGGCATTGGACTTCGGCACGCTGTCCGTCGAGCAGCTGGAGTTGTGGCGGCGCTGCGAGCAGCTCTGGGAGCTGGCTCGCAGCGGCGAGGCCGCGCCGGTTCGTGCTGCCCTTCATCCGGCCTACGTGGGCTGGGTCACCAGCAGCGAGCGGCCGCATGACCGGGAGGCCGCCGTCGCGTCGATCGGTCCGGGTTCACCCCGGATCCTGGACTACGAGCTGACGCCTCTCGCCATCCAGGTCTTCGACGGACGGGCGGGCGTGATCCACTACAGCTACACCGCGCGGGTTGTTGCAGAGGAGATCGAGGCGAGTCCGGTAGCCGGTCGCTGGACCGAGGTCTACCTTCGCGACGAAGCGGGCGAATGGATCATGCTCGCGGTCAGTGGCGGCCCCGACGGCCAGCGGTGAACCGGCCACATCGCTTCCGGAGCAGGAGCACCCGCTCCCGAACCCGGCAAGGTGTCAGCTCGTGGCCGCCTTCAAAGGCCCCAGGAATCCGGTTACCGATGTGATCCTGCCGTCCTTGATCGTGACGAAGTCGATCCCATCGACCGCCGGTGCCCCGTTCGAGGTCAGCCCCCAGCTGAAGCGAGCGCTGTCATGATGTGCGTCGACCTGGCTGGTGCGGGCGATCTTCATCTGCGGCATCCGCTCGCGTAGGCGGGTGATATGGGCTGCAAGCGCGTCCGCGCCCTCGACAAGGGCGGTCGGATCCGAGTACACCGCACCGTCACCCCAACAGTCCCGAAGCGCCTGGCGGCGCTGGTCCGGGTCGTCATGCGACCATGCTTCGCAGTAGCGATCGATCAACGCATCGTGTGACATCCGTGCGCTCCTGGCAGTAGGCTTCGGAGCAGCCATGGTCATCGGGCCGGTCGACCGTGTCAATCGAGCATGGCTGGCTCAGCCTGGACTCGAACCGTAAAGGACGTTCTCGAACCGCAAGGAGCATTCTCTCGATGGCCAAGCTCGTATTCGGAATGAACCAGTCCCTGGACGGCTACGTCGACCACACGGCGTTTGCGCCGGGCCCGACGCTGTTCCGCCACTTCATCGACGAGGCGCGGGCACAGTCGGGCAGCGTATACGGACGGCGCATGTACGAGGTCATGCGTTACTGGGACGATGAGCACCCCGAATGGGATGCGGATGAGCAGGCCTTCGCGGCGGCGTGGCGCAACCAACCGAAGTGGGTGGTATCGCGCTCGTTGCAGTCGGTCGGCCCTAACGCGAGCCTGGTGGACCGTGACCTGGAAGGCGCGATCCGCAGGCTGAAGGCGGAGCGGGACGGGGAGATCGAAGTTGCAGGCCCGGACCTGGCGAAGAGCCTGACCGACCTTGGCCTGATCGACGAGTACCGGATCTACCTGCACCCTGTGGTGCTCGGCCACGGCAAGCCGTACTTCGCCGGCCCGCGGCCGCCGCTGCGCCTGACGAGCAGTGACCGCATCGGGGAGGACGTGATCCGGTTGACCTACGTTCCCGCCTGACTGCCCGCCGGGGGCTGCGGCTTCGGACAGCACGAGCGGATGCGGGACCCAGGCCTCACGACGGCTGACTCGCCTTCGCGTCCGTCCAGCGCTGCAATTTCTCGCGGGCGCCGTTGCGCATCGGATTCATCAGGTCATCGTGATTGGCACGCTTGGCACACAACTCAATGACGTAGCCGTTCGGATCCCGAAAGTAGATGGAGTCGATCATGCCGTGATTGGATGGTCCGCGGACTTCGACATCATTTGCGTGCCCCTTGGCCAGCATCGTCTGCAGCGCGTCGGAGCCGACCTCCAGCGCGATGTGCAGGTCGAAGTCGTGCTGCTTCTTGAATTCGAACGGCATGTCGAGCGACTCGAAGAATGCCAGGTGCGAACCGTCGTCCAGACGGTAGAAGGTATGCAGCGTGCGCGTTGCCCGCCCGGTCTTGCTTTCGCTGATCTCTATCGTTCCGACCAGCGGCAGGCCGAGGAACTCCTCATAGAACTGCCGGGTCTCTTCCGAGTCCCGGCAGCGGTAGGCACTGTGGTGCAGTTTGCGGATCATGCGTTCCTCCACTTCGAGGCGTTGTAGTCTGCGTTTCTTCAGACAGAAACCATGGCCTTGCCCTTGAGCGATTCAGCAAATCCATCGATCACCTTGTTAACCTCGGGCCAGGACTTCAGCGCCTTCATGCGTCCAAGCCATCGCCTGACGTTCGGGTAGGCGGACAGGTCGCTGCCGATCACTTCGGCGAGTGCGACATACGACGACGCGTGGTAGTCGGCAATGGTGATCTCATCGCCGCACAGGTACCTGTTGCCTTCGCCGAGCACGTTCTCGTCGAGGACCTTGAGCCACGCCTTCGCCCGCTCTCTGCCACGCTCGAGCGTGGCAGCCTGCGCTTCGTCGCTGCGCCGCTTGTGCGTGTCGAAGATCTGCGGGTAGACGAGCGCATACACGAGATCGCTGCACAGCTGGGTGCTGGTCCAGTCCATGCGCTCATTGACGCGAGCGCGCCGCTGCAGGTCCTTGGGATAGGCGGGCGAGTCGATCTTGTCGGCAAGGTACTTCAGGATCGCCGAATTCTCGGTGAGGATGAAGTCGCCGTCCTCGAGCGTCGGCACCAGCCGGTTGGGATTGAGCTTCGAGTAGGGCGGCTGCATATGCTCCCCCTTGAAAAGGTCCACGACCTGCATCTCCAGGTCAAGGCCGTTCTCCGCGGCGAATAGCATGATGGGACGGCTGGTGGTCGAGATGGGGTGGTAGTAGAGCTTCACGAGGATGTCTCCTTGCCTGGACGCAGCGGTGGGTCCCAAGTCAGAGTTCTGCGGGCCAGGGGATCACTTCTTCACTGCGGTGCTGGCTGGTTCGGCGGCGATCGGTTCTGGCACAGCGTTGCGGATCGGAGGAATCGACCGCAGGTACGTGTATATCGCCTCGAGATCCGCGTCGTTGAAGTTCTTGTAAGCCGGGATTGGCATCGGCGGCAGAATCACCCTGCCGCGTCCTTGGCGTCGACCGGTGCGGAACGTCTGGACGAAGTTGTCCAACGTCCATTGGCCGAGCCCGGTATCGGCATCCGGCGTCAGGTTCTTCGTGAAGCTGACCCCCCACGGACCTGCCCACGCCGTGTTGGTGGCCGATGCCACGACTTGCCACGGTCCCTCGGGCAGGGGCGGCACGGGCGGCATCTGCAGCGAGGCGGGGTGTCCAGACAGCATGCGCGTCATGTCGGGCTCCGGACCGTCCTTGCCCATCATCAACGGCGTGTGGCAGTCGTGACAGCCGCTGGTGTTCACCAGGTATTCCCCGCGCTCGACCCTGCTGTCGGCTGCACGGGCTGGAGGGGCGCCCAGGTGAAGCGCCCCGACGACGGCAATGCCATAAGCGAGAGCAGCCTTGATGGTGGAGGCTGTCGGACGCGGACGATTCATCTCGCGGACTCCTGGGTTGGTTGTAGGTCGGTGGATATCCAGCGCGCAATCAAGTCGGTTCCCTCGGGGTCGGGCACGAGAGTGCCCAGGGGCGGCATCTGGTGGAGGGGATGGCGCGAGCGCATCCGCCAATCGATCATGCTGTCTTGCGGACGGCCCGGTACGATCAGCAGCACTTCGCCGGACGCACCGGGGGGGCGGAAGCTGCTTCGGGCGTGAACCGCGGACCTCAGCACGCGCTCCCTGCTTTCTTCCGGGGATTCTGCGGTCTGGGCCAGCACGAGTCGCACCGCCGCCGGCGAGCCGTTGTGGTTGTGACAATGGCCGCAGTTGGCATGCAGATACCCGAGTGCAGCCCGCTCGACGGTCGAACGTGCTGCGATCTGCGGCGGCCGCACCAGCCAAGTCGGCGGCAGGTTACGCAGCCACCCCTTCGCCGCCAGGCCCTCCAGGTCCACGAGCGACCTGTCGACCAGGACTTCGGTCGACGGATCCCGTTTGCGGGAAAGCTGAACCGCGCTGAACCCCAGTATCGGTACTGCCGCCCCTTCGTGGCAAACGACGCAATCTCGACGCGAGGGTATGGCGTAGCGCCCGGCCGGTCCTCCGATGTCGCTCAAAGCCACTCCCCGCGCCGGGACGAGCACGGCGTCGCTGCCATCGGCGTTCCACACGTAGCTCAGGTAACTCCAGGACTTGTCGGCGCGACGTTCGATCAGGCGGGTCTCGATACGCCGGCCGTCCACGGAGAACCCCTTCCACAGTCGGGTACCAGGGGGAAACTCCCAGGCGTCGGGACGGGTCGCATCGATGTAGGTACCGGCCGGCAGGTTGAGCCACCGGCGTTTGGTGGCGCCGTCGGCCCATAACGAGTACCGGGGTGTGAATTCGAGGTTGTCGGGATGTATCCGGTCCGGTGAACCGTCAAGATACAGCCCAGTGTCGGCAAGGGTGAGAGCGGGGGTTACCGGCGGCGCGGCCCGGGTTTCCGCAGCGGGCTCGGCTCCCGCTGTCGCGGCAACAGTGGGCGGCGAGGAAACGGCAAATGGTCCGAGCGTGACGGCTGCGACCGGCGCCCACGCGCGCGCGGCCTTCATAGCGGTTTGAACGCATCCCCGGCTGGATTTCACTGACCCCTCCAAAAGGAAGGCACGATGCATCCGAGAGAACGCGTTGACGCCTCCGGGAGAACGCATTGACGCTTCCGGGAGAACGCCTAGATCGTCCAGCGCCTGACCTGACCTTGCCGAGTTCCAGCGCCGTCGCGATCGAGCGGAACTGCAATTCTGTCGCTCCGTACGCCGGTTGTCTACAGTGCCTTCAGATGCCGCGGCCGACTACGGGCCGACATGCGCCTCGGTCTGCAATCGTCCACGCTCAAGAAGCGGCCGCGCCGCACTGTCGTCTCGGATCAGCGCCCGACTGAGTTGGCGACATTGATGCCGCGCTCGACGAAGGCAAGTGCATGGTCGTTGGTGGCGCGCATGTACCCACCCGCGTACCGACCGAGCCAAGGCCAGCTTGCAGCTGTGTCGTGTAGAGATTGGCGTCACCCAGTCAGCCATCAACCGGCAAGATATCGGTGCGCTCTGGTGCCTTGGGTGAATGCCGACAAGCGCGGCGTCCTTGCTGCCAAAGCCAGGCACCGGCTTTCTCCGGGCGGGAGCGACCTCCTTCAGCTTCGGCGGATCATCATGAGGTGGGCGCAGGCGGATCTGAGCGGCAAGGGTGGTACAACTGCTTCCAAGGGTCCAGCGCAAAGAAAAAGGGCCTGGAACCGAAGCTCCAGGCCCTTGATTTCGTTCAGCTTTTTTGGCGCGCCCGGCAGGATTCGAACCCACGACCCCTTGGTTCGTAGCCAAGTACTCTATCCAACTGAGCTACGGGCGCAACGGGCAGCATCTTACCACGCCCTTCGGCAGTGCCGCCGTCAGCGGTTGGCTGGCCCCGCGCCCGCAGGCGCGACGTTCCGCTGGTCCCCCGCCGAATCGCGCCAGTGCGCCGGCGCGCAGCCGACGTGGCGCTGAAAGGCCCGGCTGAATGCCTCCTCGGACGCATAGCCGACCCGCTCGGCGACCGCCGCAATCTTCATCCTCGTGTCCCGCAACAAGTCGGTGGCCAGCTGCATCCGCCATTCGGCAAGGTAGCGGATCGGCGGCTGTCCCAGCAAGTGGCGGAAGCGCTCGTCCAGCACGGACCGAGACGTGGCGGCCCGCCGTGCGAGCTCCTCGACAGTCCAGGACGCGGCCGGCTCCGCGTGCATGATGCAGAGCGCCCGGCCGACCACCGGGTCCGCGATGGCGGCGAGCCAGCCTTGCGTACCCGGATGTTGCTCACATTAGAGCCGGAGGATCTCGGCGAGGAGCAGCTCGGGCAGGCGCGCCATCAGCGTGGCGTCGACTTGTGCCGACTGTCCGCTCCGGTGCAACGCGTAGTCCACGCAGGCATCGATCCATCCGGCCATGGGCCCGCGCGGCGGCGTCACGCGAAAGATCGGCGGCAGTTGCCGCAAGAACGGGTTGAACAGCGGCTCGTCGCTCTGGAGGTATCCGCAGATGACGCGCGTCGCGGCGCCCCCGCCACCGCAACGACAGACCGGCACGGTATCCCAAGGCAGGGGCGGCAGGAGCCCGGCGATCGGCACCGGCACCGCCGGCTCGCGGCTGCCCATCGTATGCCGGTGCGCATGAGGCAGGACCACCAGCTCGCCTGCGACCGCTTCGACACGCTTCCCGCCCGCGCCGAACCAGGCCTCACCCTCCCGCACGAAGTGAAACAGGATCAGGCGGCGTGCCTGCGGGGCCAGCATCTCGATGATGTCGGAGGAATCGGGCGAGTCCAGCGCCCAGGCTGACGAGTACTCGCCCGTCAGGAAGACGGATCCCGTGAGGCGGATGTGCCGCAGCACATCAGCGAGCAGGGCCGCACGGTCCGCGGCCCTGCGCGCCGGTGCGCCGATCATGGGCTCAGGCGTCCCGGTCATGGTCATGCCGCGCGGATCGCGCAATGCTGACGGCGTCGTCGAGCGCACGCGCGATGGCGAACCGCCTCACATGATTCAAACCGACCTGACCAGGAGTGCATCATGCCGAAATTCGTGATCGAACGGGACATTCTCGGAGCCGGAAGCCTGACACCTGAGCAACTGCGGGAGGCGTCCAAGAAATCGTGCGATGTGGTCGACGGCCTTGCGCCGGGGCTACAGTGGATCCAAAGCTATGTCACGGCCGACCGGCTCTACTGTATTTACCTCGCGCGCGAAGAGGCGTCAATCGAGGAGCATGCTCGCCGATCCGGCTTTCCCGCAAGCCGGATCTCGCGAGTGGCGGCCGTGATCGAGCCCGCCACCGCAGAGTGACATCGCCTAGCGTTGAAGCCGCCGGTACGCGCTCAGGTGACGCAACGCCTTCTGCTCGTTGCCGAGCCGCTCGTGCAGCCGCGCCGCGTTGAAGTGGGCGTCGGCCAGGTCCGGCGCGAGCCGCAGGCTCGCGTCGTAGGCGGCCAGCGCCTCGCCCGGGCGGCCGGCATCCTCCAGCGCGATGGCGCGGTTGTAGTGCAGCAGCGGCGCGTCAGGGCAGTGGTCGAGGGCCTGGTCGTATGCGGCGATCGCCTCGGCGCAGTGGCCCGCGTCGCAGAGCATCGCGCCCAGGTTGAGCCAGGCGTCGGCATGGTCCGGCGCCAGCGCGACGGCTCGGCGATAGGCGGCTTCGGCGGCGGCGGTCGCGCCCGAGGCTTCCAGCTCTTCGCCATGGACGAACCAGTCGTCGGCCGCGTGCTCCTCCCGGGCAGGCGGCTGCGCCTCGCGCGGCTCCCGCGGCAGGAAGGCGACGGAACCCTGTACCGGCGCCACCTCGAAGTCCATTAGCAGTTGCCCGCTCTCCGCTTCCCACTGCCGGCTGCCGTCGCGCACCGCCACGTCGCCGCCGACGGCGCTGATGCGCAGGCCGGTCATCGGCAGCTCGCGGGGCAGGGCGGCACGCAGGCGCTGCAGCGAACGGACGATCCGGCGCGGCGGGATGCGGGCAGCGCGCAGCCCGTGCGCCATGCGCAGCAGGACCACGTCCTGGAAGCTGAAGCGATACGCATTGCGCGGCCCGCGCGCCGGCGTGACGAACCCGGCCTCGATCAGGCCGGTGATGACCGCACGGGACAGGCCCAGCATCTGGCCGATGCTGCGCAGGGTGTAGGGCCGGTCATCGCCCGGCCCGTCCCCGGAGGGGGTCGAAGGGACTTGGGGCGGCCCGGCGTTTCCTCGACCAGCCTTCCGCGTCACTTACTGTTGCTGGCGCGCTTGCGGGCGGGCGCGGGCGCTTCCTTGGGCCGCTGGGCACGTCGGACCGCCTTGCGCTCCGGTGCCGGTGCCGCGGGGGCGGCCTTGGCTGCGGCGCGGGCGGGCGCCGGGGCCGCCTTGCCGCCGCGCTGGGCCAGGCTCGCGCGCAGCGCCTCGACCAGGTCGATCACCTGGGCGGAAGCCGGTGCCTCGCTCGGTTCGGTGGCGACGATCTCCTTGCCGGCGATCTTCTCGTCGATGCTCGCGAGGATCCGCTTCTTCTCCTCGTCCTCGTAGGCCGCGGGATCGTAGTCGTCCTCGGAGATCTGCTCGATGAACTGCAGCGCCAGGTTGAGCTCGCCGTCGGAAACCGACACCTTCTCGATGTCCAGCTCCTTCAGCGACCGTACTTCGTCGGCATAGAGCAGCTGCTGCAGCACCAGGCCATCCTCGGCAGCACGGACCTGCACCACGTACTGCTTGCCCTTCCAGGCCCACCGGGCGAGCGCGCAGCGGCCGCTCTTGCGCATCGCCTCCATGAGCAACGTGTACGGCTTGCCGCCCCGCTTGTCCGGTGCGAGGAAGTAGGCCTTGTCGTAGAAGATCGGATCCACCGCCTTCTCGGGAATGAAGGCGACGATGTCGATGGTCTGGCTGGGACTCTCCTGCAGCGCCTTGAGCTCCTCCGGGGAGAAGAGCACGTAGCGGCCCTTCTCGAACTCGTAGCCCTTCACCATGTCCGAGCGATCCACCACCGTGCCGTCCTTCTCCGAGACGTACTGCTGCTTGAGCCGGGCCCCGTCCTTGGAGAGCAGGTTGAAGCGGACGGTGGCCGAGCTTTCGGTGGCGGAGTAGACCTTGACCGGGATCGAGACGAGCCCGAAGCCGAGGGTCAGCGAGGCAAGCGAACGGGCGGGCATGGGCATTCCTGCTCGGGGCGCGCGGCGCGATCCGGTCAATCTACACCAGCGCGCCGCCGGGCGGCAGGGGGCGTGGCGTCATAGCCGAGGATCTTCATCGCGCCGGCGAGCGGCTGCCGGGCCGAGAAGTACTCGGCCCAGGGGTCGGCCCGTTCGAAGCTGAGGTGCTCCCGGGCGTTGGCCACGGTCCACTGGGCGCTTGCGCGCAGGGACATGAGGTCCTCCCAGGCCACCGGCATGGAGACGCCCAGGCCGGGCCGGGCCCGGGCCGAGAAGGCCGACACGGTCGTCTGTCCGTGGCCGTTGCGCAGGTAGTCGACGAAGATCTTGCCCTTGCGGTTGGCCGCGCCGCTGCGCGCGACGAAGCGCGACGGGATGGTGCGGGCAAGATGCAGCACCACCGCCCGGGTGAATCCCTTGATCACGCGGTGGTCGAAGCGCGGTGCGACCGGAACGACGATATGCAGCCCCTTGCCGCCGCTGGTCTTGAGCCAGCTGCGCAGGCCGAGCTCTTCCAGCAGGGTGCGGGCCAGCAGGGCGGCCTCCTGCAGGTGCTTCCACTCCACGCCTTCGCCGGGATCGAGATCGAACACCATGTGGTCCGGCTGGTCGATATGCCGCACGGTCGAGTTCCAGGTGTGGAACTCGATCACGTTCATCTGCGCGGCGTTCACCAGCGCCTCGACGCTCTCGACCGAGAGCAGCGGGCCATGGCCTGGCCAGAGCGATGGGTCGAGCGTGGTCAGCCCCGGCATGCGGGACTCGGGATGCTTCTGGAAGAAGTGCTCGCTGCCGATGCCCTCCGGTACCCGCACCAGCGACACCGGCCGCTCCCGCAGGTGAGGCAGGATGCGATCGGCCACGGCTTCGTAGTAGCGGACCAGGTCGAGCTTGGTGAGGCCGCTTTCCGGATCCACCACGCGCTCGGGATTGCTGATGCTGACGCCGGCCGCGCGGGTCTTGCCGTCCCGCGCGCGCGAGGTGCCGGCGGGCGATGCGGCCGGGTGGCTTCGGCCGGCATCGCCGTTGCCCGCAGCGGCCCGCCCGAGGCGGGCCGGGGCTTCGCGAATCACCTCCTTCGGCGGCTTGTCCTCGCGCACGCCCTTGAAGGACGGGTGGCGCAGCCGGGCGTCCGGAGTCCATCCGGAGAAGGCGACCTCCACCACCATCTCCGGGCGAACCCAGTGCTCGCCGCCGGCCGCCCGGCGGGACCATCGCCCCGGGCCCGCCACGCCGCCGTCGAACGGCGGCTTGTCCGTCTCCAGCCTGGCCAGCGCCGCACGCAGGCTGCGCGCGGTGCCGGCGTCCCAACCGGTGCCGACGTTGCCGGCGTGGCGCAGTTTGCCGTCCTCGTAGTATCCGAGCAGCAGGCCACCGACCTCCTTGGGCGCGCCCTGGCGATCGGTGAATCCGCCCACCACGAACTCCTGGCGCTGGGAGCACTTGAGCTTCAGCCAGGCGTCGCTGCGGGTGGATGCGTAGGGGGCATCGGCGCGCTTCAGCATGATGCCCTCGAGCCCGAGCTGGCAGGCCGCCTCCAGCATCTGGCTCGGCGGCGCCTCGAAGTCGCGGCTGAAGCGGATCCGGCCGTCGCCCGCGCCCTCGGGCACCAGCCGCTCCAACGCGGCGCGCCGGGCACGCAGCGGCAGGCGCCGCAGGTCGCGGCCGTCGAGGAACGGCAGGTCGAAGGCGAAGAAGACGATGCGTTCGCTGCGCGACTCGTCGAGCGCGTTCTGCAGCGCGTTGAAGTCGGCCATGCCTTCGGCGTCGTTGACGACGATCTCGCCGTCGATCCAGGCGCTGTCGACGGCGAGCTTGCCGAAGGCGCGTGCCAGCGACGGCATGCGGTCGGTCCAATCGAGGCTGCGACGGGTGAAGAGTCGCGCCTTGCCGTCCTCGATCCGCGCAAGCACCCGATAGCCGTCGTACTTGGGCTCCACGATCCAGTCGCCGCCGGCAGGCGCCGACTCGACAAGCCGGGCGAGTTGCGGCTCGAGTGCCCTGGGCAGCGCGGCACGCGGCGCCTGCGCAAGATCCGTCCCGGACTTCGGTGCGGCGGCACGCCTGCGCGTCGGACGGGCAGGCGGATCGCCACCATCGGCCTCTGCCCGCGGCTCGCGCGATTCCACCGGTCCGAGCGGATGCGTCACCACGCTGTCCGGCAGCGCGGTGATCACGTCGTATTCGGCGCGCGGGCGCGACCAGGCATCCCGCTTCTTGAAGAGCAGCCACTGTTCCTTGCCGCTCTCCACCTTCCTGGTGCGAATCAGCTCCCACTGGCCGGCGAGCTTCTCCCCATGCAGGGCGAACACCAGCTTGCCGTCCCGCATGCCCTGGTCGGGATCGACCAGCGGCTCCCAGGTCCCGCGGTCCCAGACGATCACGTCGCCCGCGCCGTACTCGCCCGCGGGAATCGCCCCCTCGAAGCCGCCGTACTCGACCGGATGATCCTCCACATGCACGGCAAGGCGCTTGTCGGCCGGATCGAAGCTGGGCCCCTTGGGCACCGCCCAGCTGAGCAGGACGCCGCCGTGCTCGAGCCGGAAGTCGTAGTGGAGCCGGCGCGCCCAGTGCTTCTGGATGACGAACGCCGGCGCCCGCGGCCGTGCGGGGCCGGACCGGGACAGCTTGCGCGGCGCCACCCCGGGCTCGGGCGTCCGCTCGAAGTTTCGCTTCGCGCGGTAGCGTGCGAGCGGCTCCTCGCCGGCCGGTCTGTCCGCCGCCGGGCGGCTGTCGGCTTTCCGGGCCGGGCGCTTCGCGGGCTTGGGAGGCGCGGGTGCCGTTGCACCCTTGGCGGGCCTTGCCGCCTTGGCGGGCTTTGCGGCCTTGACGGCCTTGGCGGTCCTCGCCGTCCTGGAGGACTTGACGGAGCCGGCGTTCGACGCGCGCTTGCGGGGGGACGAGGGCATGGCGGGGGAGGTCGATGGCGACGCGGTGGCCTAGCAGGTAGCGTGCCGGTGCACGTGGGGCTCGGCAGGGCCGGGCTTCATGGCGTTAGCAACGACCGCCCGGCCGACTGTTGCAGCCGAGCCTTCAGGCATGCGGTTTGCGTTGACGCCGCGGGCGCGTCCGGTCGAGGATGGGCGTGCCAGGGAGTCGATGATGGATGCCCTCCAGTTGCTGACCGCCTTGCTGCTTTACTTGCTGGTGATCGCGCTTGCGGTCGCCTGGTTCCTGCTGCCGCGCTGGCTCTACGGGCCCAAGGCCCTGCTCGCGGAGAAGCTGCGACTCGAGCGATCGCGTCGCCTTGCAGAGCGCGCCGTGCCACGTCATCCCTGGCGAAGCACCCGCCTGTTCCCGGGCTCGTCGTCACACTGAAGCCTGTCGGAGGCCTGTTGGAGGCCTGGCGCAACGCCGGACCGGGTCATCACGGCGGAGCGACACGCCACCCGCCCATCACTGGCGCCGGGCCTCGAACTCCACGATCAACTTCACTTCGTCGCCCACCCAGCCGTTCTCGACCCCATAGGTGATGCCGTAGGGGCTTCGCCGGAAGCTGCCGCGGGCGGAGACGCCCATCACATACGGCTTGCTGAAGGTACCGAGCTCGTACCTGGCGAGCTTGTTCATCCGCGCCTGCAGCGTGAGCGGTTGCCTGCGACCGAGCAGCTCGAGCTCGCCTTTGATCTCGAAGGCATTGTCGCTGCCGCGCGCTGTGCTCGCGGCGGTGAACACCATTCGCGGGAACTCCTTGCTGTTCAGGAAATCCGGTCCCTTGAGATGGTCGTCGCGCTTGCGGTGATTGGTGAAGACGCTGGCCGTGTCGACCTCGATCCGCACGTCCGAGAGCTGGCCGGTCTTCTCGTCGTACTGGTAGCTGCCGGTCGCGGAGCGAAACATGCCGAGCACGTCGGCATAGCCGATGTGCGAGACGAGAAAGCCGATGGAAAAATGCTCCGGGTCGATGTCGAAGCGCGCGGGCTGCGCCAGCACCAGACCCGGCGTGGCGAGGAGAAACAGCGCGGCCACGGCGCTGCGCCAAGGGCGGCGCGCCCGGACCGCCTGCGGACGGATCGGCGCAGGCAGGCGGCGGGGGACGCGGGGCAAGGCGCGGCGGCTTGAGGTGGCGAAAGCTCGGATCATCAGGCGTTCCTTGCAGGAGTCAGGCGGGGGCGGATCGAACGTGGGTTACGGCTACTTCCCGGGATAGTAGGCATCGTCGGTGGCGCCCGCCGAAGAACCGGCCTGGAGCTCCCCGGGTGCCGGGCCGCCGACGTCCTGGAGGGAAACCCCGGCGGCCACGGTGGCCGCGGCGAGGAAGGCGACCACGAGCGGCGACGCGAGGCCGCGGGATCGAACCGCGATGCGGCGAATGACCGGAGCGGCGATGGCCGCCGCGGCGAAGGCCAGCGCAAGCAGCCCGAGCGCCGCCGGCCTTGCCGGCAAGAGCAGCACGGTGGCCTGCGCGAGCGCCAGCCAGCCGATGCTCGCGACCGCCACTGCCGCGGTTCCGTAGAGGATGCGGGCGCGCGGCCACAGCCAGAGGGCGGCGCCGCCGAGCGCCGCCGCAAGCATCAGGCCGAGCTGGAAGAGGGCGAGCGAGCCGGCCTGGAAGCCGAGACCGGCAAGCCCGAGTGCGGCGATGATCGCCATCACCGCCCCATCCGCGCGGTCCGGCGCGCTGCGCAACTGCAGCCCGATCACCAGTGCGCCCAGCACCCCGGCCGCAAGCGCGTGTCCAACGCTCGCGGTTCCCAGCCACCAGGATGCCGCGAGCCAGCACGCGAGCAGCACCAGCCAGCGCAGGAAGTTGCCGCCGCGTCCGCGGTCCAGCACGATGCCGGCGAGCCAGGCGAGCGCGACGATCCACGGGAGCTTCTCCATCGCGCTTGCCGGCATGCTCCAGCCGGCCATCCACACCATGCTCGCCACCATGGCGACACCGACCGCGG
Organism: Pseudomonadota bacterium; assembly: GCA_023389175.1. GTDB lineage: Bacteria > Pseudomonadota > Gammaproteobacteria > Burkholderiales > Burkholderiaceae_E > Lautropia. The sequence continues at coordinate 7,149 of JAEWEW010000225.1, read as the reverse complement.
CGCCGGCCCGGCTCGGCCCGGCGGTTCCGCGCAGGATGCCCGCCAGCACGAACGCCAGCCCGAGCGGCAGCACCACGCTCTCGAACACCGGGTGATGCAGGATGCCGGATGGATCCATCTTGCGGGTCTCCGGGATTGCCTTGGACCGGCCGCTTGTGGCTCAGGGGCTGCGCGCCGTGAGGAACTTGCGCATGAGGTCCGCCATTGTCCGGACCTCGAACTTGTCCATGATGTTGGCGCGATGCGCTTCGACGGTCTTGATGCTGATGGAGAGGTCGTCGGCGATCTGCTTGTTGAGCCGGCCGGAGGCGATCAGGTCCAGCACCTGGCGCTCCCGCGGCGTGAGGCGGCCGAGCAGCGTCTGGTTGCGCTCGCGCTGGCTCACCTCGCTGCGCCGCTCGACCGCATGCTCGAGCGCCAGCGCCACGGTGTTGCAGAGCTGCTGGTCGTCGAACGGCTTCTCCAGGAAGTCGACCGCGCCGAGCTTCATGCGCGCGACGGCCATCGGCACGTCGCCGTGTCCGGTCATGAAGATGAGCGGCAGGTCGTGCTCCCGGCGCAGCAGCTCGTCGTGCAGCTCGATGCCGCTCATCCCGTTCATCCGGACGTCGAGCACCAGGCAGGCGCAGTCGGCCGGATCGTACGCCTGCAGGAACGCCTCGGCGCTCGCGAAGGTGCGTACGACGAAGCCGTTGCCCTCCAGCAGCCAGCGCAGCGAGTCGCGTACCGCCTCGTCGTCATCGACGAGGTAGACGATGCGCTCGGGCATGGGGTCGCTGCCGGCAGCGTGGCGGTTCGTGTCCGATGTCATGAACTGGTGGCTTCCGATGTCGTATTGGCGGCATTGTCCACCACCTGGCGGGCGATCCCCAAGTCGACCTCTCCTCCGGGGCCGATGGCCGGTCCCAGCTCGGGATCCTCCAGGGTGGGCAGCACGAAGCGGAAGACGCAGCCGTGCGGCTGGTTCGGCTCCACCCAGAGACGGCCGGAATGCGACTCCACGATGGAGCGGCAGATGTTGAGACCCATGCCCATGCCCTCGGACTTCGTGGTGTAGAACGGCTCGAACAGGCGCCGCTCCATCTCGCGGCTGAGCCCGGGACCGTGATCCGCCACGGAGAACTCGATCTGGTCGCCGCTGCGGACCACGCGCAGCTGCAGCTCGCGCGGCGAGCTGTCACGCATGGCGTCGATGCCGTTCTTCATCAGGTTGAGCAGCACCTGCTCGATCAGGATCGGGTCGACGCTGATCATGGGCAGCCCGGGCTCGACGGTCGTGGTGATGGCCACCCGCTGTCGCTTCGCGACGATCTCGGCAAGACCAACCGCGTCGCCGAGGATCGCTTCCACGGTCGTGCGGCGCCGCTCGGGTGCGCTGCGCTTGACGAAGTCGCGGATCCGCCGGATCACATTCGCGGCGCGCTGGGCCTGTGCCGCGGTCTTGTCCAGCGTCTCAATGATCTCAGCGGATTCGGGATCGACCGCGCCGGCGCGGGCCCGGCGGATGCGGGCCGCGAGCCCGAAGGTGTAGTTGCTGATCGCGGCGAGCGGCTGATTGAGCTCGTGCGCGATCGACGACGCCATCTCGCCCATCGTGACCAGCCGCGAGTTCTGCTGCAGCTGCTCCTCCTGCTGCGCCTGCAACTCGCGGATGTGGTGCTGCGCGGTGATGTCGGTCGCGACCAGCAGCTGCACCGGCTGCCCGTCGACCCAGCGGATCTGCCGCGTGCGCACCTCGAACCAGCGGTCGATGCCCGGCACGTGCACTTCCTGTCCGATCCAGTCGTCGGCCGCCTGGCGACCCGCGAGCAGCTGCTCGTGACCCGCGGTGCCGCTGCCGAACAGGAGGCGATACTGGCGATTGGCGAAGAGCAGCGTGGCGCCGATACCCGTGACCCGGCGCCCGGCCGGCCGCGGCAGCGCCGGGTTGGCGAGCGGATTCGCCACCAGCGCCGCGAGCGGCGTGGCAGCCGGGCCGCTCGCGGGCAGCGGCGACACCAGCGACACCACCGACACCGCGGCACCGAGCTCGTCGAGCACGGTGTTGAACCGCTCGTGAGCGGCCGCGAGCTCGGCCCGGATGCGGTTCGGTTCGGTGATGTCCGTCATGGAGGCCATCCAGCCAGCCTGCTCGCCGCGATCGTCGATCAGCGGCGAGACGTACATGCGCACGTCGAGCACCCGTCCGTCCTTGCGCCGGACGCGGCTCTGGATGCCGCCCGGCGGCGCGCCGCCGCCCACCGTGAGGCGCACGTGATGCAGGTTGACCTCCTCGTCCTCCGGCAGCCAGTACGGGTACGGCGGCACCTGCCCGAGCAGCTCCGACTCCTCGAAGCCGGTCATCCGGCAGAAGGCGCGGTTCACGTAGGTGATCCGGCTGTTCTGGTCGATCACGCGCATGCCGGTGCTGATCGAGTCTTCCATGGCGCGCCGGAAGACGGTCTCGGCGGCGAGCGCATGCTCGGTCTGCTTGCGCCGGGTGATGTCGTGGGCGACGGCATACAGGCGCGGCTCGGGATCGCGTCGGTCGACGCTGATCGACCAGCTGAGCCAGCGCCAGGTGTTGCGCTGGCGGACCCTGAACTCGAGCGGCCCGATGCGATCGAAGCGGCCGGCGAGCGCCTTCTTGACGATCTCGCGCTCGTCCGGATGGATCCGGTCGTAGAAGACGGTATCGGCCGCGTCGCTGCCGAAGTACTCCTCGAAGGCAGGATTGCCGCGCACCACGGTGCCGTCACGGCGCAGCACGCACAGCACGTCCTGCGACAACACGAAGAGCCGGTCGCGCTCGGCCTCCAGGCGCATGCGGTCGCGCCCGCTGCGCCAGAGCAGCGCGAGCGACAGCAGCGAGGTCAGCGTCATCGCGAGCAGCCCCGCCAGCATCAGCTTCTCGCCGAGGCCGCGGCCGGCATCGAAGGCCACCGCCTGCAGCCGCATGCCATTGCCGGGAGGGTCGAGCGGCAAGCCGTAGGCAAGCCGGGTGTCCAGCATGCGATGCGCCGAGGTGCTGACCAGCGTGTTGCCGCCGGCATCGACCAGGTTGATGAGGTACTTGCGCCGGATCGGCTCCGAGATGCCGTTGGTGATCCAGCGGTGCAGGCCGATGCCGGTCACCAGCACGCCGGCGAGCGTCTGGTCCTTGATGACCGGCGTGTAGAGCTCGACGATGACCTCGTTGTCGGCCGCGACGAAAGGCGTCGAGAACTGCGACTGCAGCGACCCGACCACCGCGCCGAACGCGAAGTAGCCGGCCGAGTCGTCGATGCGCATGGTCGAGCGCCGGCCGCGCGGCAGCAGCGTGCCGGGCGCGGCGATGGACCACTGGATCACCCGTCCCGGGTCGATGAAGGCCATGTAGATCGCCTGCGCATCGCCGGCCAGGAAGTCGCGCGGCGCGGTGAGATCGAGCAGCTCCGACCCGGGCGGCTCCACCCAGACCGGCGCAGAACGGGCGAGGTTGTCGCGAACCTCGCGCAGGTGCAGGCGCAGCGATTGCTGCGCCCACTCGATGTCGCGGTAGAGGGCCTCCTGCCGTTCGCGTTTCTCGACGCTCTCGACATACCAGAGGAAACCGGCCATCACGCCAAGGAAGATGACGATGCCGGAGAGGTGAGCGAGGCCGAGGAAACGCCAGACGCGCCACTCCGATGCTGCCGAGCGAAACGCGGTTTGCCTGGACATTGACGGGGAGGGGATGGTGCGCTCCGATTCTTTCAGCCGCCTGGCCGGGTGTCAGTACGGGATTGTCCTTCTTGCAGGCGTCGGTTTGCGAATCGCCGTGTCAGCTGCAATGACGCGAAGCCTTGGCGGGACACGGCAGGTGCCAGTCCGCGCGAGCGTTGCTCTCCATCAAGAGGTCAGTGTATTCCAGAATACGAAATGCCGTACCGCAACACGAAAATTTTCCTTGTATTTTCGGGGGTCGCTTCCTAGAATGCCTCGTGTCTTGAGGAGGAGGAGCGCGCATGTCTGCCATTCCGCAGAGCCTGCCGGCTGAGAACGACCCGTCGGACCAGGATCCGGTCGAAACCAGGGAATGGCTGGATGCACTGGAAACCGTGCTCCAGCGGGAAGGGCCGGAGCGCGCCCATTTCCTCCTGGAGCGGATGCTGGACTTCTCGCGCCGCTCCGGCGTCAACATCCCGTTCTCCAACACCACCGCGTACGTCAATACCATACCACCGCAACTGGAGGCCTCGTCTCCGGGCAACGCGGCCTTCGAGGAGCGCATCCGCAGCTACATCCGCTGGAATGCGATGGCGATGGTGGTGCGGGCGAACCAGCTGCACCCGCCGGATGGCGGCGACCTGGGCGGCCATCTCGCCTCGTTCGCCTCGCTCGCCACCATGATCGAGACGGGGATGAACCACTTCTGGCATGCCCCCCACGAAGGCCACGGCGGCGACCTCGTCTACTTCCAGGGTCACAGCTCCCCGGGGCTCTACGGGCGGGCCTTCCTGGAAGGCCGCCTCTCGGAGGAGCAGCTCGCCAACTTCCGGCAGGAGGTGGACGGCAAGGGTCTGTCCAAGGGTCTGTCCTCGTATCCACATCCCAAGCTGATGCCGGACTTCTGGCAGTTCCCCACGGTCTCCATGGGCCTCGGCCCGCACATGGCGATCTACCAGGCGCGCTTCCTCAAGTACCTGCATGCCCGCGGCCTGGCGGACACCAGCAACCGCAAGGTCTGGGTGTTCTGCGGCGACGGCGAGATGGAAGAGCCGGAATCGCGCGGCGCCATCGGCGTGGCGGCACGGGAGAAGCTGGACAACCTGGTCTTCATCATCAACTGCAACCTGCAGCGCCTCGATGGCCCGGTGCGCGGCAACGGCAAGATCATCCAGGAGCTGGAAGGCGACTTCCGCGGCGCGGGCTGGAACGTCATCAAGCTGATCTGGGGCTCCTACTGGGATCCGCTGCTCGCCCGCGATACCGACGGCACGTTGCGCCGGGTGATGCTGGAGACGATCGACGGCGAGTACCAGGCCTACAAGGCGAACGACGGCGCCTTCGTGCGGAAGTACTTCTTCGGCAAGGATCCGAAGCTGCTGGAGATGGTCTCGCGCATGACGGACGAGGACGTCTGGCGGCTGAATCGCGGCGGCCACGACCCGCACAAGGTCTACGCGGCCTTCCACGAGGCCAGCCGTACCAGCGGCCAGCCGACGGTCATCCTCGCCAAGACGGTCAAGGGCTACGGCATGGGGCGTGCCGGTGAGGCGAAGAACCCCACCCACCAGCTGAAGAAGCTGGACACGGATGCGATCCGGGAGTTCCGCGACCGCTTCAACATCCCGATCCCGGACAAGCAGCTGGAGGACCTTCCGTTCTTCAAGCCGGCCGACGACGCGCCGGAGATGCAGTACATGCTCGAGCGGCGCAAGTCGCTCGGCGGCTTCCTGCCGCAGCGGCGCGCCCGGTCGAGCGAGACGCTGAAGGTGCCGGAGCTGGAGACCTTCCGCCCGGTGCTGGATGCGACCGCGGAGGGACGCGAGATCTCGACCACGCAGGCCTTCGTGCGGATGCTCACGCTGCTTCTGCGCGACAAGGAGGTCGGCCCCCGCGTCGTGCCGATCGTGCCGGACGAGGCGCGCACCTTCGGCATGGAAGGCATGTTCCGGCAGCTCGGCATCTACTCGCCCGAAGGCCAGAAGTACGTCCCGGTCGACAAGGACCAGGTCATGTACTACAAGGAGGACGCGAGGGGCCAGGTGCTGCAGGAGGGGATCAACGAAGCGGGCGGCTTCTGTTCCTGGATGGCGGCCGCCACGTCGTACGCCACGAACGACCGGGTGATGATCCCGTTCTACATCTACTACTCGATGTTCGGCTTCCAGCGCGTGGGGGACTTCGCCTGGGCCGCGGGGGACATGCAGGCGCGCGGCTTCCTGCTCGGCGGCACGTCCGGGCGGACCACCCTGAACGGCGAGGGCCTGCAGCACCAGGATGGACACAGCCACCTGCACTTCGCGACGATCCCGAACTGCGTCTGCTACGACCCGACCTTCGCGCATGAGGTCGCCGTGATCGTCCAGGATGGCCTGCGCCGCATGGTGCAGGAACAGGAGGACGTCTTCTACTACATCACGGTGATGAACGAGAACTACGGGCACCCGGGGCTCAGGCCGGGTGACGAGGCGGACATCATCAAGGGGCTCTATCGCTTCCGTGCCGCGGGCAAGGTCGCGGCAGCCCCAGGCAAGGGCGGCAAGGGGAAGGAAGGCAAGGAAGGCAAGGGCGGCACGCCGCGGGTGCAGTTGCTCGGCTCGGGGGTGATCCTGCGCGAGGTGATCGCTGCCGCCGAGCTGCTGGAATCGGAGTGGGGCGTCGCGGCCGACGTCTGGAGCGCGACCAGCTTCGTCGAGCTGCGGCGCGAAGGCCTGGACTGCGAGCGCTGGAACCTGCTGCACCCGGGAGAGAAGCCGAAGGTGCCCTTCGTCACCGGCAAGCTCGCGGACACCGACGGCCCGATCGTCGCCTCGACGGACTACATGAAGGCCTTCGCGGACCAGATACGCGCCTACATACCGAAGGGGCGCAGCTACTCGGTGCTCGGCACGGACGGCTTCGGGCGATCGGATTTCCGCTACAAGCTGCGCGAGCACTTCGAGGTGAACCGGCATTTCGTCGTCCTGGCGGCCCTCAAGGCACTGGCCGAGGAAGGCGCGGTCCCGGCCGGACAACCGGCGGAAGCGATCAAGCGCTACGGCATCGACCCGGAGAAGGCGAACCCGGCGCGGGCATGACCGGCCTGCCGACGCTCCCGGCGGGCCTCACGGACAACAAGTAGAAAGGACTGCGCGCAGCCCCATGAACCTGATCGAAATTACCGTGCCGGACATCGGCGATTTCACGGACGTCGAGGTGATCGAGGTCCTGGTGAAGCCGGGAGACGACATCGCCGTGGAGCAGAGCCTCGTCACCGTCGAATCGGACAAGGCCTCCATGGAGATCCCGAGCGCCGCCGCCGGCAAGCTCAAGGAGCTCAAGGTCAAGGTCGGCGACAAGGTCTCGAAGGGAACGGTCCTCGGCACGCTGGAGGCCGCCGAAGGCGGCGGAAGCTCGGTCGCCGAGCCGGCACCGCCGCCCGCGGCCGAAGCACCCGCGGCGGGCAAGGCCTCCGCCCCGCAATCCGCCGCGCAGCCCCCGGCC
>JAEWEW010000211.1 GCA_023389175.1 Pseudomonadota bacterium | reverse complement strand
GCGCGCCCGGTGGCTGCCGACCCCTTGAAACCATCCGGGCCGGTCCCTACGTTGGACCTGCGGGCGCCACTTGGGCCCGTCAACCATATCGCTTCAACGTGAGGATATCGAGATGGCTACTTTCGATTTTGCACCCCTGTACCGCTCGGCGATCGGCTTCGACCGGCTGGCGAGCCTGCTGGACGACACCCTGCGCGGTGATGCGCAGCCCAGCTACCCGCCCTACAACATCGAGTTGGTGGGCGAGGACAAGTACCGCATCACCATGGCGGTGGCCGGCTTCGACCGCTCCGAGCTCGACATCGAGGTGGAGCAGGAAGCGCTCAAGATCACCGGCCGCAAGCGCAAGGCCGAGAAGCAGGCCACCTTCCTGCATCGCGGCATCGCGGCGCGTGATTTCGAGCACCGTTTCCAGCTGGCCGAGCACGTGAAGGTAGTCGGCGCCGAGCTGGTCAACGGCCTGCTCAACATCGAGCTGGTCCGCGAAGTGCCCGAGGCGATGAAGCCCCGGCGCATCTCGATCGGTGGCGGTGACGTCAAGGTGCTGGACCGCGAGCGCGACGCGGCATAAGCGCGAGCCGACCGCAGTCCACTGAAGAACGCCCGGCCCCGCGAGGGGTCGGGCGTTGTCGCGTCCGCCGGACCCGCTTCCCGCTTTGGCTATAATCGACGCCCGACTGCGATGTGGGTACCGGAGGGGTGGCAGAGTGGTCGAATGTACCTGACTCGAAATCAGGCGTACGGGTAACCGTACCGTGGGTTCGAATCCCACCCCCTCCGCCAACTCCCGCGCCAACGCCCGATCAAACCGCGGCCGGCCGGGTGACGATCAGCCCTTATCCCCAACGGATCTCCTCCTGCCCGGTTTCTACGGCGGCAAGCGCCCCCGCAGCCGCGGCGAACGAGAGCAGGCCAAGGCAGTATCCGGCTGTGTAGCCCAAGGGACCCAAGTGCTCCCGGACGATCGTGACATCGACCACCGGGCTCACGATCAGCCTTGGCAGGCTGAGGAAGCCGTCCAGATAGCCGGGCCAGAAGCCGGGGTCTGGATGAGCCGCGAACGCCGGGATCGTGAACAAGAGCAGTGCCGCGAAGGTGGCGCCGACCATGAAGTACTTCATCGCTCGTCCCCAAATGTGCAGATCGCACAGATGCCGGCAGGGGGCGTGCCCACGTCTCGAAGCGTCGTTGGCGCGCCTGGGTTCATGACTTTCTCGACGTAGGGAGCGGTCCCTCCCGTAGCTGGGAGGGTTTCACAGTTCCCTGTAAGCATCTCGCGCAGCCTCCGTTTTGGCTGGGCGCGGGAGTTGCCGCGGCGGCCGCCGAACAACAAGAACCGTCGCTGGGTTGTAAGAATGGGTGCGGTACCGGGAGAGCGGGGCGGCGGCGGCGCCGGGGGAAGAAGCGTGGCCGTCCGCAAGACGATCGTCGTCGTCGAGGACGAGGCGGACATCGCCGAACTGATGTGCTGGGTTCTCGAACGCCAGGGATACCGGGTCCGGTGGGCGGCATCGGCCAAGGAAGCGCTTTGCCTCATGCGCCAGATCGCTGTCGACTTGGTCGTGACCGACTACGCCATGCCCCGTATGAGCGGCGGCGAGTTGCTCCGCGCGATGGCCGACGACGTGGAGTTGATCGACATTCCGGCGGTCGTGGTCAGCGCCTACCCGGCGGAGACTGTTCGCAACGACTGCCGTACGATGAGGGCGTTGCTCCAGAAGCCGTTCAAGACCGACACGTTCGTCCAGGCGATCAGCAAGATCCTGGGACGGGAGGAGCGGCCGGGCTCGGGATCGCCCTCGTAGTCTTCCCACTGCTTTGCACTTCTCTTCCGCGGAAAGCAGCAGCCGACCAGGACTTCGCCAGCGTCGGCCCGATGCACCGCCAGGTGTCAACCGCGGCGCCGCATGAGAGGATGCGCTCATCCGGGGCGAAAGCCGCGGAACCGAAGCGCTGAGGAGGACCGATGTCGAAACGCCGGCTGCATGCCGTTTCCGCGGTCGCCCTGATGCTGGTCGCTTGCGGTGGCGGCGATGACCGCCAGGTGTCAGCGTCGCCACCGGCCGGGGAACCCCCGGCTGCGCCTCCGCCCACCTCTCCTCCGCCTGCCTCGCCGCCGCCCGTGTCCCCTCCGCCCGTGTCCCCTCCGGCCGCCGAGCCTCCGGCGCCACCGCAAGGGCCGAGCATTTCCGGAGTCGCCTTCGCCGACCTGATGAGCCTGTCCACCGCGCCCTGGAAAGGAGGGCCGGACAGGATCCCGCAGCAAGGCTTCACCTCCGACAATCCGTCACCGATCGGTACGATCTGGCAATTCCAGCAGCCGGTCTATGACGCCTACCTCTATCGCACCGGCCCCTTCAACGATCACATCTCGCCCTATTGGACTTACCACTTGCTGTCGATGCGGCTGGACCGTTCATATCAGGACGGCGCGGTCTGGTTCGGCGGATCGATGACCATCGAAATAGGTACCGACTACCAGACTGGCGGCCCGCTCCAGGTCGTCACGTTGACGCACCCCGACGGCGGCTTCACGATCGAGCCGAACCGGAGGTACCCGCTCGACGGACCATCGATCACGCAGTGGGCTGTTCCAGGCACGCCTTTCTTCGCGCAGCTGCAGGTCGGCGAGGACCGAGGCTTCCGTCGAACCTGTTGGCACTTCCGACTGCCGCAGGGCGTCGTGCGGCGGTCGTGCCACCTCTGGTACCCGGACATCGAGAGGTTGGCCGGCCATCAGGTGCTGGACGATTCCGTTCCGCGCTTTCCGCTAGTGACATTCGAGAAGTTATTAGGGCGGGAATGCCTCCATCTCGACGGATTGCAACGCAGACCTGGCGGCGGGCGATACCGAGGGCCGTCAGGACCTCGCCGCGGCCGCCTGCTGCGCCAGCCGCTCGCGCAGTTCGCGCTTGAGCAGCTTGCCATTGGCATTGCGCGGCAGCGGCTCGACGCTCACGGTGAAGGTCTCCGGCACCTTGTAGTCCGCGAGGCGCTCGGCGCAGAAGGCCTTCAGCGCCTCGATGTCGACGGCCCGCCCTTCCCGCGGATGAATGAAGACATGCACCCGCTCGCCGAGCACCGGGCAGGGTCGCGCCACCGCCGCCGCCTCCAGGACGTCGGGATGCCGGCACAGCGTGTTCTCCACCTCGACGCTGAAGATCTTGTAGCCGCCGCGGTTGATCATGTCCTTGCGGCGGTCCAGCACCTGGACGAATCCGCCTGCGTCGACGCGACCCAGGTCGCCGCTGTGCCAGTATCCGGCGGTGAGGCTCGCCGCGGTTGCCTCGGCGTTGTTCCAGTAGCCCTGGACCACCATCGGCCCCTTCAGCCACAGCTCGCCGATCTGGCCGGCCGGCACCTCGCGGCCGTCCTCATCCATCACCGCCACCTCGGCGCAGGGCAGCGCCAGCCCGACGCTGTCGAGGTGCTCGCGGGTAAGCTCGGCCGGCATGACGGTCGCCGGCGAGGCGGTCTCGGTCGCGCCGTAGCAGTTGGACAGGCGCAGCGCCGGCAGTTGCTGCGCGAGCCGGTCGATGGTGGCCGGCGGCATCGGCGCGCCGCCGTAGCCGCACGACTGCCAGGCGGAGAGGTCATGCTCGCTGAAATCGTCCTCCAGCAGGCATAGCCCGATCATCGCCGGCACCAGGATCGTGAAGCTCATGCGCTCCCGCGCGGCCAGCCCCAGGAAGTCCGCCGCCCGGAAGGTGGACGCGATGATCAGCGTGCCGCCCAGGCCGAGCGACACCATCATCAGGCCCACCAGGCCGGTGACATGGCTGAGCGGCACCGCCACCAGGCCGCGGACTTTCTCGTCAAGGCCCAGCGCCTGCCGGAAGTGAAGCACCGAATGGACGATGTTGAAGTGGCTGAGCATCGCCCCCTTCGGCAGCCCGGTGGTGCCGGAGGTGTACATGACCACTGCCACCGCTTCTTCGTGCACCGTCTCGCAATTCCCCAGCGGCGCATGCGACTGCAGCGCCTCGAAGGCGCCAGGCTGGCTCGCCGGCCCGCCCGAGAGCAGCCGATGGCGAAGGGACGGCACGTCGGCGGGGTCCGGCCAGCGGTCCTGCAGGCCGGCATCCGAAATCAGCACGCAGGCGCCGCTGTGGGCCAGGATGTAGCCGATCCCCGGTCGCTGTTCCCGGATGCCGATCGGCACGAAGACGGCCCCGAGCGCCTGGGTCGCGAAGAAGGCGACCACGAAGTCCGCATGATTGCCGAGGAGCGCGGCCACCCGGTCGCCCTTGCCGACGCCGAGCGCCCGCAGCCCGGCCGCGGCGCGCAGCGCCTGTTCCTCCAGCTGGCGCCAGGTGAGCCGCCCGGCCTCGCTCACGATGGCCTCCTTTTCCGGATGGCGCGCCGCCGCCTCCCGCCAGAGGCTGTTGATATCGGCCGGTCGCGGATGGAAGCAGCGCACCACCCGGTCGCCGAAATGGCGCTCGAGCCGCGTGATCATGGCGCGTTGTAGTAGGCCGCGGTCGATCCGAGGCTCTCGCGCGCCTTCGCCAGCTCCGCCCGGGCGACGGTCCGGAGATGTACCTCGTCCGGACCGTCGAAGAAACGCATGGCGCGGCCCCAGGACCAGAGATAGGACAGCGGCGTGTCCGGCGTGATGCCCATGGCACCGAAGACCTGCATCGCCCGATCGAGGACACGGGTCTGGAGCTGTGCCGCCACCAGCTTGATGGCCGAGACGTCCACATGCGCGGACCGGTTGCCGAAGCTGTCCATCTTCCAGGCCGCATGCAGCACCAGCAGCCGCGCCTGGTCGATCTCCACCCGGGAGTGGGCGATCCAGTCCTGCACGTTGGCGAAATCGCTCAGGTGCCGGCCGAAGGTCCGGCGCGAGAGCGCGCGCTCGCACATCAGCTCCATGGCCAGCTCGCATTGGCCGATGGTCCGCATGCAGTGGTGCACGCGTCCCGGCCCGAGACGCGCCTGCGCCAGCCTGAAGCCGGCGCCCTCCTCGCCGAGCAGGTTCGACACCGGCACGCGCACGCCGGTATAGGTGACCTCGCAATGTCCTTCCGGCGCGAGGTGATGCATGATCGGCACGTTGCGCACGATCTTCATGCCCGGGGTGTCGAGCGGCACGATCACCATGGAATGCCGGGCATGGCGCGGCGCATCGGGGCTCTCGTCGGTGACGCCCATCACGATCGCGAACCGGCAGTTCGGATGCAGCGCATTGCTGGTGAACCACTTGCGCCCGTTGACGACGTACTCGTCGCCCTCGCGCCGGATGACGGTCGCGATGTTGGTGGCGTCGGAGGAAGCCACGTCCGGCTCGGTCATCGAGAAGCAGGACCGGATCTCGCCCGCGAGCATCGGCTTGAGCCATCGCTCCCGCTGCGCGGGGGTGGCGAAGAGGTGGAGCAGCTCCATGTTGCCGGTGTCCGGGGCGTTGCAGTTGAACACCTCGGACGACCAGTAGATGCGCCCCATGATCTCCGCGAGCGGCGCGTACTCCAGGTTAGTCAAGCGGGTGCCGGGCTCGTCGTCCCGCAGGCCCGGCAGGAACAGGTTCCAGAACCCCGCCTCGCGGGCAAGGGCCTTGAGCGGCTCCACCACCGCAGTCGGATGGGTGCCGGTGGCGGCGACCTGCTCGTACTCCCGGTTCCGCGGGAGCACGTGGCGGTCCATGAACTGCCGCAGGCTGCGCTGCATCTGGAGGTTGTCTTCGCTGTACTGGAACTCCATGGGTCCTCCCGCGTGGTTTCGTGGCACCGAGGGCCGGCTTCGCTAGCCGCCAGCGGCATCAGCCGCCGGCCGTGCGCCGGCGGCGCAGGCCGGGCAGGTGCCGGCGCAGCGCATGCCAGCGGCTGGCGGGCCGTTCCGGATCGAGGATCGCGCTTTCGCCGAGCATCCGCTCCTCCACCGCGTTCAGGGCCGGCGGCTCGAACGGCACCAGCGAGCGACCGTCCGAGCGCAGCATCTCGATGGCTGCCACCAGCGAGCCGGATGACCGCTCGATCGCTTGAGCGACTCGCGCGGATGTCTCGCCCAGGTGCTCGGCGATCAGGTCGTTGCGCAAGGCAAGTATGGCGGCCTGCATCGCGGCGGCATTGGCGGCCTGGGGCCGGACCTCGATCGCCAGGTCGCATTCCGTATCGAAGCCGAGCGAACGGTTGTTGAGATTGGAGGAGCCGACCTTCAGCAGCCAGTCGTCCACCACCATGACCTTGGCATGCACGTAGATCGGCTGCCGGCCGGCAGTCACCGGCGTGTAGATGCGGAAGCGGTCATGCCGGTCGCCTTCGCGGATCAACCGCAGCACCCGGGCCCGTGACGAGCCCATCACCTCCTCCTCCAGCCAGCCATCTGCCGATTCCGGATTGACCACCACGATCTCCGGGCCGTCTGCCTCCCACAGCCGCTCCGCCATCGCCTCTGCGATCCTGCGCGAGGCGAAGTACTGGCTCTCGATGTAGATGGTGCGCTCCGCATGCCGGATCGCCGCGAGGTACAGCGCCTCGATCTCGTGGATTGCCTTGCGCTCGCCGTCCTCCGGCGCGGTCCGTGCGATCGCGACATCGACATCGCGCAACGACGGCTCGAGACCCGACGGCCAGGCGCTGCGGGAGGGCGGCGGCGGATCGATCGCTTCCCCGGTTGCATGCCGCCAGCGCTCGCGGGCAAGCTCGCCGAGCGCGCGCGCGGCCTCGCCGTCCACCGCCGTGGAGACGTCGTGCCACGGCTGGTAGCGGCGCTTCGTCGTGGGGCGGCGGCGTGCCGGGTCGTCGTCGCGATGCTCGCGGGTGTCCCAGCGATCGGCGGTCATGTCGATGCCGCCGCAGAAGGCCAGCGTGTCGTCGATCACGACGATCTTCTGGTGATGCGCGGCGCCGACCGGATGCGCGCTGTCCAGCCTGAAGTGGATCCGGTCATGAGACATCCAGTCGAGGATGACGAGCGGCGTCGTGCCGCGGCCGAGCTCCTTCAGCGTACCGAGATCCCAGCGCAGGATGTGGACCTGCAGCTCGGGCCGGTTCTCCACCACCCAGCTCAGGAAGTCCCCCAGCCGGTTGGGCACCTCGGACTGGCGCTCCGGCCGGGCGAGCTGGATCCGGGTATCGAAGTCCCAGCCGATCATGAGCAGGCTGTGCGTCGCCTGCTGGGCTGCCTGCCTGACGATTGCGAAGTAGTCGGCCGCATCGACGATCACCGCGAGACGGTCCGCGCGGACGATCCGCCAGCAGGTCTCTCCCGGACGCAGCACTGCAGGCCGCTCTCCGGACATCATGTGGGCAGCACCTCTTGATGGGACGCCAGCACGTCGTCGAGCGCAGCGAGGAATTGCGCCGCCTCCGCGTCGCCGAACGGCAGCGACAGGGCCACCAGGCCGCGACGCGCCATGTATACACCCCGCTCGAGGAGCGCGAAGTACATCAGGTCGCGCACCCGCGCGTCGCTGCCGAGCAGGTCGGCCGGCCGGCGCAGGCGCCGGTCGCTGGGATGCAGGTTCATCAGCGAGCCGAGGCCGGTGGCCTGAAGTGCCAGACCGCGTTCGCGAAAGCGCCGGTTGCATTCGTCGCGCAACCGGTCCCCTCGCCGGTTGAGCGCCGCGATGGCATCCGGCTGCCACAGGGACCGCAGGCCGGCGAGGCCGGCCGCCATCGAGAGCACGTTGTTGTTGAAGGTTCCGGCATGGCCGAGCGCGTCGGGCCGACGCGGATCGAAGCGCGCCATCACCTCGCGCCGGCCACCGAAGGCGCCGAAGGAGAGCCCGCCGCCGAAGTACTTGCCGAGCGTGGTGAGATCCGGCGCAACGCCGAGCTGGGCCTGGCGCCCGCCAGGAGAGAGTCGCGAGGTCATCACCTCATCGAGGATCAGCATGGCGCCGTACCGGTCGGCGAGCTCGCGCAGCCCAAGCAGGAACCCTGGCTCGCCCGGAATGCAGCCGCCGGCACCGAGCATCGGCTCC
Organism: Pseudomonadota bacterium; assembly: GCA_023389175.1. Classification (GTDB taxonomy): domain Bacteria; phylum Pseudomonadota; class Gammaproteobacteria; order Burkholderiales; family Burkholderiaceae_E; genus Lautropia. Next base: position 13,210 of record JAEWEW010000211.1, on the reverse strand, counting down.
ACCAGGATGGCGGCGATCCGGTCGCTCTCCCGCTCGACGATCTCCGTCGTGGCTTCCAGGTCGTTGTAGGGCGCGAGCAGCCACTCGTGCGGGACATTCACCGAGGCGGCCGCACCGCCGAAGGACAGCACGCCGCCGTGGTAGGCGCCCTCGAACACCAGCACCTTGCGCCGGCCGGTGTGGGCGATCGCCGCGGCGATCGCGAGCAGGTTGGCTTCGGTGCCGCTGTTGGTGAAGCGCAGCAGCGCCATCGACGGGAAGCGTGCCGCGATCTCGGCCGCGAGCTCCGCCTCGCGGCGCGTGTGCGACGACAGGGAGAGCCCGTCATCCAGCGCAGCCACGATCGCCTCGCGGATGGGCGCCGGGGAATGGCCGTAGAGCCCGGCGGTGAACTCTCCCAGCGCATCCAGCAGGCGGTGTCCATCCGCGTCCCACAGCCAGCATCCCTCGCCGCGAACCATGGTGAGCGGAAACGGCGCCTGGAAGAGGACGCTGCGTGTGTTGCCGCCCGGCAGCACCCGTGCGGCGCGCTCGAGCTGCCGCTCGCTCTCGGGGTTGCGCTCGCGGTAGCGCCGGACCAGCTCGGCGACCGCGGCGTCGAGGGTGTTCATCCTTGGATTCCTCGTGGAAGTCTGCAGCGGTATCCTACAGGGCGTGCAGTCTTCCGACACAGCGACCCAGCGGCTCGCCTCGCGCTGCTGCATTGCCGGGGGCGGGCCTGCCGGCATGATGCTCGGCCTCCTTCTCGCCCGCGCCGGTGTCGAAGTGACCGTGCTCGAGAAGCACGCCGACTTCCTGCGCGACTTCCGCGGCGACACCATCCATCCGTCCACGCTCGTGGTGATGCAGGACCTCGGCCTGCTCGATCGCTTCCTCGAGCTGCCCCACCAGCGTGTCGACGCGCTGCATGCCAATGTCTACGGAAAGGAGCTCGTCATCGCGGATTTCCGGCGCCTGCCGGTCGCCTGCCCATACCTGGTCTTGCTCCCCCAGTGGGATTTCCTCGATTTTCTCGCGCGCGAGGCGGGCCGCTGGGCCGGCTTCCGGCTGCTGATGGATACCGAGGCCACCGGAGTGATCGAGGCGGACGGGCGAGTCGTCGGCCTGCGCGGCGAGGGACCGCATGGACCGCTGGAGATAGCAAGCGACCTGGTCGTCGCCGCGGATGGCCGCACTTCCACCGTGCGAGCGGCCGCCGGACTGGCCACCATCGAGCATGGCGCTCCCATGGACGTGCTCTGGTTCCGGCTGCCCCGGGATCCCTGCAGGACCATGCGCCAGACCGGGGGGCATGTGCGGCCGGGTCTCTTCATGGTGACCATCGATCGCGGCAGCTACTGGCAATGCGGGTTCGTGATCGCCAAGGGCAGCCTGGAGCAGCGCAGGGCTGACGGGCTCGACGCATTCAGGGAGGACATCGTCCGCACGGCGCCGTTCCTTGCCGAGGCGGTGGCGCAGCTGCGCAACTGGGACGACATCAAGCTGCTGACCGTTCAGGTCAACCGCATGCCGCGCTGGCACCGCGACGGCCTGCTCTGCATCGGCGACGCGGCCCATGCGATGTCGCCGGTGGGCGGGGTCGGCATCAACCTCGCCATCCAGGATGCGGTAGCCGCCGCGAACCGGCTGGCCGTCCCGTTGCTGCAGCGACGGCTCGGCAGCGAGGACCTCGCCGCGGTGCAGCGTCGACGCGAGTGGCCTACCCGGGTCACCCAGCGGCTGCAGATCGCGGTGCAGAACGAAGTGCTCGCGCCGGTGCTTTCCGGCACGCCGGGCGGCCACCAGGCGATGCCGGCTTCGCTGCCGGTGCCGCTGCGCCTGCTGGCCCGCTGGCCGACGCTGAACCGGATCCCGGCCCGGATGGTCGGCATGGGGGTGCGACCGGAACGCGTGCACAGTCCGTCGGTGACGCCCTGAGGGGAGCCGGATCGACAGCACGCGCACCGGCGACGCAGGCCGCGCATGCGGCTCTGGCCGACTGCCGCCGCGGGTAACATCCCGGCATGGAAGACACCTCCGCCAACCGCGACGCGCCGCCCCCGCTGGCCGGCCTGCGCGTCCTCGAGCTCGGCCAGCTCATCGCCGGCCCCTTCGCCGGTAAGACACTCGCCGATCTCGGCGCCGAAACCATCAAGATCGAGCCGCCCGGCACCGGCGACCCGCTGCGCAAGTGGCGGCTGCTGCACGACGGCACCTCGGTCTGGTGGGAAGTCCAGTCGCGCAACAAGCGATCGGTGGCCGTCGACCTGCGCAAGGCCGAAGGACAGGAGATCGTGCGGCGGCTGATCCGCGATACCGACGTGCTGATCGAGAACTTTCGTCCGGGCACCATGGAGCAATGGGGCCTCGGATACGACGCCCTGTCGGCGATCAATCCGGGACTGGTGATGCTGCGCATCTCCGGCTACGGACAGACCGGTCCCTACAAGGACCGGCCGGGGTTCGGCGTCGTCGGGGAAGCGATGGGCGGCCTGCGGCATCTCACCGGCGAGCCCGGCCGGGTCACGGTGCGCGTCGGTGTCAGCATCGGCGACACCCTCTCCGCGCTGCACGGCACGATCGGCGTGCTCGCCGCCCTGCGGGCGCGCGACCGCAACGGCGGCCGGGGGCAGGTGGTGGACGTGGCCCTCTACGAGGCGGTGTTCAATTGCATGGAGAGCCTGCTGCCCGAATACAGCGCCTTCGGGGTCGTGCGGCATGCCGCCGGCAGCTCGCTGCCCGGCATCGCCCCAAGCAATGCCTATCCGTGCACCGACGGATGGGTGCTCATCGCCGGCAACGGGGACAGCATCTTCCAGCGGCTCATGCGCGCGCTGGATCGCGAGGATCTCGCCACGGATCCGGGGCTGGCGGACAACGCCGGCCGGGCGGCGCGGGTGGAGGAGCTGGACGCTGCGATCGCCGCCTGGACCTCGGAGCACACCGTCGCGGCCACGCTCGAGGTGCTGGACGCGGCCCGGGTGCCATCCGGACGCGTCTACACCATCGAGGACATCGTGGCGGACCCGCAGTATCGTGCCCGCGACATGCTGCTGCGCACCCGCACCCAGGCGGGGCTGGAGCTGGACGTACCCGGCGTCGTGCCGAAGCTGCTCGCGACGCCCGGAAGGCTGCGCATGCCGGCGCCCCGGCTCGGGCAGCACACCGACGAGGTGCTGCAGGCGGCCGGCTTCGGACGCGAAGAGATCGAGGCGTTGCGGGTGCGGGGCGTCGTCCAGTAAACCCGCCGTCCACGTTCGGGGGTTTTTCCGACAGGTTGTGCCTAGGGGGAGGCCCGGATAACCCCTGCCCCTGGAATGTGCAATGATCACGGATCTGGTGCAATCTGGCCGCATTCGCGGCCAGGCACCGGGTCGGTCACGCGTGCTCGATCAGCCGGCCCATCGCGCGATGGGAAGGTCCATTGACTGCGCTTCGGCATCCAATGCGCACGCAGGACGTATCGGTTGTCGCAGCCGGAGCAAGCCGCGGCGGCCATCACCAACGAGAGGAGTTTGCAGGTAATGAAAGAGACGATTGCCAAGTCCGGTCTTGCCGCGACGGTGAAGTCGGTGTTCTCCCGGCGCAAGTTCTTCGGGCGGGCCGCTGCCGGCACCGCTGCCGCCACCACCGCGATGGCATTTCCCGCGATCGCCCGTGCGCAGGGACCAATCAACTTCCGGTTCCAGAGCACCTGGCCGACGGTCGACATCTTCCACGAGTTCGCCGTCGACTTCACCAAGAAGGTCAACGACATGACCGGCGGCGAGCTGCGCATCGAGATGCTGCCGGCCGGAGCGGTCGTGCCTGCCTTCGGACTGCTGGATGCCGTGTCCAAGGGGACTCTGGACGGCGGCCACGGCGTGCTCGGCTACAACTATGGCAAGCAGAATGCGTTGGCGCTGTTCTCCTCGGGCCCGGCCTTCGGCATGGATGCCAACATGATCCTTGCGTGGCACAAGTACGGCGGCGGCAAGGAGCTGCTCGCCAAGCTCTATGACGCGATCGGCGGCAACGTGGTGTCGTTCCTCAGCGGCCCGATGACGACGCAGCCCTTCGGCTGGTTCAAGAAGCCGGTGACGAAGACCGAGGATCTCAAGGGGCTGAAGTTCCGCACCAATGGCCTTGCCATCGACCTGTTCACCGAGATGGGCGCGGCGGTTAACGCGCTGCCGGGCGGAGAGATCGTCCCGGCGCTGGACCGGGGCCTGCTCGACGGCGCCGAGTTCAACAACCCCAGCTCGGATCGCCTGCTCGGCTTCCCGGACGTCTCCAAGGTGTGCATGCTGCAGAGCTTCCACCAGTCCGCCGAGACTTTCGAGATCATCTTCAACAAGGACAAGTACAACGGGCTGCCCAAGAAGATGCAGGCGATCATCGAGAACGCCAGCGAGGCTGCCTCGGCCGACATGTCCTGGAAGGCGATGGACCGCTATTCCAAGGACTACATCAACCTGCAGAAGGACGGCGTGAAGTTCTACAAGACGCCGGATTCGATCCTTCGCGAGCAGCTCGTGGTCTGGGACCGGATCGTCGCCAAGAAGTCCGAGACCAACCCGCTGTTCAAGGAGATCGAGGCATCGCAGCGCGCCTTCGCCTCGCGCGCGATGGCCTTCGACATGGACTACAACAACAATCGGCGCCTCGCCTACAATCACTACTTCCGCAAGAGCTGAGGCTGCCGCGGTCGCGACCCGCTGGCGCTCGATTGCCGGCGGGTCCCTCGCGTTCGAACTCAAAGCAGGCACGGCTCCCTGCCGTGCCGATCCGGGGATGGGTCTTCCGTCCCCTTCCGATCCCGTCCTGAATCACTCCCTTCCCGGACTCCTGGTGCTGCCCCCAATCGCAGGCTGACCCCACTATGCAAGGCATCCTGGTCGCCGTCGACCGCTTCAACACCCGAATAGGCCAGTTGTTCGGCTGGTTCGTCCTCGCTTTGACGCTGTTCGTCTCCTACGAGGTCTTCTCTCGCTATGTCCTCGGGGAGCCGCATTCCTGGTCCTTCGATTTCATGAACATGCTGTACGGCACGCTCTTCATGATGGGAGGCGCCTATACGCTGGCGAAGAACGGCCACGTGCGCGGCGACGTGCTCTACGGCTTCTTTCCGCCCAGGCTGCAGGCCGGGCTGGATCTCGCCCTCTACCTCCTCTTCTTCTTTCCCGGCGTGATCGCCATGTTCTGGGCCGGCTACTACTACGCCGCCGAGTCCTGGGCCATCAACGAGCATTCGAACATCACGGCGGACGGGCCGCCGATCTATCCCTTCAAGGCCGTGATCCCGGTGGCCGGCTTCTGCCTGCTGATGCAGGGCGTCGTCGAGGTGATCCGCTGCATCGCCTGCCTGCGCCAGGGCAACTGGCCGCTGCGGGACGAGGACGTCGAGGAGGTGGACGTCGACAAGCTCAAGGACATGGTCGAGGTCAAGGACGAGGACATCGAGAAGCTCGATGATTATGTCACCGGCCACGCGGCCCAGGGGCCGGCGCGATGAGGAAGGAGATCTGGTTCGGACTTTCCATCCTGGCGGCGGTGGTCATCGCCATCGTCGTCCTCATGCCGGCCCCGGCGGACATGACCAACGGCCACCTCGGCCTGCTCATGCTCGCGCTGATCGTGGTCACCATCATGCTGGGGTTCCCGACGGCCTTCACGTTGATGGGCATGGGCGTGATCTTCACGCTCTTCGCCTACCGCAACATGGGCTGGGACCTGGCGATCCAGCAGACGCTGGACCTGATGGTGCTGCGCACCTACGCGGTCATGACCAACGACGTGCTGATCGCGGTGCCGTTGTTCATCTTCATGGGCTACCTGGTCGAGCGCGCCAACCTGATCCAGAGCCTGTTCCAGGGCATGCACCTGGCCATGGCCCGCATACCGGGATCACTGGCAGTCGCGACCATCGCGACCTGCGCGCTCTTCGCCACCGCCACCGGGATCGTGGGCGCCGTGGTGACCCTGATGGGGTTGCTCGCCCTGCCCGCCATGCTGCGCGCGGGCTACAGCGTCCAGCTCTCGGCCGGCTCCATCACCGCCGGCGGTTGCCTGGGGATCCTCCTGCCGCCGTCGGTGCTCCTGATCCTCTACGGCGCGGTGGCCGGCGTCTCGGTGGTCAAGCTGTACGCCGGCGCGTTCTTCCCGGGCCTGATGCTGGCCGCGATGTACATGATCTACGTCATGGTGCTCGCGAAGATCCGGCCGAACCTCGCCCCGCCGCTCTCCGAGGAGGATCGACGGGTCCCGCTGCCAGGGTTTGCGCAGCGGCTCAAGGACAACGTCGGCGACCGGGCGGTGCCGGCCCTGGTGAGCGGCATCCGCGGCCGCGGCGATGCCGGCGTCTCCACCGGCCGCCTCCTGTTCAACCTGTTCATCGCGCTCGCGCCCGCGATCGTCTTCGTGCTGGTCTTCGCATCAAGCTACGTGAGCGTGACCGCGCCGGTGGTCGAAGCCGAGTACGAGCTCGAGCAGATGGGCGGCTTCACCAGCTTCGACTCCCCGAGCGACAGCGGCGGGCTGCAGGAGCCCCCTGGTACCGGTTTGCAGGAACCTGCCCAAGCGGAAGAGGCGGTTCCGCTCGGCGCCGATGCCGCGCCGGCCGCCGCGGTGGAGCAGCCCGCCGAAGCGTCACCGGACGAGCCCCAGCAGCGGCCGGCGCCGCTCAGCTTCTGGGTCGTGCTCGCCGTTGCCGGCATTGCCCTGCTCGCCTACTACGCCCTGCTCAATTTCGCCCGGCTGGAGATCTTCAAGATCCTGTTGCGGTCCTTCTTTCCGCTCACCCTGCTGATACTGGCGGTGCTCGGCAGCATCATCGTGGGACTGTGCACACCGACCGAAGCGGCCGCGCTCGGTGCCCTGGGCGGCATCCTGCTCGCGCTCGCCTACCGCAGGCTGAGCTATCCGATGGTGCGGGAGTCGGTGTTCCTCGCCACGAAGACGAGCGCGATGGTGTGCTGGCTGTTCATCGGCTCCAGCATCTTCTCGGCCGCATTCGCGCTCCTGGGGGGCCAGGAGATCATCAACAACTGGGTCATGGGGATGGACCTGACGCCGATCCAGTTCATGATCCTCGCGCAGGTGGTGATCTTCCTGCTCGGCTGGCCGCTGGAGTGGACCGAGATCATCATCATCTTCATGCCGATCTTCCTGCCACTGCTGGTCCATTTCCAGATCGACCCGCTGTTCTTCGGGCTGCTCGTGGCGCTCAACCTGCAGACGGCGTTCCTCTCGCCGCCGGTGGCCATGTCGGCCTTCTACCTGAAGGGCGTCTCGCCGCCTCACGTGACGTTGAACCAGATCTTCCTGGGAATGCTGCCGTTCATGGCGATCCAGGTGGTCGCCATCGTGATCCTCTACCTCTTCCCCGGCATCGGCCTCTGGCTGCCGAGCGTGCTGTACTGAGCCGGCAAGGCCGGCGGCGTTGACCGCCGGCGGCTGCCGGGCCGCCCGAGGCGGCGGGCCCGGCGGCAGTTGCTACCGCGTCGAGCGGTCGGCGGCTTGCGCCGCGGCGGCCCCTGGCCGCTTGCCGAGCTCGATCCGCGCGATGGCCCGCCGATGGACTTCGTCCGGCCCATCGACGATGCGCACCGTCCGCTCGTGGGCATAGCCTTCGGCGAGCCAGAAGTCGGCGGTCACGCCGGCCGCGCCATAGGCCTGGATGGCCCAGTCGAAGATCCTGCAGGACATGTTGGGCGCGACCACCTTGATCATCGCGATCTCCGCGCGGGCGGCCTTGTTGCCTGCCACGTCCATCATGCGGGCCGCGTTCAGGGTGAGCAGCCGGGCCTGGTCGATCATGCAGCGCGACTCTGCGATGCGCTCATGCCAGATCGACTGGGTCGCAAGCGGCGCGCCGAACGCGACCCGCGACTGCAGCCGGTCGCACATCGCCTCGAGGGCCCGCTCCGCCGCGCCGATCGAGCGCATGCAGTGGTGGATGCGCCCAGGTCCGAGTCGGCCCTGGGCGATCTCGAAGCCCCGGCCCTCGCCGAGCAGGATGTTGCCGGCCGGCACGCGTACGTCGTCCAGCGCCACCTCCATGTGTCCATGCGGCGCATCGTCGTAGCCGAAGACGGTCAGCGGGCGCAGCACCTTGACGCCGGGCGTGTCCCGAGGCACCAGGATCATGGACTGCTGGGCATGACGGGGTGCCTGCGGGTCGGTCTTGCCCATCACGATGAAGATCTCGCAGTTGGGATGGCCCGCGCCGCTGGAGAACCACTTGCGCCCGTTGATCACGTAGTCGTCACCATCGCGGCGGATGCTGCACTCGATGTTGGTGGCGTCCGAGGAGGCCACCGCCGGCTCCGTCATGAGGAACGCGGAGCGGGTCCTGCCCTCCAGGAGCGGCTCCAGCCAGCGCGCCTTGTGGGCCTCTGTGCCATAACGCTCGATGGTTTCCATGTTGCCGGTATCCGGCGCGGAGCAGTTGAACACCTCGGCCGACCACATCACCCGTCCCATGACCTCGCAGAACGGCGCGTAGGCGAGATTGGACAGGCCCTCCGGGACACGCTCCGAATGGGGCAGGAAGAGATTCCAGAGCCCCGCCTTTCGCGCGAGCGGCTTGAGCTCCTCCACCACCGGGACGGCACGCCAGGGATTGCCTTCCTGGCGCATGGCGAGCAGCTCCTCCTCGTAGCGCGCCTCGTTCGGATAGATGTGCCGGTCGAAGAAGGCCTTCAGCCGCTCCAGCAGTTCGGCGGTTCGCGGCTCCTGGTCCCACAACATCGCGTTCTCCCTCTTCCTGAGTGAATCGTCAGCGGCCCGATCCGGGCGCGCCACGGTCATCCCGCGGGCGTCAGCACGTCGAGCCCGCCCATGTAGCCGCGCAACGCCTCCGGCACGATGACCGAGCCGTCGGCCTGCTGATGGTTCTCCAGCACCGCGACCAGGGTCCGTCCGACGGCCAGGCCGGAGCCATTGAGCGTGTGGACCAGCTCCGGCTTGCCGCCGCCGCTGCGATAGCGCGCCTGCATCCGCCGGGCCTGGAAGGCTTCGCAGTTCGATACCGAGGAGATCTCGCGATAGGTGCCCTGACCCGGCAGCCAGACCTCCAGGTCGAAGGTCTTCGCCGCGGCAAAACCGAGATCCCCGGTGCAGAGCGCCATCACGCGATAGGGCAGCTCGAGCGCCCGCAGGATCGCCTCGGCATGTCCGACCATCTCCTCCAGCGCCGCATACGAGCGGTCCGGCGTCGTGACCTGCACCATCTCGACCTTGTCGAACTGGTGCTGCCGGATCATGCCGCGGGTGTCGCGGCCGTAGGCACCGGCCTCGGACCGGAAGCACGGCGTGTGCGCCGTAAGCCTGAGCGGCAGGGCGTCGGCATCGAGGATCTCGTCGCGAACCAGGTTGGTGAGGGATACCTCGCTGGTCGGAATCAGGTAGAAGTCAGCATCGCCCGGAGCACCGGCGCCATCTACCTTGCCCGCGTCCGGGACCTGGCCGCCGCGGCGCACGCTGAAGAGATCGTCCTCGAACTTCGGCAACTGGCCGGTCCCGCGCAGCGAGGCCGGCCCGACCAGGTACGGCGTGTGGCATTCCTCGTAGCCGTGGCGCCCCGTGTGCGTGTCCAGCATGAACTGCGCGAGGGCGCGATGCAGGCGGGCCACCGCGCCCTTCATGACGACGAAACGCGCGCCGGACAGCTTGGCCGCCGACTCGAAGTCCAACCCGAGCGGCATGCCCAGCTCCACGTGGTCCCGGGCGGCGAACCCGAGCTGGCGCGGCGTGCCCCAGCGGCGCATCTCCACGTTCTCCGCCTCCGTGCTGCCCACCGGCACGGACTCGTGGGGCAGGTTCGGCAATACCAGCAGGAAGGCCTCGAGCGCTGCCTGTGCGTGGGCCATCTCGGCTGCGGCCTGCTGCTGAGCCTCGCCGATCGAGGCGGCCTCCGCAAGCAGGACGTCCGCGTTCTCCTTGCGCGCCTTGGCCTGCCCGATGGTCTTCGAGAGCGCGTTGCGGCGCGCCTGCAGCTCTTCCGCCCTGCCCTGGGCCGACTTTCGCCGCGATTCGAGGCGCTCGAACTGGTCGAGGTCGAAGCGAAAGCCTCTGTCCTGAAGCCGTCGTGCGACTTGCGCGGCATCCCGCCGCAGGAGCTGGTTGTCGATCATCCCGGCATGATAATCGGTGGGAACCCGGCCCAGTGGGCACCATCCGGGCGCCCGGTAGGGCACCGCAGCGGCCCTGCCCCCCGAATCTATAATCGCGCCACCTCCAGACGGCCATGCCGGCGCCTGGATGCCGTGGTCGCGACGGGTGCCTGTGCCCCGGCGGCACGACGCCGCCGCCGAGGCCAACCCGGGAAGTCATGAAACCGATCATCGCATCCAAGCTTTGCCGCCGCTTTCTCGCCCTCGGGGCCGCCCTCCTGCTGGTCGGCGGATGTGCCACCCGCCCGGACCACAGCGCCTATCCGCCGATCGTCTTCGTCCACGGCAACGGCGACAGCGGCGCCCTCTGGCAGACCACCGTCTGGCGCTTCGAGTCCAACGGCTGGCCCACCGAGCGTCTCCATGCCTTCGACCTTCCCTATCCGCTCGCACGCGACGAGAACAACCGCGAGCAGCGCGGGCGGACCTCGACCACCGAGCACATGGACTACCTCAAGGCCGAAGTGGAGCGTGTGCTGGAGCGCACCGGCGCGGACAAGGTGATCCTCGTCGGCAGCTCTCGCGGCGGCTACGCCATCCGAAACTATGTGCAGAACGGCGGCGAGTCGCGCGTGAGCCATGCCGTCCTCGCCGGCACGCCGAACCACGGCATCTGGGCGGTGAAAGGCATGCGCGAGAACAGCGAGTTCTCCGGCACCGGACCCTTCCTCACCGCGCTCAATGCACCCAAGAACGATCGGGGCGACGAGGTGCCGCAATCGATTCGCTGGCTGACCCTGCGCTCGGACAACAACGACAAGTACGCCCAGCCGGACGGCCTCTGGATCGGCTCGCGCGGGCAGCGGACCAACGTCGACCACGCCGGTCCGGAGCTGCGCGGCGCGACCAACATCGTGCTTCCGCGGGTCGACCATCGCGAGACCGCCTTTTCCGCGGCCGCCTTCGAGGCCATGTACCGGTTCATCACCGGCGAGGGGCCCCGCACCGTCGAGATCGCGCCGATGACGGACATCGTGCTCAACGGCAAGGTGTTCGGGCTCGGGCTCGATCCGGCCGACCCGTCCTCCGGCAACTTCGTGAACAACCTGCCGGCCGTCGGCGCGACCGTGCAGGTATTCGAGGTTGATCCCGGGACCGGCGAGCGCGTCGGCGAGGCGGTGCATCGCAAGCGGGTCGGCCGCGACGGCCGCTGGGGACCGTTCGACGCCCGCCCGGACGCGAGCTACGAGTTCGAGGTGACTGCCGAAGGCTATCCGGTCAACCATGTCTATCGCAGTCCGTTCCCCCGCTCGAGCGGGCTCATCCATCTGCAGCTTCGCCGGATCGCCATCGACGACGACGCGCGATCGGTGATCAGCATGACCCGGCCCCGCGGCTATTTCGACGCCCAGCGCGACAGGATGAGCTTCGGCGGCATCAGCCCGCCACCCGGCGTGCCGACCCGAGGTGCCGGCATCGCGACCTCGCGGCTCAAGTCGACCGACGACTCGGTGCGCAGCGTGGCGGCCGAGTTCAATGGGGAGCGGATCGTGGGAAGGACGTGGCCGGCGGAGAATCACGTCGTCGTCCTGGAGCTTACGTACTGACGGCGGTTTGCTGCTCTCTGGTTGGGCTTGTGCGTTGAGGCGGTGGTGGTGCGGCGGCGGCGGGGCTTCGGGGGGGGCGCCGGCGCTGACGCGCCGGTTCCCGCGCAGGGCGTGTCGTCGACGGGCCGCGCGCAAGTCGCGGCCTGAACGGCCGCTCCGAGGGGGAGTGTCAGGATTTCTGTGTTTGAGGCGGTGTACTTGTCCACGGCGTCGCTCGTCGCCTTGCGACGAACGAGCGACGCGGTGGGCAAGTGAGTTCCAGTCTATGCGAGGATAAAGCGATCCGGGTAGAGGATCGCGAACTGCAGTAGTGCGCTCTTCCAGTAGTGGACTGCCTTGCCCCAGCCTGCAGTGATGTTGCGCAAGGCCAACCAGATCAGCTTGGAAGCGGCCTCGTCGCTGGGGAAGTGACCGCGGGTCTTGATGATCTTGCGCAATCGCGCATTGATGCTCTCGATGGCGTTGGTTGAGCACAGGATCCTGCGCACCGCCGGCGGGAAGGCAAAGAGCGGAATGACCTTGTCCCAAGCACGGCGCCAGGCGGCCACGACCATGGGGAACTTCTTGCCCCAGCGGCTGCGCTCGAAGGCCTCCAGGGCGGCCTCGGCCGTTTCAGCGCTCGGGGCGGTGTAGATCGGTTTGAGCGCGGCGGCCATTGCCCGGCGTTCCTGCCAGTTGGCGTAGCCCAGCGAGTTACGGATCAGGTGCACGATGCAGGTTTGCAGCGTCGTTGCCGGATACACCGCCTCCAGGGCCTCTCCCATGCCCTTCAGACCGTCCGTGACGGCGATCAGGATGTCGTTGACCCCACGCGTCTTCAGGTCGTTGAACACCTTCATCCAGAACCGGGCGCCTTCGGTGTTCTCGATCCACAAGCCCAGGATGTCCCGGCTGCCATCGGGCAGCACTCCGAGGGCCAGGTAGACCGCCTTGTTGGTCACAACCGCGTCCTCGCGGATCTTTACCCGCAGGGCGTCGAAGAACACCACCGGGTACATCGGCTCGAGTGATCGCGCCTGCCAGGCGCTGACCTCGGCCAAGACCTCGTCGGTGACCGAGCTGATGAACTCGGCCGACACTTCTGTGCCGTACTGCTCCCTCAAGAACCCCTGGATCTCGCGCATCGTCATCCCACGGGCGTACATGGCCACGATCTTGTCGTCAAAGCCCGTGAAGCGCCGCTCGTGCTTGGGGATCAGGATCGGCGCGAAGCTGCCGTCGCGGTCCCGGGGAATCTCTACCCGCAGCGGACCGTCCTCGGTCAGAACCGTCTTGGCGCTGTGGCCATTGCGATGGTTGGTCGCCTCCTCCGGCTTGGCCTCGCCCGCCCGATAGCCCAGGTGGTGACTGAGCTCGCCACCCAGCGCTCGCTCGATGAGCGCCTTCTTGAATGCCATCGAGGCCGCCTGGACCTCCTCGGCACTCATGGGACCTGTTACAAACTGGTCAACCAACTCCTTGGGGATGGATGGCAGCGCCGCCTTTGCCGCACCGGCCTTCTTCAACTTGCTTGGCATATCCGCTCCTTAG
>JAEWEW010000196.1 GCA_023389175.1 Pseudomonadota bacterium | reverse complement strand
CAACAGCACCTTGCTACACTCGCCGCATGACCCCCTCATCCGTCGACGAAGTCTCCGAGCTCCTCGCCCGCGGAAGCTACCTCGCCGACCGCCGCCTCGCGACCGCGTTGTTTCTCAGCTTGCGCCTGCAGCGGCCGCTGCTGCTGGAAGGCGAAGCCGGCGTCGGCAAGACGGAGATTGCCAAGGTGCTGGCCGCGGCGCTGGACACCCGCCTGATCCGGCTGCAGTGCTATGAGGGCCTCGATGTCACGCAGGCCGCGTACGAATGGAACGTGGCGCGGCAGATGCTGGAGATCCGCCTGGGCGAGGCAAGCGGCGCGGCACGCGGCGACGAGTTCGCCCGGTCGCTCTACCGGCGCGAGCTGCTGATCGAGCGTCCGCTGCTGCAGGCGCTCACGCAGCCGCAGCCACCGGTGCTGCTGATCGACGAGCTGGATCGCGCCGACGAGCCGTTCGAGGCATTCCTGCTGGAGATCCTCTCCGAGTACCAGATGACGATCCCGGAGCTCGGGACGGTCAAGGCGGTGCAGCCGCCGATGGTCGTCATCACGTCGAACCGGACGCGCGAGATCCATGATGCGCTCAAGCGCCGCTGCCTCTACGCCTGGGTGGACTATCCGGACGTGACCCGCGAGCTCGCCATCGTGCGGCTCAAGGCCCCCGGTGCGAACGAGCGCCTCGCGCTGCAGATCGTCGAGTTCGTTCAGCAGGCGCGGCGGCTGGACCTCTTCAAGGCGCCGGGTGTCGCCGAGACGATCGACTGGACCAACGCGCTGATCGCGCTGGATGCGATCAGCCTCGACCCGGAGACGGTGAACGACACGCTCGGGGTGCTGCTCAAGTACCAGGACGACATCGCGCGCATGCAATCGGGCGACGTGGCGCGCATCCTGGAAGAGCTGCGCGCGCGGGCCATCCTGGCAGCCGAGTAGGCTGCAGCCGGCGCGGGACACGGAACCGCCATGGCACCTGGCGGCACGGGCAGCCACCACATCGTCGACAACCTCGTCCACTTCGCGCGTGTGCTGCGCGCGGCCGGCCTGCCGACCGGACCGGACCGGGTGCTGCGCGCGATCGAGGCGATCGAGCTGGTGGGCGTGGCCCGTCGCAGCGACGTCCACGCGGCGCTGACCGCGGTGATGCTGGACCGGCACGAGCACCAGGCGGTCTTCGACGCCGCCTTCGAGGCGTTCTGGCGAGATCCGAAGCTGCTCGAGCGGCTGATGTACCTTGCCCTGCCGAAGGTGAGCGGCCGCGCCGAGCCCGAGCCGCAGGCGCCGCGCCGTCTGCAGGAGGCGCTCGGGGCCCGACCGCCCGGCACGGCGCCGCGGGAGCCCCTCGAGGGCAGCGAGGAGCGTTTCGAGGCGACCCTCACCTGGTCGGACCGGGAGCGGCTGCAGCACGCCGACTTCGCGAGCATGAGCAGCGCCGAGTTCGCGCTGGCCAAGCGCCTGGCGCAGTCAATGCCGCTGCCGCTCTCGCCGCTCGTCACCCGTCGGCTCGTGCCGGCCGCCTCGGGCCGGCCGGACCTGCGGCGCACGATGCGGCGCTCATTGCGGGCGCCGGACAGCCTGGTTCCCGCCTGGTCCGCCCCTCGGCGGCGACCGCCGCCGCTGGTCGTGCTGCTCGACATCTCGGGCTCGATGGAGCGCTACACGCGGCTCTTCCTCTACTTCGTGCACGGGCTCTCGCAGCGGCACACGGTGCATACGCTGGTGTTCGGCACGCGCCTCACCAACATCACTCACTGCCTGCGGCACCGTGACCCGGACCTCGCCATGCAGCGCGCCGACGCGATGGTGCAGGATTGGAGCGGCGGCACGCGCATCGCCACCAACCTGAGGGCATTCAACCGGCTCTGGGCACGTCGGCTGCTGACCGGCAACGCGGCGATGCTGCTGGTGACCGATGGGCTCGACCGGGACGAAGGCGGCGACCTCGGACGCGAAGCTGCCTTGCTCTCCCGCTTCGCCCACCAGCTCATCTGGCTCAACCCCTTGTTACGATTCGAGGGATTCGCCCCGAAGGCGGCCGGCATCCGGGCCATCCTGCCGCATGTCGACCGCTTCCTGCCGATGCACAACCTGGCAAGCCTCGCGGACCTCGGTCGCGCCTTGCGCCTCGCAAACGGCCCGAGGCCGGCCGGGCGGCTCGCCACCCACACGGAATTCCGACATGAACCTGCAAGGTGAACGACTCATTCCCGCATCGGTCGAGCGGACCTGGACTGCGCTCAACGATCCGGACACGCTCAAGGCCTGCATCGCCGGCTGCCAATCGATCGAGCGCACCGACGAGAACCAGTACCTGTGCACGATGGCGGTGCGCATCGGTCCGGTCAACGCCCGCTTCAAGGGCAAGCTGCAGCTGACCGACATCGTCGCGATGGAGTCCTACCGCATCAACTTCGACGGCCAGGGCGGCGTTGCCGGCTTCGGCAAGGGGCACGCGGATGTGCGCCTCGCCGGCGAAGGCGACGACGGCACTCGGCTCGCCTACACGGCCGACGCCCAGGTGGGCGGCAAGATCGCCCAGATCGGGTCGCGGCTGGTCGAATCGGCCGCGGCCAAGATCGCCGACGACTTCTTCAAGGCCTTCGAGGCGCGCATGCGCAGCGGCACCGGCGAGGCACCCGCGGCGGCGGCCGAGACGGCCCCATCGGTCGGTGCCGCGACCTTCGGTGCCGCCGCTGCCGGCAATGCCGCCGCGGGCGCGGCCGTGGCCGGGGCCGGGGCGGCGAATGCACAGGAGGCGGCCGCCGCGCGGGCGGGCCTTCCAGGCAGCGAACGCGCCATGGGCGCCTCGATGCCCTCCCCCACGCAAGGCGGCTCCCGCGGCATGCTCTGGTGGATCATCGGTATCATCGCCCTTGTGCTGATCGCCTGGGCGGCCTTCGGCTGACCGGGAGCCTGCGGGCGCGCCGCGCCGGGGCCCGCGGCAGCACCGCGCCCGGGCGGCGGCGCGAATGCATCGGTGCACCGGAGGACAAGCGATGGACAGTCTCGATCGGCAGGTACTTGAGCAGGCCAGGGATTGGCTCGCCGGCGGCCGCAAGGTCTGGATCGTCACCGTCATCGAAACCTGGGGATCGGCCCCGCGGCCGCCGGGCGCGCTGCTCGCGATGCGCGACGACGGGCTGGTGGTGGGCTCGGTGTCGGGCGGCTGCGTGGAGGACGACCTGATCGACCGCGTGCGCACCGGCGAGCGGGTGGACCGTCCGTCGGTCATCGTCTACGGCATCGGCAAGGAGGAGGCTGCCCGCTTCGGGCTGCCCTGTGGTGGCACGCTGCGCCTGGTCCAGGAGCCGCTCGTGAGCCCCGACTGGATCGAGCAGGTGCTGGACCGTACCGCCAGGCATGGCCTCGTCGCGCGCACGCTGGACCTGGATACCGGACGCTGGACGATCGAGGACGCGACCCGCGACGATGCGTTCGCGTTCGACGGCCATGTGATGCGCGCCGTGTTCGGTCCGCGCTGGCGGATGCTGGTCATCGGCGCCGGGCAGCTGTCCCGCGTGCTTGCGCAGATGGCGCAGGCACTCGACTTCGAGGTGATCTGCTGCGATCCGCGCGAGGAATACCACCTCACCTGGGACATCCCGGGCACCACCTTCACCAAGGAGATGCCCGACGACGTGGTGCTCGGGCTGCAACTGGACCCCCACAGCGCGGTGGTGGCCGTCACGCATGATCCCAAGCTGGACGACCTCGCCCTGCTGGAGGCGCTGAAGTCGCCGGCGTTCTACGTCGGCGCGCTCGGCTCGCGCCGCAATACCGCGGCACGGAAGGAGCGCCTGGCGCTGTTCGACCTCACGCCGGAGGAGATCGGCCGGCTGCACGGGCCGATCGGGCTCGACATCGGCAGCAAGACGCCGGCCGAGATCGCCGTGTCGATCCTCGCCGAAGTGATCGCCGTGCGCAACGACGTGGCCGTGGTGCAGAAGAAGCCGGTCCAGGAAGCCGAGGCCGGCAACGTCTGCGCCGCCTGATCCCACCGATTCGCCGATTTCAACCGCCGGGCAGGCGCGAGTCGCGGGCGCTTCGCGGCGCCCGGTAACGTCT
>JAEWEW010000180.1 GCA_023389175.1 Pseudomonadota bacterium | reverse complement strand
GCTGCTGGTGCCGCTCGTGCTCGCCACCTGCTGGGAGGTGTTCTCCCGCTATGTGATGGGCGCGCCGACCGACTGGGCCTACGAGGTCGGCTACATCCTGACCGGCTCGCACTTCCTGCTTGGCCTCGCCTACACGCTGAAGCAGGACCTTCACATCCGGATCGACGTGTTCACCGGTTTCATGTCGGCAAGGACACGCGCGGTGATCGATGCCGCCGCCTACACGGTCATGCTTCCGCTGCTCGCCTGGCTCGCCTGGATGCTGGGCGAGTACCTGGTGGCGGGCTACGTCCGCGGCGAGCGCAGCGGCCAGTCCGCCCTGAACCCGCCGGTCTGGCCGTTCCGTCTCGTCTTCACCGTGAGCTTCGCGCTGTTCGCCCTGCAGGTGTTCGCCGAGCTGCTGAAATCGATCTCCCGCCTGCGCGGCGCGCGGGCGAGCTGACATGGACATCCTCCCGTTCCTGATGCTGCCGGCCGCCTTCGTGCTGATGTTCCTCGGCGTGCAGGTGGCCTTCGCCATGATGATCACGGCGGTGCTCTTCGGCATGGTCACCTTCGGCGACAAGGTGGTCTACCAGTTCATCGAGAAGATCGACGATCTTTCCTCCAACTTCGTCTTCGCTGCGGTGCCGCTGTTCGTCTTCATGGGCGCGATGCTGGAGAAGTCCGGCATCGCCGATCGGCTGTTCGAGGCGATCCACATCTGGACCCGGCGCCTGCCCGGCGGGCTCGCGCTCGCGACGGTGATGATGTGCATCATCTTCGCGGCTTCGAGCGGCGTCATCGGCGCGACCGAGTCGGTGGTCGGCCTGCTCACGATCCCGGTGATGCTGCGCTACGGCTACAGCAAGGGACTGATCAGCGGCACCATCTGCGCCGGCGGATCGCTCGGCACGATCATCCCACCCTCGGTGGTGGTGATCGTGATGGGCCCGCTCGCGGACCTCTCCGTGGGCGACCTGATGTACGGCATGGTGTTCCCGGGCCTGCTGATGGGCGCCCTCTACCTGGTGTACATCCTCATCCTCTGCATCGCCAGCCCCCGCATGGGGCCGCGGATCCCGCCGGACCCGAACGACCCGCCATTCGCGCGCAAGCTCTGGATCACCACCACCAATCTGATCCCGCCGGTCTTCATGATCTTCGCCGTGCTGGGCTCCATCCTGCTCGGCTGGGCCTCGCCGACGGAGGCCGCCGCCATCGGCGCGCTGTGCTCGGTGATGCTGACCACGCTCTACGGGCAGTTCAACTGGCGCGGCCTGTTCGAGGCGCTGGTGAAGACCGTGACGGTCACCGCGATGATCATGGCGGTGCTCCTCGCTGGCACGCTGTTCACGGGGGTCTTCATCGGGGGCGGCGGAATCAATACCGCGAATAACCTCAT
The DNA here is from genome assembly GCA_023389175.1 of Pseudomonadota bacterium. Lineage (GTDB taxonomy): Bacteria > Pseudomonadota > Gammaproteobacteria > Burkholderiales > Burkholderiaceae_E > Lautropia. The sequence goes on along the minus strand of JAEWEW010000180.1, from coordinate 22,271 downwards.
CCAGGACATGAATTTGTCCCCGTGGGTGCTGCTTTGGCTGATGCTGCTCGTGATCTTCCTCACCGGGTTCTTCCTGGACTGGATCTCGATCGTCCTCATCTTCATTCCGATCTTCACGCCACTGGTGAAGGCGGCCGGCTTTGATCCGGTGTGGTTCTGCATCCTGTTCCTCATCATGATCCAGACGAGCTACCTGACCCCGCCGATGGCCCCGGCGATCTTCTACCTGAGAGCGGTGGCGCCGCCAGCGATCACCATCGCGGACATGTACCGCGGCGTCATCCCGTTCATCTTCCTGCAGTTGTTCACGTTGCTGGTCGTGATGGCCTGGCCCGAGCTCGTGACCTGGCTGCCTGCGAAGCTGCTGCAGCTGCGCTGATGCCCGAGGAGGCTTGCATGACACCCGAAGAGATTCTCTCCATCGAACCCCGGGTCCTCACCCGGGAGCAACGGGAGTTCTACTTCCGCGAAGGCTACCTGCTGCTGCCCGGCGTGATCGATCCGGACTGGATCGGGCGCCTGCGCGAAGCCACCGACCGGCTGGTGGAGCGCAGCCGCAGCGTCACCCGCTCCGACGAGGTCTTCGACCTCGAACCGGGACATCGCAGCGACGCCCCGCGGCTGCGCCGGGTGTCCAAGCCGGTGGAGCAGGACCCGGTCTACTGGGCCTACGTGACCGAATCGATCATGCCGGACATCGTCGCGGACCTGGTCGGGCCCGACGTCAAGTTTCACCACTCGAAGCTCAACTTCAAGTGGCTGCGCGGGGGAGAGGAGGTGAAGTGGCACTACGACATCTCGTTCTGGCCGCACACCAACTATTCGCCGCTCACGGTCGGCACCTACCTCTACGACTGCGGCATGGACCAGGGCCCGCTCGCCGTGCTGCCGCGCAGCCATGAGATCGAGCCGATGCTTTCCCAGTACGACGACGAGGGTCGGTGGACCGGCTGCCTGGGCGAGCGCGACCTGGCCCGGCTGCCGCTCGACCAGGCGGTCTACCTGACCGGGCCGGCCGGATCGCTCACGCTGCACAACTGCCGCACGCTGCACAGCTCGCCGAAGAACATGTCGGACCAGGGGCGGCCGCTACTGCTCAACACCCTCTCGTCCGCCGACGCGTTTCCTTACACGTCGAACCCGATCAAATCGCGCTACGACCAGGCCATCGTGCGGGGCAAGCCGGCCCGCTTCGCGCACCATGATCCGCGGCCCTGCCTGATGCCGCCGGACTGGTCCGGAGGCTATTCCTCGATCTTCGCACTGCAGCAACGCGAGGAAGGCCGGGATGCGGCCACGGCCGGCGCGACCATGATGTAGCGCGGGTCGCGGCTTGACCGCCCCCAGGGCGCTGTCTAATATGTCAGTCATGTGTTAGGTGACCGGCCCGCGGGCCGGCCACGCCACCGAAGGAGATTTGGCCATGATGAGCGAACGCCAGCGGCGCTTCCGCGAACAGTATGTCTCGGAGATCAGCCCCGCCTACAACGGCCTGGTGCATGTGGGGGTGATCGCGCTCCTGGGCTTCGGCGGGATCTGGTACTGCCTCAGCCGGATGGAGAACGCGACCTGGGAGTGGCTGGTCGCGATCCCGGTGTTCCTCGCCGCCAACTTCGGCGAATGGGCGATGCACAAGTACATCATGCACCGGCGAATCGACGTGTTCGCCCTGCGCGCGATCTACGAGCGGCACACCCGCCAGCACCACCAGTACTTCACCGACAACGAGCCGACGATCGACTCGGTGAAGGAGTTCCGCATCGTATTCTTCCCGTGGCGCGTGTTCCTCGTGATAGGCGTCGGCGGCATCGGCCTTGGCTCGCTGACAGCACTCCTGTGGAATGCGAACGCCGGCTATGTCGTCTTCATCACGATGGTGGCGATGTATCTCATCTACGAGGTGTTCCACTACTGCTGCCACGTGAAGGAGAACGCCTTCGTGCGCAACATGCCGTTCGTCAACACCATCCGGCGCCATCACATCGCCCACCACAACCAGGGCATCATGATGCACTACAACATGAACCTGACCTTCCCGATCGCGGACTGGTTCATGGGCACCTCGGACCTGCGTCGCGGCCTGCTCGGCCATGTCTTCAACGGCTACAGCAATGACTACGTGAAGGAGGAGCTGAAGCCGATCATGCAGCGCTTCCGCGTCGACGATTCCCGCGTCACGCTGGACGGCCCGATGCTGACCGATGAAGAGCGCCGGGTGCTCGCTTGAAGGCGGCACTGCGTCGGACGGGCGGCGCGCCCGCCACGACGTCGGCACCGGCCGCTCGGCCGCAGGTATCGCGGCGGCGTAACGGCGGTCGCTCGCTCACCGACGAGGCCTACGCGCAGCTCGAGGAGCTGATCGTCACCCTGCAGCTCCGCCCCGGCGTGGCGGTGTCCGAGTCGATGCTTTCGGAGCGGCTCGGCATCGGCCGCACGCCGATCCGCGAGGCGTTGCAGCGGCTCGCCCGGGAGCATCTGGTGGTGGTGCTGCCCCAGCGCGGCAACCTGGTTTCCGAGATCGACGTGCGCAAGCAGCTGCGGCTGCTGGAGACCCGCCGCGAGGTCGAGCGGCTGATCGTGCGGTGCGCGGCACGCCGCGCGACGGCCGAGGAGCGCGAGGAGTTCGCGCAGCTGGCCGGGATGCTCAACCGCGCAGCCGAGCGCAACGACTCGCGCAGCTTCCTTCGAGGCGACAAGCGCTTCAACGACCTCTGCCTGCAGGCCGCGCGCAACGAGTTCGCCGCCGGGGCCATCGGCCTGATGCACGGCCTCTCGCGGCGCTTCTGGTACCTGCACTACAAGCAGGCCGCCGACCTTCCCGAGACGGCGCGCCTGCATGCCAATACCGCGGCGGCGATCGCGCGCGGCGACGAGGAAGCCGCGGCTGCCGCCCTGGATGCGCTGCTCGACAGCATCGAGGCCTTCACCCGGGCGACGGTCTCCACCGATTTCTAGCCGCCGGCGTCCTCGTAGGCGGCGCGGGTGAACCGTGGCGTGCAGAGGGCGAGGAACACCAGGTCGGTCTGGCCGATGTTGGTCACGCGCTGCGCGACCCCCGGCGGAATCACCACGACATCGCCGGGCTCGACGTCGGATACATAGTGGTCCGCGCTTGCCATGGCGCTGTCCGGGCCGACCAGCTCCACCCGCCCCTCGCCCTCCAGGACCACATAGCGTTCCGCGATGCCGGCGAGCCGGTGCAGGCGCGTGGTGACGCCGGGCGTGACCCGGGCGCGGGCGATCGACAGCCCGGGATCGTCCGGCGAGTTGAGCCACTCCGTGATGTGGCAGCCTTCCTCGAACCAGTACTCCTGGCTGGCCGCGCCGCGCAGGATGATCGGCCGCGTCGGCATGCCCGCGCCGTTGCCGTCGCCCTCCTCGCCGTCTTCGCCGATCCGGTCCCTGTCCATGGTGCGCCTTCTCCGGGAATGGCCCGGCCTCCTCGGGATGACCCGAATGTACCCGAACCGCCGACGCCGGATCGGGTTAGCATCCGGCTACGCCGCCTGGGCGACTGCGCCAGGCGGAGCACCAACCCACACGAGGAGACCAACCCATGAAGCGTCGTTCCCTGTTGCGCGCCACGCTTGCCGGCGCTTTTGCCAGCGCCCTGACAGCCGGGATGGTGGCGCCCGCCCATGCCGCCTATCCGGAGCGGCCCATCACGATAATCGTGCCCTGGGGCGCCGGCGGCGGCACCGATGCGGTCGCGCGCTTCCTCGCCTCGGAGCTGGAGAAGGACCTCAAGCAGCCGGTCAACGTGGTCAACCGCACCGGCGGCAGCGGCGTCGTAGGCCACAATGCCATCGCCACCGCGGCGCCGGACGGCTACACCCTCGGGCTGATCACCGTCGAGATCTCGATGATGAAGCACGTCGGCCTCACCAAGCTGGGGCCGTCGGACTACACGCCGATCGGAATGGTGAACTACGACCCGACCGCGCTCTTCGTCGGCGTGGATTCCAAGATCAAGAACGTCAAGGACCTGATCGAAGCCGCCAAGGCCAATCCGGGCAAGCTCAAGGCAAGCGGCACCGGCCAGGGCGGCATCTGGCACCTCGGCCTCGCCGGCATGCTGGTCGACGCGGGCCTCAAGGGCGACGCGATCGGATGGGTGCCGAGCCAGGGCGCCGCGCCCGGCCTGCAGGACCTGGTAGCCGGCGGCATCGACCTCGCCTCCTGCTCCCTGCCGGAGGCCCGCTCGCTGGTCGAAGCCGGCAAGGTGCGTCCGGTCGTGCTGATGTCGCCGAAGCCGGACGGAGTGTTCCCGAAGGTGCCCCTCCTGAAGAACGAGACCGGCAGTGACTGGACCACAGGCGCCTGGCGCGGCATCGCCGGGCCCAAGGGCATGCCGGCCGATGTCGTCAGCAAGCTCGAGGCCGCGGTCAAGAAGGCCTATGACGGCAAGCCGTACCAGGACTTCCTGAAGAGCCGTGGCTTCGGCGCCCAGTACGCCGACGCCAAGGGCTTCGGCGAGTTCATGGCCAAGGAAGAGAAGTCCAAGGGCGAGGTGATGAAGGCGGTCGGCATCGCCAAGTAGCCGCGCGCCAGCGCGGCGCCCCGCTCGCCCCGGCCGGGGGGCGGGGCGTCTCCCGGAGCCGTCGGGCCCCCGGCGGCTTTGCCCCCAAGACTGCGAGCCCGCGCATGAAGAGCAACGACGCACCGATCGGCGCCTGCCTGCTGGTGCTCTCGCTGCTGGTCCTCTGGCATGTCAGCGGCTATCCGCCGGCGCCGGGCCAGCCGTACAACGCCGCCCTGTTCCCCGGCATCGCCGCGGTCGGGCTCGCCATCGGTGCCATCGGGCTGATCGCGTCCGGCCTGAGGCAAGGCCGCGAGGCGCGGGATCGCGGACCTGCCGGGGGCGCGTCCCGCGCGCCTGAAGCCGGGCCGGGCGGCAAGACCGGCGACGAATCCGGAGAGGGCTCCGCGGAAGTGGTGGCCGCGGCCAAGGTGCCCTCGCGCCTCCTCGCTATCCTCCTCACCGGCGGATCGATCCTCTTCTACATCGCCGCCGCCCAGTACCTCGGCTTCGTCATCACCGGCGTCCTGCTCCTGTCCGCGCTGATGTGGGCCTACGGGGTGCGGCCGCTCCTGATCCCGCCGGTGGCGCTGGTGGCCACCCTGGTGATCCATTTCCTCTTCTACCGCGTGCTGTCGGTGCCCCTGCCGTGGGGAATCCTGCAGCCGATCGCCTGGTAAGCCGCCATGGACGCGTGGATCCAGGCCTTCGGCCTCGTGATGAACTGGACGGTGATCCTCACGGTGGCCGGTTCGGCGCTGTTCGGCCTCTTCGTCGGCGCGGTGCCCGGACTGACCGCCACGATGGCCACCGCCCTGCTGGTGCCGATCACCTTCTTCCTGCCGCCGGTCGCGGCGGTGGGCGCGATCGTCACCGCCACCGCGATGGCGATCTTCGCGGGCGACATCCCGGGCTGCCTGCTGCGGATGCCCGGCACGCCGGCCTCGGCCGCCTATGTCGATGACTCCTACGGCATGACCCGCAAGGGCATGGCCGAGACGGCGCTCGGCATCGGCCTGGTGTTCTCGGCGATCGGCGGCATCTTCGGCACCATCGTGCTCACCTTCACCGCGCCGGCGCTCGCCGACATCGCGCTCCGGTTCAGCTCGTTCGAGTACTTCTGGCTGGTGCTCCTCGGGCTCTCCTGCGCCGTCTTCATCGCGAGCGATCGTCCATTGAAGGGATTCGTCACGCTGATGATCGGCCTGCTCTGCGGCAGCGTGGGGCTGGAGAACCCGGCGGCGCATCCGCGCTTCACCTTCGACAATCCGGACCTGCTCGGCGGCCTGAGCCTCATCCCGGCGATGATCGGCATGTTCGCCGTCTCCGAGGTGCTGCGCTTCTCGCAGCTCGGCGAGAGCGTGATGGTGGTCTCGCGGCAGGTCGGCAAGGTGCTGGCCGGCATGGGCGGCCTCGCCCGCAAGTATTGGCGCCAGACGGCGCGGGGCAGCGTGCTCGGCACCGTGGTGGGGGCGCTGCCCGGCGCCGGCGCCGACATCGCGGCATGGATGTCGTACGCGATGAGCAAGAAGCTCTCGAAGGAGCCGGAGAAGTTCGGGACGGGCCACCCCGAAGGCCTGGTGGAATCCGGCGCGGCGAACAACAGCGCCCTCGCCGGTGCCTGGATCCCGGCGCTGGTCTTCGGCATCCCGGGCGATTCCATCACCGCGATCGCGATCGGCGTGCTTTACATGAAGGACATGAATCCGGGGCCGACCATCTTCGTGAACAGCCCGCAGAACGTCTACGCGGTCTTCCTGCTCTTCTTCCTCGCCAACCTGATCATGATCCCGCTCGGCGTGCTCACGATCAAGACAGCCGCCAACCTGCTCAAGGCACCGCGCAACATCCTGATGCCGGTGATCATGCTCTTCTGCATCGTCGGCGCATTCGCGATCAACAATGCCACCTTCGATCTCTACATCCTGCTCGGCTTCGGCCTGCTCGCCTGGTTCCTGGAGGCGAACGGCTTCCCCATCGGTCCGCTCATCCTCGGCATGCTGCTCGGGACCATGCTGGAGGAGCACTTCATCCGCTCCATGATCAAGGCCGAGGGCGATTTCATGATGTTCGTCGAGCGGCCGATCGCGGCGGGGCTGGCCATCTTCATCGCGCTGCTCTGGGGCGTCTCGGCATGGCTCGCGCTGCGGCGGCGCTCGATCGCCCGCGTCGCCGAGCGCGCTGCCGCCGGCGCCTGAGCGAGGCCCGCCCGGCCATGGCTGCGCGACCGGACGACGGGCTGCTGCTCGGCGCCGACGGCCACCGTCGGTGCTGGTGGCAGGCGGGCCTGCCGGACTACCAGCACTATCACGACGAGGAATGGGGCCGGCCGGTGACCGAGGACCGGCGCCTCTTCGAGAAGCTCTGCCTGGAGGGTTTCCAGGCCGGGCTGTCCTGGCTCACCATCCTGCGCAAGCGCGAGAACTTCCGGCGCGCCTTCCACGGCTTCGATTTCGCGCGCATCGCCCGCTACACCGCCCGCGACGTGGACCGGCTGCTGTCCGATGCCGGCATCGTGAGGCACCGCCAGAAGATCGAATCCACCGTCAACAACGCGCAGCGCGCCCTGGAGCTCGTGCAGGAGTTCGGCTCGCTTGCCGCCTACGTGTGGACGTTCGAGCCGGATCCGTCGCAGCGGCCGGCGCGCTTCGATGCGGCGACCTTGCGGTCGATCACCGCCACCGATGCTTCCCGCGCGTTGTCGCGCGACCTGAAGCGGCGCGGCTGGAGCTTCGTCGGCCCGACCACCGTCTACGCGTTCATGCAGGCCATGGGCCTGGTGAACGACCACCTGGAGGGCTGCTGCGTGCGGGAAGCGGTTGAGAACGAGCGGTCGCGGCTGCTGCGGCCGGGCGCACCGGTCCCTGCCGGCCCGGCGCGGCGTCGGGCACGCAGCTGACCGCGGCCTATCCCACGCCGGACGCCGGGTAATGCGCGTCGCCGCGGCGGAGCGTCGGCATCATGTTCCCGGCCGTCGCCCTGCGGCGAGTGCCGACACCCGAGCTTCTGCTGCAGATGCGCCACCGCGATGATCGAGAACCGCGCTCCCGCTATCGCCGACGACTCCGCGAATCCGTCCGACGACGACCGCGAGCGCATCAGCCGCGGTCCGAATCCGATCGGCATCGAAGGCATCGAGTTCATCGAGTACACCACGCCGCGACCGCAGGCGCTCGGACAGGAGCTCGAGCGGATCGGGTTCCGCCCGATCGCCCGTCATCGCTCACGGGAAGTGCTGCTGTTCCGGCAAGGCGAGATGAACCTCATCGTCAACGCCCATCCCGACGACCAGGTGCCGCTCGCCACGACGCCGACGCTCGCCGCCTTCGCGCTGCGGGTGCGCGATGCGCGCGATGCCTACCGCTATGTGGTCGAGCATGGCGGCTGGCCGGTGCCGGTGCGCACCGAGGTGATGGAGCTGCACATCCCGGCGATCCGCTGCGCCGGCGGCAGTCGCATCTATTTCGTCGACCGCTATCGCGAGCGCTCAACGGAACGCCGGGCCGCCCCAAGTTCCGTTGAGCCCCCTCGGGGGGCGGGCCGGGCGCAGCCCGGCCCCTGGGGGCCCTCAACGGAACGCCGGGCCGCCCCAAGTTCCGTTGAACCCCCTCGGGGGGCGGGCTGGGCGCAGCCCGGCCCTTGGGGGCCGTCCATCTACGATGTCGACTTCGTGCCGATACCCACCGTCGAGCCGAATCCGCCCGCCCTGGCCGGTCTCGACTATTTCGGCATCGTCCAGTACATCGGACCGGACCGGATGGCGGACTGGATCGCCTTCTATCGCGAGCTGCTCGGGTTCGCCCCGATTCCTGACGAGGTGCGCTTCGGCATCCTGCCTCGCGGCATCCTGCTGCGCAGCCCTTGCGGCACCTTCTACCTGCAACTGGTCGAAGCGGACTGGGATGCCGCCGATTCCGGCACGCGCGAGACGCTCCGGCGGATCGGCTTCGGGACCGCCGACGTGCCGGCGGCGATGTCCGCGCTCGCCGCCCGTGGCGTGACCTTCATCGACAATGATCGCTTGCGGCCGAGTGATCGCGGTGCGGTGACCGAACCCCGGCTCGGCGGCTTGATGTTCGAGCTGGTGCATCGCGACCGGACCGCCGCCTCGCCTGACCGTCCTGGCTGAGATGGACTCGTTCGGCATGGACACCATCTCGCTCGCGGGCGCGCTGCCGGACAAGCTCGCCGCGATACGCGCCGCCGGCTTCACCCAGGTGATGCTGTCGGCCGCGGACGTGGCCGGCTACCCGGGCGGCATCGAGCGCGCGGCCGACGCGGTGCGTTCGAGCGGCCTGCGCATCACCGGCTTCCAGGTGCTGCGCGACTTCGAAGGGCTCTCGGGCGGCCTGCACGAATACAAGCTCGACATCGCGAAGGCGATGCTGGAGATGTGCAGCGCCCTCGGATGCCCGGTGCTGCTCGCCTGCTCGTCCACCTCGTCCCATGCCGCCGGCGAACCTGCGCTGATCGCGCGTGACCTGCGCAAGCTCGCGCTGCTCGCGCTGCCGCTCGGCATCCGGGTCGCGTACGAGGCGCTCTCGTGGGGCCGCCACGTCGATACGGTGGCGGCCGCATGGGACGTGGTGCAGCGCGCCGACTGCCCGAACCTGGGGCTCGGCCTCGACTCCTACCATCTGCTCGCGATGGACGGCGGCGCGGCGCAGGCGGAGGGCCGCCCGTGGACCATTCCGATCGGCACGTCGGAAGATTCGCCGCTCGCGGTGCTCGACGAGATCGATCCGGCGCGGCTCTTCCTCGTGCAGCTGAGCGATTTCCTGTGGAACGAGATCCGGTCGCGCAAGGAACGCATCGCGACGGCGCGGCATTTCCGCGTCTTCCCCGGCGAAGGCGTGCACAGCGCCGCGCTCGCGGAGATGGTGGTCCGGCTCGATCGCATCGGCTACGCCGGCGACTACAGCTTCGAGGTGTTCAACGACGACTACCGTCAGCTGCTGCCGGCGACGGTGTCCGAGCGGGCCCGGCGCAGCGCGTTGTGGCTGTCCGAAGACGTGCTCGGGCGCGCGACGCCGCAGCCGGATGCCATGCGGCGGCGGTCGCCCGCGGGCTGACCGGCGCCGCACCGTACCCGCGTCCCGGCGCGACCGACGCCGAGCCTGCGCGATCAGGCGGCTCGGGCGGCGGCCGCGGCAGGCTGCAGCCGCGCCTCCCGGATCGGCAGGTTCACCAGCGCCGCCAAGGTGGCGAGCACCGCGTCGGCGATCCACATCCACTCGTAGCTGCCGGTGCGGTCGAAGGCGATGCCGCCAAGCCAGGCGCCGAGGAAGCCGCCGATCTGGTGGGACAGCAGGGTCAGCCCGAAGAGCGTGGCGAGATAGCGCATGCCGAAGAGCTTGCCGACGATGCCGGCTGTCGGCGGCACGGTCGCGAGCCAGGTGAGCCCGAGCGCCACCGCGAACAGGTAGAAGGTGATCGGCTCCTTCGGCGCAGCCATGTAGATCAGGATGATCACCGCGCGCGAGAGGTACATCCAGAAGAGCAGGTACTTCATGCGGTAGCGGGATCCGAGCGCGCCGGCGCCGAGGCTGCCGGCGATGTTCGCCAGGCCGATCAGCGCGATCGAGATGCCGGACACGCTGCTGGGCAGTCCGCAGAGCGCGACCTCGCCGGGCAGGTGGGTCACCAGGAAGGCGATATGGAAGCCGCAGGTGAAGAAGCCTGCATGCAGAAGCAGGTAGCTGCGGTCCCGCATTGCCACCGCCAGCTGCCGCCTCATGCCCATGCCGGCGGCCGCGGCGGTCGGCGCCGGCGCATCGGCCGGCTTCGCTGCCGTCGACGACGCTGCCGCCGCCTTGGCTGCCGCCGGCTCCGGCCTGCGTCCCCCGCGCCGGAGCATCGCGGCCAGCGGCAGCGTCGCCAGCATCAGCACCGCCAGTGTGAGCATGGCGTTGACCCAGCCCGCCAGCACGATGAGCCGCTCGGTGACCGGCGCGAACACGAACTGCCCGAACGAGCCGCCGGCATTGACCACGCCCGCGCCGAATGAGCGGCGCTCCGGTGGCAGGCCGCGCGCGGCAGCGGCGATCAGGATGGAGAAGCTCCCGGCCCCGGCGCCGGCCGCGACCATGATGCCCATCGAGAGGATCAGGCCCCATTCGGTGGTCATGAACGGCGTGATCGCAGTCCCGAGCGCGAGCAGCAGCCCGCCCGCGACGATGATCGGCACCGGGCCGTACCGGTCCGCCGCGGCGCCGAAGAGCGGCTGCGCCGCCCCCCAGACGAACTGGCCTACCGCCAGGGCGAAGCTGATCGACACGATGCCGAGGCCGGTGGCGGTGTTGATCGGCGAGACGAAGAGGCCGGTGACCTGGCGGACCCCCATGGTGAGCATCATGATGGCGGCCGCGGGAAACAGCACGCCCCAGATCGCGATACGGCCCGCGCGTGGATCAATGGTCAAGCGGTTCTCCCCGGGATAGGCGCGGGCGCCCCTCGCTCGCGAGCAGGCGTTGGCAGGTATCGAGCAACTCATGCAGCGCGGCGACGCGCTCCGCGCCAACCGTCCGGTCGAAGGCCTCCTGCGCCTGCTGCCAGCGCCGGCGGGCGCGCGTCCGGAGATCGAGACCGGCACGGGTGATCCGCACCTGGTTGCTGCGGCCGTCCTCGCCCTGCGACACCGCCAGCATGCCGGCATCCACCAACGGCCGCAGGTTGCGGGTCAGGGTGGAGGCGTCCAGCGACAGGATACGGGCCAGGTCCGACTGCTGCAGCGGCCCGCGGGCGGCGACGACCATCAGCAGCGTGTACTGCGTGGTCTTCAGCCCGCACGGCGCCAGGTGGCGATCGTAGTGCCTCGAGACGAGCCGCATCAGCCGACGCAGCTTCAGGTGGCTGCAGCCGCTCGGCAGCGCGACCCGCGCTGCGTCTCTGGAGGCCGGTCGGGAGGCTGCCTGTCGATCCACGGTATGATTGTACCTGCAACTGTTGCAGGTACAACGATCGTCGGCCGTCTTCCCGGTCGCCGGTCTGCAGAGGAGAATGCGGCATGGAACCAGCGGCACCGGCCCGGCTGCGGCAATGGCTGGAAGATGAGGCGCGGGTGCGGGAGCGCATCGCGGCAGGACAGGCCGCCGGCAACCCGATCACGCGCGAGGAGCTTGCCCGGCTGCCGGGCATCGCATTGGCCGAGGCGATGCTCGACGGCCGGCTGCCGGGCGCCCCGATCGCTGCCACGCTGGACTTCCTGCCGGTGCGGATCGAGCCCGGGCTTGCGGTCTTCCAGGGCCGGCCGCTGCAGCGCCACTACAACCCGCTCGGCTCGGTCCACGGCGGCTGGTACGCCACGCTGCTGGACTCCGCCCTCGGCTTCGCCGTGCACAGCGGCCTGCCGGCGGGCAAGTCCTACACCACGCTGGAGTTGAAGCTCAACCTGGTGCGCGCGCTGCGCGACGATGTCGTCCGGGTGCGGGCGGAAGGCCGGGTCGTCCATCCCGGCAACCAGGTGGCCACCGCGGAAGCGCGTCTGGTGGGCCCGGACGGCCGGTTGTATGCTCACGGCACGACCACCTGCCTCGTCTTCGACGTCCGCGCCTGACGGCGCGGAATGCGGACAGGCCGCCGGTGTGCCTGCCGCGACCATCGGTCGCGGCGCGAGGAAGGCGGCATGCCGGTCGTCATAGAGTAGGCCGGATCATGGATGCGCATCGAGAAGACCCGGCGAGCCCGACGAGCCCAGGTCGCCGCAACGCATGTCGCGGCGCCGGCGCTCTGGTTCTCGCCGCGATCGTGTCAGCCACCGGCGCCTGCGGCGGCTCGGGCACCGGCACGGAGCCGCCGTCACAGGGCCCCCAGACGCCTGCGCCACCGCCCGCCGCGCCGGTCGCGGTCAAGGCGGTGCCGGTCGCGACCGGCCTGGCGAGCCCCTGGTCGTTCGCCTTCCTTCCCGACGGTCGCATCCTGGTGGCGGAGCGCCACGGCGCGCTGCGCTACGTCGCCGGCGGGATGGTGTCGGCACCGATCGGCGGCGTACCGGCGGTCGCTTCAGGCGGCCAGGGCGGCCTCCTCGATCTCGCGCTCGGCCCGGAGTTCGCGAGCGACAAGCGCATCTACTTCACCTTTGCCGAGCCGGTGGCCGGCGGGTTGGCACGGGCCGCGGTCGCCCGGGCGACGCTCGGCGATGCGGCCCTCGCCAATGTCGAGGTGATCTATCGCCAGGTGCCCGCCGTCGCCGGCGGCAATCACTTCGGCTCCCGACTCGTCTTCGATCGCTTCGGCTACCTGTTCGTGACGCTTGGCGAGCGGTTCGATGCCAGCCAGGCCCAGCGGGTCCAGGTGTCGCTCGGCAAGGTGGTCCGGATCCGTCCGGACGGCTCGATCCCGCCGGACAATCCCGCGCTGGTGCCGGGCAGCGTCGACACCGGCCGGCCGGCCGACGCCGGGCCGGCGCATCCGGCCTTCCTCGAGCCGGGTGCGCTGCCGGAGCTGTGGACCCTCGGGCATCGGAACCCGCAAGGTGCCGCGCTGCATCCCGAAACCGGCGAGCTGTGGCTGAGCGAGCATGGACCGCGCGGCGGCGACGAGATCAACCGGATCCGGCGCGGCCGCAACTACGGTTGGCCGCGCATCACCCACGGCCGCGACTACGCCACCGGGCAGCCGCTCGGCGAAGGCACCGCCGCTGCCGACGTGGAACCGCCGGTCCACTTCTGGGAGCCGGTCTCGGTCGCCCCGGCCGGGATCGCGTTCTACACCGGCGATCGACTGCCCGGATGGAAGGGATCGCTGCTGGTCGGCACGCTCGCCGGCCAGCATCTCGCCCGGCTGGACCTGCAGGACAACCAGGTCGTCGCCGCCACCACGCACCTGCAGGGCGTTGGCCGGATCCGGGACGTCCGCCAGGGGCCGGACGGATACCCATGGTTCGTCACCGACGCCGGCACCCTCTACCGGGTAGAGCCGCAGTAGCAATCGGGCAAGGCGGCAATCGAGGCTCGGGCAGGCACCTTTCGGCGACCAGCTCGGCGCAGGCATGGAAAGTGCCGATGCGGCCGCATCGTGAATCCGAACCGGCCGGTCTTCGTCGTGGTGAATGCGCGCTCCGGCCGCGGGGCCGTCCGCGACAGGATCGAGTCGCTGCGTGCCGGCTTCGTCGCCGCATCGGGGAATGAGCCGCGCATCTTCGTCGCCCGCTCGGGCAAGCACCTCGCCGGGATCACGACCGCCGCGGTGTCGCAGGCCCGGCGCGAGAATGGCGTCCTGGTGGTCGCCGGCGGCGATGGCACCATCAATTCGGTCGGGCAGGTCGCGCTGGCACAGCAGGTTGCGTTTGGCATCGTGCCGGGCGGCACCTTCAATCTGCTCAGCCGCACCTACGGCATCCCGCAGGATGCCGAGGGCGCCATCCGCGCGATCGTTGCCGGCAGCGTACGTCCGGTGCAGGCGGGGCTGGTCAACGACCGCGTCTTCTTCGTCAACGCGAGCGTCGGCCTCTATCCGAGACTGCTCGAGGACCGCGAGGCCTACAAGCGTCGGCTGGGCCGCAGCCGGCTCGTCGCCCTGTGGTCGGCGCTGGTGACGCTCTTCACCCGCTCGTATCGGCTCGAGCTCGACCTCGATGCCGACGGACGACGCTGGCGGCAGCGCACGCCGACGCTCTTCGTCGGCAACAACCGCTTGCAGCTCGATCAGGTCGGCATCGACGACGCCGACTGCGTCGAACACGGCCGCCTCCTCGCGCTTACCTCGCAGCCGCTCGACACGCCGGCCGCGATCCGGCTCCTGGTCCGGAGCGCCCTCGGGCGGCTGGGCGACGCGCCGGAGGTGCAGAGCTTCACCTTCGAGAAGCTGGTCGTCACGTCGACGCGGCCCGGCGGGCGCCCGCGCATCAAGGTTGCGACCGACGGCGAGATCGTGTCGCTCATGCCGCCGCTGGTGTTCCGGCCGAGTCCGCAGCCGCTGCAGCTGATCGTACCGCCCGCCGCTGTCGAGTCACGTGTATCCGGGGACGCCCAAGGCGAGAATGCAGGCATGTCGGCCCGGCACCGGATCGACGGAGCCGCAGCCATGCCCCGATGACAACCCGCCCCGGCCTGCTCCAGATATCCGATCCGCACTTCGGCACCGAGGTGCCGCGCGTGGTCGATGCGTTGCGGGCCCTCGCGCGCGAGCTCGCGCCGTCGGTCGTGGTGCTCTCGGGCGACATCACCCAGCGTGCCACCGTGGCGCAGTTCCGGTCCGCGGTCGAGTTCCTGCGGTCGCTCGACGCGCCGGCGACGCTGGTCGTGCCGGGCAACCATGACGTGCCGCTGGTGAACCTCGCGCTGCGGGCCTTCGCGCCGTACCGCCGCTTCCGCGGCGCCTTCGGTTCCGAGCTGGAACCGATCCACGACGAAGCGCGCCTGCTGGTGATCGGCGTGAACACGGTGATGCCCCAGTGGCACCAGCAGGGCTGGGTATCGCGACGGCAGGTCATGCGGGTGGCAAACCGCCTTCGACAGGCGGCCCCGGGCCAGGTGCGGATCGTGGCCTGCCATCATCCGGTGCACGTGATCCGTCCCGAGGACGACAAGAACCTGCTGCGCGGCGCCGACGCGGCGGTGCGTGAATGGGTGCGCGCCGGCGCCGACCTGGTGATGGGCGGACACATCCACCTGCCCTACCTGCGGCCGCTGCGGCAACGCCTGCCGGACCTGCCGCGCACAGCCTGGGTAGCGCAGGCCGGGACGGCCGTCTCCGCCCGCATTCGCGGCGGCATTCCCAACTCCGTCAGCTATCTGCAGCCGGTGGACAGCCCGCAGGGCCTGGTGTGCCGCGCGGCGCGCTGGGACTTCAACCAGGCCGCCGGCGAGTTCCGCGCCGTCCGGACCCAGGACCTGCTGCTCGACCGGAAGGCCGCCTGAGCGGCATTGCGGCGGGTCAGGCCCGCAGGCGCGCCGGACCGAGCATCGCCTCGTCGAGCCCGAAGGCCGCGATGCGGGCGGGCAAGGGCAGCCCGCGCGCGAGCGCCGCGCAGGCCTCGCCCATCGCGGGCGACGTCTGGATGCCATAGCCCCCCTGCCCGGCGAGCCAGAAGAAGCCCGGCGCTTCGGGATCGAATCCGCCCACGAGATCGCCGTCCGCCACGAACGACCGCAACCCGGCCCAGGCACGCGCCGGGCGACGGATGGTGAGCGTGGTCATCGCCTCGATACGATCGATCGCGAGGGCGATGTCGAGCTCCTCCGGCTGCACGTCCTGCGGCTCCACCGGGTCGGCATTGGCCGGCGAGGCGAGCATCATGCCGGCATCCGGTTTCATGTACCAGTCCTCGGCGATGCCGACCGTCATCGGCCAGGCCGATGGGTCCAGACCCGCGGGCAACGCGAAGACGAATGCCGAGCGGCGCCTCGGCTCGATGCCGATCGGCCGCACGCCCGCCAGCGCGGCGATGCGATCCACCCACGCACCCGCGGCATTGAGGACCACCGGAGCCTCGCACACGATGTCGCGGGCCTCGACGCGCCAGCAGCCGCCCGCGCGGCGAAGGCCGGTCACCTCCGCGTTGCAGGCGATCATGCCCCCGGCGCGCCTGACGGTGCGCAGGTATCCCTGGTGGATGGCATGCACGTCCATGTCGGCTGCGTCCGGCTCGAATACCGCGCCCACCACGCGGTCCCGGCGCAGCACCGGCACCCGGGCGCAGGCCTGCGCCGCATCTAGGCGCTCGCCGCGCGAGGTCACGCCGACCAGCACCTGCCAGGCCTCCTCCAGCAGCGCCTCCTGGCCGGCCGAGGCGACCATCAGCGCGCCGCGCGGCCCGAGTAGCGGATGCTCGCAGAAGCCGTCCGGCGGATCGGCGAGGAACGCCCGGCTCGCCAGCGTGAGCGCGCGGACCTGCGGCGTGCCGTAGCTCTCGAGGAAGAGCGCGGCCGATCGCCCGGTGGTGTGATAACCGGGTTGCGACTCGCGCTCGAGCACGACCACGCGCCCATGGGGGGCGAGCCAGCAGGCCGCCGACGCGCCGGCGATCCCGGCCCCGATGACGACGAAGTCCGCCGTGACGACGCCGGCCGCCATCGGTCAGTGGCGCCCGGCCGCCGCAAGCCGCTGGCACGTCCCCGCGGAGGACCGAGGGCAAGGCGAGCGTGGGGATGGCGTCATTTCATCTCAGCTCAGCGCGACTTCGAAGCCACGGCGGGTGGCCGGACGCGACATCATCGCAAGGTACCACCGCTGCACGTTGGGATACTGCGCCAGATCCACCTTGTGTCTTTCGTGGCGCCAGGCCCAGCCGACGATGGCGAAGTCAGCGATGGAGAGGTCGCCCGCGAAGTATTCGTGCGTGGCGAGCCGCCGGTCCATGACGCCGTAGAGGCGATGCGTCTCCTTCGAATAGCGCTCGAAGCCGTAGCGGCGGTCCTGCTCGTCCTTCAGCGCGGCGAAATGGTGTACCTGTCCCGGCATCGGGCCGAAGCCGCCCATCTGGAACATCAGCCATTCCAGCACCGGGACCCGCGCGCGCAGGTCCGCCGGCAGGAAGCGGCCGGTCTTCTCTCCGAGATAGAGCAGGATGGCGCCGGATTCGAACACGCTGATCGGCTCGCCGCCGGGCCCGTCGTTGTCGACGATCGCCGGGATCTTGTTGTTCGGGCTGATGGCGGTGAACCCGGGCTCGAACTGCTGCTTGCGGGTGATGTCGACGACGCGCACCTCGTAGGGCAGCCCCATCTCCTCGAGAGCCACGCTGATCTTGCGTCCGTTGGGGGTGTTCCAGGTATGCAGCTCGATGCTCATCGTCCTCGTCGTCCGTCCGTTGGACCGGGGACGATAACACGGCGGATGCGGCCGCCCTGCAGCGGAACAATGTCACGCGCCGCCCGCCGGCGATCGGAATCTGCGACCGCGCATCCTCGCGATTCATCCGGCCGTCAACTGCTTCTGCGTGGCGCCTTCGCCACGGAGGCATGCTTCGATGGCTCCCGGCGATCGACCGGAGCCTGCCACTTCACGGGAGAACACGTGCCCTTCAGCCATTCCTTCATCAGCCGCGCCGACGTGGTAGCACGGCGGGGATCGAAGGTGGCGTTCGGCGCCTGGCTCGTCGCGTCTCTGGCCATGGTGGCATCGAGCACGCCGGCGGCCGGGCTCGCCGCATGGCTCGGGCCGGGCCTGCTCTCGCGCCTGCAGGCGGCGACCGTCGTGCTGATGGTGGTCGCGGGCGTGGCCTTGTTCCGCCGGCTGTTCGGCGAGAAGTTTCTCGGCAAGACGACCCGCGCGACGCTGCGGCTCGCCGCGCCGGCCGGCGCGTTCTTCCTCACGTTGGCCGCCGGCGCGACCCAGGGCGTGCCGGTCCCCGCGGCAGCCATCGCGGCGGTGCCAGGCATTGCGGCCCTCGCCGTGGGCAGCCTGCAGGTACTGCGCGCCGCCGACAGTCGCGAGATCCGCTGGTTCCTGGCCGGACTGGTGGCGCTGGCTCCGTCGCTCGCGCTGGCGCTCGCTTCCGCGGCGGGCGTGACCAACGCCGTGCTCTCGCTCGTCCTGGTCGGCGCCGCCGCGCTGTCGGCGGCTGCCTGGGGAGCGGCCGTCTCCATCGCTGCGTCGGCGGCGCGGGCCGAGCTCGACGCCGCTCAGGACAAGATCATCGAGTCGGCACGCAAGTACCGGCATGTGTACTACTCGGTGCCGATCGCGCTGGTGTCGGTGGACACGCAGGGCAACGTGCTGCGCTGGAACGAGATGGCGCAGGAGGCCTTCGGCCATATGCTGGAGCAGGGACGCCTGAACCCGCTTGCGCGGGTGCTGGGCGACGAGGCCACTGCGGCGCTGCTTGCCGCCGTGCGGGATCACGGCCGCCATCGCAGTGAGCTGCGGGTCGAGTCGGACGGCGAGGTCCGGACCTACGCGGTGGACGCGCTCGCGGTCGGATCGGACATCGAGCTGAGCTTCGGCGACGTCTCCGAGCGCAGCCGCCTGGCCGCGACGCTGGAGCACATCGCGCACCACGACTTCCTCACCCACTGCCTGAACCGCCGCGGCCTCGAGCGCGAGATCGACAAGCTGCTCGGCGCGCTCACCGAGCGGGACCGGGCCGCCTTCCTCTACGTCGACCTCGACCGCTTCAAGACGATCAACGACGTCTTCGGCCATGCCGCCGGCGATGCGATCGTGCTGGAAGTGGCGCGGCGACTCACGGCCCAGCTGCCTGCGCCGGCAACGGTCGGCCGCATCGGCGGCGACGAGTTCATGGCGGTGCTGCCCGGATTCGACCTCGCGGCGGCCAAAGCGCAGGCGCAGCGCGTGTTCGCCTCGCTCACCCGGGAGACGGTGGACTACGAAGGCATGCAGCTCAACGTGGAGGCGAGCATCGGGGTGATCGAGGCGACACCCGGCATGCAGACCCGCGAGCTGCTTGCCTACGCCGACGAGGCCTGCGCGCAGTCCAAGCGCGCCGGCCGCGGCCGGATCACCGCGCTCGACGCCGCCAACGAGGCGCTGGTCAACTACCGGGCCGAGAAGCTCTACGGCACCCAGCTTCGCTTCCGGCTGCCGACCGAGAGGATGCGTCTCTATGCGCAGCCGATCGTCCCGCTCAAGGGCGCCTCGAACGTGCTTTCCTACGAGGTGCTCCTGCGCACCGAGGACGAGCACGGCCGCATCGAGCCGCCGTCGCGACTGCTTGCCGCGGCGGAGCGCCAGGGGGCGATGCCGGCGATCGACCGCTTCATGCTCACCCGCACCGTGGCGCATCTCGCCGAGCATCCCGGGCATTCGATGGCGCTCGGCTTCGTCTGCGTGAACCTGAGCGGCATGTCGCTCAACGACGAGCGCTTCGTCGCGGACGCGATCGCGCTGCTGCGCGAGCACCGGGCCATCGCCGCGCGCCTGTGCCTGGAGATCACCGAGTCGGTCGCGCTCTACGACATCAGCAGCACGCGCCGCTTCGTCGACGAGATGCATGCGATCGGCGCCTCGATCGCGCTGGACGACTTCGGAGCCGGCTACACCTCGTTCGCCTACCTCAAGGACCTGCCGGCGTCGCTGCTCAAGATCGACGGCCAGTTCATCAACGGACTGGCCCGGGGCGAGAAGCACCAGGGCATCGTGCGGGCCATCCAGCAGGTGGGCCGCGAACTCGGGATGAAGTGCCTGGCGGAGTGGGTGGAGGACAAGGCCACCCTGCAGGCCCTGATCGAGCTCGACGTCGACTACGCCCAGGGCTACGTCTTCTCGCGGGCGCGGCCGATCGAGCACTGGCTCGACGCGGGCGTCGACCTCGCACCGTTGCTGACTTGCCAGGCATGAAGGATCCGATCGACAGCGAGATGATGGACGACGACGCCCTCGGCGGCGGCGGCGCGGGCATCGCCCTGCCAAGAGCAGCGGCCGTCAGCGCCGGACCCGCACCGCTTCCGGCAGGCACCCGCCTGCAGGAGTTCGAGATACGCGCGGTGATCGGCCAGGGCGGGTTCGGCATCGTGTACCTGGCACGCGACCTGTCGCTGCAGCGTCCGGTCGCGATCAAGGAGTACATGCCGGCGCATCTTGCCGGGCGGGATGCGAGCGCCACCGTGCGCCCGCTCACGGCCGGCCAGTCCGAGATCTTCGAGCTCGGCCGGCGCAGCTTCATCAACGAGGCGCGCATGCTGGCGCGCTTCAAGCATCCCGGCCTGGTCGAGGTGCTGCGCTTCTGGCAGCAGAACGGCACGGCCTACATGGCGATGCCGTACTACGACGGCGCGACGCTGACCGAATTCCTCAGGCGCAATCCGCGCGTCGCCACCCAGTACTGGCTGCGGGCGACTCTCACGCCGCTGCTCGACGCGCTCGAGCACATGCACGCGGAGGACTGCTATCACCGCGACGTGGCACCGGACAACATCCTGGTGCTCAAGGACGGCACGGCCGTGCTGCTCGACCTGGGCGCCGCCCGCCGCGTTATCGGCGACGACGCGCAGGCGATGACCATCCTGCTGAAGCCCGGTTTCGCGCCGATCGAGCAGTACTCCGACGATCCCCGATTCCGCCAGGGTCCCTGGACCGACATCTACGCGATGGCGGCGGTGCTCTACTTCGCCGTCACCGGGCGTCCGCCGCCGGCGTCCGCCTCGCGCGTCATGCGCGACAGCGTGGCGCCGCTTGCCGAATCCCGTCCGGCCGGCTTCAGCCTCCCCTTCCTGCGGGCCATCGACCGGGGGCTGTCGCTGCAGCCGGACGACCGGCCGCGCTCGATCGCCGAGTTCCGCGCAGCGCTGTGGGCGGAGGATTCGCCGGTGACGGCAACGCCGGCGGCGAAGGCGCCGCGAGCGGAACCGGTGCCGGCCCCCACCCAACCAGGCGTCGCCCCCGACGCGGAACCTTCTCGCGTGGATGCCCGCAGGCGCCCGTCCCGACGATTGCCGCTGGTGGGCGGCGCGTTGGCCGCCCTCGCGGTCGTGACCGCGGGCTGGATGGCGCTGCAGCCGACCGACCCGCCCGCACAGCCGGTCGCGCAGCCGGTCGCGCAAGGCACGGTGAAGCCGGCAGGCGCGCCGGAGGCGGCGATGGACGCAGCGGAGACGTCCGCCTCGTCGAAACCGCAAGCCGCGCGCGATCCCGCGATGTCGGCGCAGGCTGATGCCACGGGTGTCGCGAGTTCCACGAAATCCACTGATTCCACGAATTCCACCGATTCCATGGTTGCCACGGACGCCGCGGCCGCGACGGCTCCGGCGCGACCCAGGCCGACGAAAGACGTCCCGCGCAGGCCGGCTGCCGAACCGGCCAGGATGGCGCCGGCGCCAGCAGCGCCGGCAGCACCGGCCGTGGCCGCGTCCGCCGCTGGCGCGAACCGCGACGTCAAGCCCCCGGCAGCCGGCAACGGCACCTTGCGCCTTGCGATCAAGCCCTGGGCCGAGATCCGGGTCGACGGCGCGAAGAAGGGGGTGAGCCCGCCGCTCAAGGATCTTGCCCTGACGGCGGGCCGGCACACCATCGAGCTGCGCAATCCGGCCGCCGCGCCGGTCACCCGCGTGATCGACGTGCAGCCCGGGCGCGCCGTCACGATCAGCCACCAGTTCTGACGAACCATCAGCCAGCCTCACGAGAAAGCGCCATGCGAAACCCGAGTACCCGCCCAGCCGTTGCCCGGTGGCACCGCACCGCCTTGCTCGCCGCCGCCTTCGCGGTCGCACTGACGACGTCTGCCTGCGCGACGCTCGGCGTCGATGACGGCCCCGGCAGCGCCGCCCAGCGCCAGCTGGCCGAAGGCATCGCCCACTACGACCAGGGCGACTACGTGGCCGCCATCCGGACGTTGATGACCTCCGCGGAGATCTGGGAGGGGTCGCTGCAGACCCAGGTCACCGCACGCAAGTACCTGGCCTTCAGCCACTGCCTGTCGAACCGTGCGGATCTCTGCCGCCAGACCTTCGTCGAGCTGCTGCGCCTGCAGCCGGACTTCCGGCTCGCGGCGGCCGAAGCCGGCCATCCGCAGTGGGGCAAGGTGTTCGAGCAGGCCCGCGACGAGGCAGCCCAGCGTGGCGGGACGCGGCCCGACGGCAACGTCGCGCAGCCGCTCGCGCAGGCGCTACGCTGAGGGCGCGGCCCCCGCATCGCTGACGGCGGCGAGCAGCGCCGGACCGTGGCGCTCCAGCTTGCGGGCGCCGACGCCGCCGATGGCGGCCAGCTCATCCAGGTTGCGCGGCTGGCTGCGGGCGATCTCCCGCAGCGTCGCGTCATGGAAGATCACGTAGGCAGGCACGCCGGCCGCCTGCGCCTGCGCCGAGCGCCAGGCGCGCAGGCGGTCGAAGCGCGCCGCGGCCGCGCCGTCGAGGCC
>JAEWEW010000171.1 GCA_023389175.1 Pseudomonadota bacterium | reverse complement strand
CAGGTAACTCTCGATTCTATCGTCCCGTGGATGAGAGGGTCAAACCGACGGGCCCCCGGCTGCGGGCGAGTCGCGACGCTCGGGCGCCGGCTCCGCCGCCCTGGGCGGCGCTGGTGGTGTCGCGGCTTCCTTGCCCGGCGGCGGCGCGGTAGCCGCGGCCTGCGCGGGCACCCGCCCCTGCCGGCCGCGACCCCATCGCCACAGCAGCAGCACATGCCCGGAGAGGCCGTAGACGACGAAGAGCGAGAACAGCATGAGCGGCGGATCGGAGGAGATCAGCACGAACCCCAGCACCAGCAGGATCAGGAAGATGAACGGCACGCTGCGCCGGAAGTTGATGTCCTTGAAGCTGTAGAACGGCGAATTGGACACCATCGTGAGGCCGGCGTAGACGGTGACGATCCAGGCAAGCCAGTCCAGGTCCGCGCCGGTCGCCGTGATCCAGCGGGCCTCGCGCAGGTCGGTCATGATCCAGACGAATCCGGCCACCAGCGCGGCGGCCGCCGGGCTGGGCAGGCCCTGGAAGAAGCGCTTGTCCACCACCCCGATGTTGGTGTTGAAGCGGGCGAGCCGCAGCGCCGCCCCGGCCACGTAGATGAAGGCCGCGAGCCAGCCCCAGTTGCCCATGCCCTTGAGTGCCCACGAGTAGACCACGACCGCCGGCGCGGCGCCGAAGGAGATCACGTCGGCGAGCGAGTCGTACTGCTCGCCAAAGGCGCTCTGGGTATTGGTCATGCGGGCGACCCGCCCGTCCAGGCTGTCGAGGAACATCGCGAAGAAGATCGCGATCGCCGCGGCCGAGTACTGGTCGTTCATCGCCATCACGATGGCGTAGAACCCGGCGAAGAGGTTACCGGTGGTGAACGCGTTCGGAAGGATGTAGACGCCGCGAGGCCGCCGGGCGACCGGGGAAAAGCCGGGCTTGGGCGCGAAGAGCTCCTCGGCGGCGGCCGGCGCGGTGACGCTCACGCGATCGAAGGCCGCGCGGTTGCGGCGCAGCCGGAACCGCCGGCGCCTGACCGGCGCGGCCGACGGATCCACATGCTCCGGCGCGTTCAAGGCGTCCGCCCGCGCGCCGCCGCCGGCGTCCGTACCGTGGAGATCGGCTTTCGACTCGGCTGCCGGGTCAGGTGCCGACATAGGGCCGCTGCCGCAGCCACTTGGTGGCGATCCATTTATCGCCCTTGGCAACCGGCGTACCTGCATGCAGGCAGCGCGCGTCCAGTTGCCCGGTGGCGTTCAGGTACTCGAAGTAGACCGCGGAGCCCTTCTTCGGCTTGACCGACAGCTCGAGCTCGGGGAAGAACGTGTCCCCGCCCTCCGGCACGTTGTTCAGGTAGATCACCAGGGTGGCGATCCGCTGGCCCCCGACACGCGTGAGCACCTCGGTGCCGGGATCGGCCGGATCGAAGAAGTCCTGGTGCGCGAGGTACTCCCCGCCGACGCCATAGTGCAGCATCTGCAGCGGCTCGCCGCAATCCACCGGGATGCGGGTGAGCGCGGCGATGCGCTGCTCCACCCGCTGCACGATGGCGTTCTCGCCGCGGTTGAAGTGGCAGCCTTCGCTGCGCCGGACGTTGCTCTGGTAGCTGCCGCCGCTCTGGCGGTCCACCACCTCGGAGCTCTTCATCCGGCCGTTGGTGAGCTGGATCAGCTTGTCGCATTCCGCGTCGGCGAGCAGGCCGTCGATCACGGCGACGTTGGGATTGGCAAGCGTGAAGACGATGCTCACATCGCGATCATGGGCGCGGATCCGCGAGCCCGCCTGCAGCCGGATCGGCTCGGCCTTGTAGTCCGCCCCGATGGCGGCCACCTGGCCCTTGACCCGCTCGGTCATCGAGCGCACCACGCCGAGCGCATGGGTGGCGAAGAGCGGATCGAATCCGTTCTCCACCATGACCCGGTGCATGTCGGCATCCACGCAACCGCGCATGATGTTGGTGGTCACCCAGTCCTGCCAGGTTGGCGAGAGCCGCGTGACCAGCGGCGTCACCGGTGCGGCGGCCGGCCGCGGCGGCGCCGCCCCTTCCGTGGCGACATCGGTCGCCTGCCCGCCCTCGCCCTCGACCTCGACCTGCACCGATCCGGGTTTCGTCACTGCTTCATTCATAGTACCGATTACACCGCCCCAGGGCGCATGACGCAAGCCGGGCCCGCCCGGCGGCGACGAGCCGGCAGCGGCCCGGCCTCTCCCGTGCTCCGGCGGCCGGGCGCCCCGCCAGCGCTCCCCTGGCCGGCAGGCAAGCCCGGGCGGCCGTCGTCGAGGCGCCTCAGTTGCGGGTCTTGTCGACCAGCTTGTTCGCCTTGATCCAGGGCATCATCGCGCGCAGCTTCTCGCCGACCACCTCGATCTGGTGCTCGGAGGTGATGCGACGCCGCGCCGACAGCGTCGGCGCGCCGGCTCGGTTCTCGAGGATGAAGCTCTTGGCGTACTCGCCGGTCTGGATGTCCTGCAGGATCTCCTTCATCACCGCCTTGGTGCGCTGGTCGACGATGCGCGGGCCGCTCACGTACTCGCCGAACTCCGCGTTGTTGGAGATCGAGTAGTTCATGTTGGCGATGCCGCCCTCGTAGATCAGGTCGACGATGAGCTTCAGCTCGTGCAGGCACTCGAAGTAGGCCATCTCGGGCGCATAGCCTGCCTCCACCAGCGTCTCGAAGCCCGCCTTGATGAGCTCCACCGTGCCGCCGCAGAGCACGACCTGCTCGCCGAAGAGGTCCGTCTCGGTCTCCTCGCGGAAGTCCGTCTCGATGATGCCTGCCCGGCCGCCGCCGATCGCGCAGGCATAGGAGAGCGAGAGGTCCCGCGCCGTGCCGGACTTGTCCTGGTGGATCGCGACCAGCATCGGCACGCCTCCGCCGGCGACGTAGGTGGAGCGCACGGTGTGGCCGGGCGCCTTCGGCGCGATCATCACCACGTCCAGGTCCGCGCGGGGGGTCACCTGCCCGTAGTGGACGTTGAAGCCATGGGCGAAGGCGAGCGTCGCGCCCTCCTTGATGTTCGGCTCGATCTCGCTCTGGTAGGTGGCCGCGATGTGCTCGTCGGGCATCAGCATCATCACGAAGTCGGCGTCCTTCACCGCATCGCCGATCGAGGCCGCGGTGAGCTTGGCCTTCTTCACCTTCTCCTCGGAGGGCCCGCCCTTGCGGACCCCGACGGTCACCTTCACGCCCGAGTCGTTGAGGTTGAGGGCATGGGCATGGCCCTGCGAGCCGTAGCCCACGATCGCGACCTTCCTGCCCTTGATCAGCTTGAGGTCGCAGTCCTTGTCGTAGAAGACTTTCATTGTCGTCACACCTGTGTTCAGATTTTTAGCACGCGTTCGCCGCGCGCGATGCCGCAACTTCCGGTGCGGACCGTTTCCAGGATGACGCTCTCATCCAGTGCCGCGATGAAAGCGTCGAGCTTCGCAGAGTCGCCAGTGAGCTCGACCGTATAGGTCTTGTC
>JAEWEW010000155.1 GCA_023389175.1 Pseudomonadota bacterium | reverse complement strand
GAATACGACGGTCTCGGACATGCCCGCTCTCTCCTGGTTGATCGTCTATATTCTGCCCCAGGAAGACACGAGCCGACCGACCCCACCGACCCGACGGACCCGACCGATTCGCGGCGGGGGCGAGCCGGCCTGCAAGCTAACCCTCCCAGGAAGGACATTCCATGCGATTCTGCGTATTCGAGGCGTCGCCCGGCGATTCGCGCCTGGCTTGTGCGACCGGGGCCGATGCCGACAGCGTCGTGGACCTCACGGCCGGCTGGCCGGGGCAATCTGCTCCGCGCGATGTCGCCGACCTCGCCGCGCTGGGTCAGGCGGGCCTGGACATCGCGCGTCAGGTCGCAGCCGCCGCCCGGGCGCAGCCGTTGCAGGTAGCGGCCCTGAAGCTGCTCGCCCCCATTCCGAGTCCGCGCCGCAACGTGTTCTGTGTCGGAAGGAACTACCGGGAGCACATCATCGAAGGAAACATCGCGCAAGGCCGCGATCCGCATGCCTTCCCGGAGCACATCGAGCTGTTCAGCAAGGCGACCTCTTCGGTGATCGGTCCGGGAGCGCCGATCCCGCTGCATGCCGGTCTGACCCGGATGCTGGATTACGAGGCCGAGCTGGCGATCGTGATCGGCGATGGCGGCTGCGATATCGACGAAAGCCGTGCGATGGATGCCGTCTTCGGCTACACCATCGTGAACGACGTCAGCGCCCGCGACCTGCAGCGCCGCCACGGCCAGTGGTTCAAGGGCAAGAGCCTCGACGGCTCGTGCCCCATGGGCCCCTGGGTGGTGCACAAGTCCGCCATCGCCAATCCGCAGGCACTGGCCATCCGCCTCTGGGTCAACGGCGAGCTGCGCCAGGACGGGAATACCGCCTCGATGCTGTTCCCGATTCCGGCGATCGTGAGCCTGCTGTCCGCCGGCCTCACACTCGCACCCGGGGACGTCATCGCGACTGGTACGCCATCCGGCGTGGGCTATGCGATGAAGCCGCCCCGGCCGCTGCAGGACGGCGACACCGTCGCGATCGAGATCGACGGGCTCGGCCGGCTGGAGAACCCGGTGCGCGGGTCGCCGGCTTCCCGCGGGCAATAGCGCCTGGCACCGTCACGGGGCTGCCTGCGGCGCGGCGCGTCATCCGGGGTCGGTCGACAGGTAGCCCTTGCGTGCATCCTCCGCGCGCGCGGCGTCGGACCGCCGCGCCGGGTCGCCGAAGCCGCCTCCGCCGGGTAGCTCCAGTATCAGCCGGCGTCCGGCCGGCACATGCTGCCAGCCTTTCCCGCGCATCACTGTGCCGTCATCGAGTCGCACCGAGCCGGCCGCCCCCGGCGCGCCGCCATCCCGGCCGCGAGCCGGATGATGGATGCGATCGAACATCGCGGAGAACTCGAATTCGTGCTGCTCGGCGGGCGCGATCTCGATCACCTGTCCCAGCCCGCCACGGAACTCGCCGTCCCCACCCGAATCCGGCCGCAGCTCCTTGCGCCAGACGACGACCGGGCCGGTCTGCTCGGTGGCCTCCACCGGCATCGTGTGCACGCCGGACGGGAACGCAGTGGCCGACAGTCCGTCGCGCCCCGGGCGCGCCCCCATGCCGCCGGAGTTGAACATCAGCACCTCGGCTCGGCGGCCGCGATGCCCGGCCACCGGGCGCAGCGAGAGGTGGATGTTCCAGAGCGCGGCCGCGCCTTCGGCGAGCACCTGTCCCGGAAGCGCCTTCGCGAGCGCCCCCAGGACCAGGTCCGGCACCAGGTGACCGATCACGTGTCGCAGCGATACCGGCGCAGGCCGGGCGGCATTCAGGATGTTGGGCGGCGATGTGACCGAGAACAGGGCGAGCGACGCGGCATTGTTCGGAATGTCACCGGCGAACGCGCATTTCAGCGCATAGCAGGCGTAGGCCTTCGAGTAGATCTGCGGCACGTTGATGCCCCAGCGGCTGACCGGATCCGAGCCGCTGAAGTCCACCTGGACCTCGTCGTCGCCGATGGTCACGGTGGCCACCAGCTTGACCGGCGAGTCGTAGCCATCGGTCACCAGCTCGTTGGTCCAGCTGCCCTTGGGAAGCGCCCGGATCTTCGCCAGCGTGGCCTCGCGGCTGCGCCGGAAGATGAACTCGCCGAGCGCGTCGATGTCGGCAAGCCCCGCCTCGCGCATCATCTGCCGCAGCCGCTGGTGGCCCACGTCGTTGCAGGCGGCCAGCGAGTAGAAGTCGCCAACCACCTGGTTCGGCTCTCGGACGTTGGCACGCACGATGCGGATCAGGTCGCGGTTCACCTCGCCGCGCGCCGCGAACTTCATGATCGGGATCTGCAGGCCTTCCTCGTACACCGACTTGCCGTCGGCACCGAAGCCGCGGCCTCCCACATCGACCACATGGGCGGTACAGGCGAAGAAGCCCACCAACCTGCCATCCACGAAGGATGGCGACGTCATCGTGATGTCGTGCAGGTGCCCGGTGCCGAGCCAGGGGTCGTTGGTGACGTAGGTGTCCCCTTCGCACATCTCCCCGAGCGGGATCGCCTCCATGAAGTGCCCGACCGCTTCCGCCATGGTATTGACGTGGCCGGGCGTGCCGGTCACCGCCTGGGCGAGCATCCGGCCCTGGCGGTCGAACACCCCGGCGGACAGGTCACCGGCCTCGCGCACCGACGTCGAGAACGCGGTGCGCAACAGCGTCATCGCCTGCTCCTCCACCACGGAGATCAGGCGATTCCACAT
>JAEWEW010000105.1 GCA_023389175.1 Pseudomonadota bacterium | reverse complement strand
ATCGGCGACCCGACCGTGATGAACAGGTCGGAGGCGCGCTTCTCCGCCATCAGTTCCAGCAGCTTGTCCATCGCCATCGTCGGGTTCTCCGTGTCGCTCCCGCAGCGGCTAGCGTGTCGCCGGCTCGCCGGCTCAGTCGCCCCGCAGCAGGTCGTTGATCGAGGTCTTGGACCGCGTCCGGGCATCCACCCGCTTGACGATCACCGCACACGCGAGGCTGTACTTGCCGTCCGCAGACGGCAGGCTGCCGGGCACGACGACGGAGCCGGCGGGGACCCTGCCGTAGTGGATCCGGCCGGTCTCGCGCTCGTAGATGCGGGTCGATTGACTGATGAAGACGCCCATGGCCAAAACCGAGTTCTCCTCGACGATCACGCCTTCGACGACCTCCGAGCGCGCGCCGATGAAGCAGTTGTCCTCGATGATGGTCGGATTGGCCTGCAGCGGCTCCAGCACACCGCCGATCCCGACGCCGCCCGAGAGGTGGACGTTCCTGCCGATCTGCGCGCACGAACCCACCGTGGCCCAGGTGTCGACCATCGTTCCCTCATCGACGTACGCCCCGATATTGACGTAGGAGGGCATCAGCACGACGTTGCGACCGATGAACGACCCGCGGCGAGCGACCGCAGGCGGGACCACCCGGTAGCCCCCGGCCTCCAGGGCATCCGCCCCCATGCCGGCGAACTTGGTCGGCACCTTGTCGAAGAACTGAAGGTCGCCACCGGAAACCGGCTGGTTGTCCGCCAATCGGAACGACAGCAGCACGGCCTTCTTGACCCATTGATGCACCGTCCAGGCGCCGTCGGCCCCGCGGCTCGCCACGCGCAGGCGGCCGGCGTCGAGATCGTCGATCACCGAATCGACCGCCTGGCGCACCTCGGTCACCGCATTGCGCGGGTTGAGTTCGGCCCGCGACTCCCAGGCGGTCTCGATCACTGCTTCACGTGCGTCAATCATCTGTCATCTTCCTGGTAAAGCGGGCAAGAGCCGCCAAGAGGCGCCAATCGTCCGGACGAGGCGCAGGGTGGGGCGCGGGCCGACCCCCGCAGCCGGCCCGGGCATTCTAAGTCACCAGGGGCGCCGCAGCGCCCCGGAAGGAGCTGCCCCGGTCTTTCAGCCGGCGCGTACCAAATTGCAGATGCGGCGCGCGCCTTCCACACAGGCGGCGAGATCCTCCACCAGCGCGACCCGCACGAACCCGGCGCCCGGGTTGGCGGCTCCCGGCGCCGAGGCACGTCCGAGGTAGCTGCCGGGCAGCACCAGCGTGGCGAGCTCGTGGTTCAGCCGCCAGGCGAAGCGCGCGTCGTCGCCGTCGGGCACCGGCAGCCACAGGTAGAAGCCTGCGTCGGGGCGTCGCACCGGCAGCGCCTGCGCGACGATCGGCACCACCGCATCGAACTTCTCGCGGTAGAGGCGCCGGTTCTGCACGACATGGTCCTCGTCCTGCCAGGCGGCCACCGAGGCGGCCTGCACCGCCGGGCTCATGGCGCTGCCGTGGTAGGTGCGATAGCGCAGGAACTCGCGGATCAGCGCCGCGTCGCCCGCGACGAAGCCCGACCGCATGCCGGGAACGTTGGACCGCTTGGAGAGGCTCGAGAAGACCAGGAGCCGCTCGGCGCCGGCCCGGCCGAGCCGCGCGCTCGCGGCCAGACCGCCGAGCGGCGGGCGCGATTCGTCGAGGTAGATCTCGGAGTAGCACTCGTCCGATGCGATCACGAAGCCATACCGGTCCGACAGTTCGAACAGCAGCCGCCATTCCTCGAGCGGCATGACCGCTCCGGTCGGATTGCCCGGGGAGCAGACGAAGACGAGCTGGGTGCGGGACCAGACCGCCTCCGGGACGCCGGCCCAGTCGCACCGCAGGTCGTTGGCCGGCGACTGGTCCACCAGGTGCACTCCGGCGCCGGCGAGCAGCGCCGCGCCCTCGTAGATCTGGTAGAACGGGTTCGGCGACACGACCAGGGCGCCCGGCACCGGATCGATCACCGTCTGCGCGAAGGCGAAGAGCGCCTCGCGGGAACCGTTGACCGGCAGCACCTCGGTGCCCGCATCGAGCCGGACCCCGTGACGGCGCTCGATCCACGCCGCGATCGCCTCGCGCAGGGCGGGCGAGCCTGCGGTGGCCGGATACGACGAGAGCCCGGCCAGCGCCTCGGTGAGCGCGCGGGTGACGAGCGGCGGGGTCGGATGGCGCGGCTCGCCGATGGAGAGATTGACGAAACGCTCCGGCCGCTTCGCGGCGGACGACTCGGCGAGTCCGAGTGCCTGGGGCGGCTGCGCAAGCAGCGCGCGCAGTCGCTCGAAGGGATAGGGCTGCAGCAGGGACAGCCGCGGGTTCATGCGCCCGCGCGGCCGCTGTCGGTCGGGTATGGGGCCGCGGCTGCGGCGATCGTGAGCGCCGTGCCGGGACCCGGCGCCCAGCCGGTCTTGCGATGCTCGGCGACGACGGTGGTGTAGAGGCCGCCGCGCACGAACCAGCGCGCGGTGAGCCTCAGGTAGCGCGGGGCGATACGCGCGACCATTTCATCGACGATCCGGTTGGTCACCGCTTCGTGGAACACGCCGCGGTCACGGTAGGACCAGAAGTAGAGCTTCAGTCCCTTGAGCTCGAGGTTCAGGCGGTCCGGAATGTAGTCCAGCACCATCGTCGCGAAATCCGGCTGCCCGGTCAGCGGGCAAAGGCAGGTGAACTCCGGACACTCGATGTGGACGAGGTAGTCGCGCTCCGGCGACGGGTTGTCGAAGACGGGAAGGTCGGTGGAAGGCGTGCTCGGCATGATGTAGTTGGTATTATACGAGGCGGCTTGACGACCACGCCTGCGCCGGGCACAGGCGGGTCTGTCCAAGCTCCGGCGGCACGGCGCCCTCGGAGCCGAACAACAGCAGCATCCTCCAGAGGCTTTCAGTGCGCCTTAAGCAGGTCAAACTCTCCGGCTTCAAGTCTTTCTGCGATCCCACCACCTTCGAACTGCCCGGCCAGCTGGTCGGCGTGGTGGGCCCGAACGGATGCGGCAAGTCCAACATCATCGACGCAGCCCGCTGGGTCCTCGGCGAATCCCGTGCCGCGGAGCTGCGCGGCGAATCGATGCAGGACGTGATCTTCAACGGATCGAGCGAGCGCAAGCCGGCGTCGCGCGCGAGCGTGGAGATGGTGTTCGACAACACGCTCGGCAGGGTGGGCGGCGCCTGGAGCGGCTTCGCCGAGATCTCGGTGAAGCGGGTGCTGACCCGCGACGGCCAGTCCACCTACTACATCAACCAGCAGGTCGTGCGGCGCAAGGACGTGCACGACATCTTCCTCGGCACCGGACTCGGGCCGCGGGCCTACGCGATCATCGGGCAGGGCACCATCTCGCGCATCATCGAGGCCAAGCCCGACGAGCTGCGGGTGTTCTTCGAGGAGGCCGCGGGGGTCTCCAAGTACAAGGAGCGGCGCCGGGAGACCGAGAACCGGCTCGCCACCACCCGGGAGAACCTCACCCGGGTGGAGGACATCCTGCGCGAGCTCAACGGCCAGATCGAGAAGCTTGACCAGCAGGCGGAGGTGGCGACCCAGTTCCGCAGCTTCGAGGCCGAGCGCGCGGACAAGCAGGGCTGGCTGTGGCTGATCCGGCGTGACGACGCGCATGCCGAGCAGCAGCGGCTCGAGCGCACCGCCGCGGACATCGAGGTGGAGATCGAGTCGTTGACGACGCGGCTGCGCGCCTGCGAGGCGCGGCTGGTGGAGTCCCGCGAGCAGACGCACCAGTCGGCCGACGAGGTCAGCCGCCGCCAGGCCGCTTACTACGAGGTGAACAGCCGGATCGCCGCGATCGAGGCGCAGATCCGGATGGTTGCGCAGAACCGCAGCCAGCTGGAGGAGCGCCTGGCCGGGCTCGCGGCCCAGATCGAGGGGGCGCAGGCGCTTGCCGGCAGCAGCGCGGAGCGCCTGGCCGAGGTGGACGCCGAGATCGAGACCGCAGAGGCGCAGCGGCTCGAGGCCGAGGAGCGCGCGGCGCGTGCCGAAGCGGCGCTCTCGCAGGCACGCGAGGGTGACGAGCAGGCGCGCGAAGCGGTGGAGCAGGCGCGCCAGGCGCTCGGCCAGACCCAGCAGGCGCGACAGGTCATCGAGGTGCGGCGGCTGTCGGTGGACGAGGCGATCGGCTCGTTGCGCAACCGCCAGGCGCGGCTCGCCGCGGAGCTGGAGCAGCTCGACGCGGCGCCTACCGAGGCGCTGGAGCGGCTGGCCAGGGAGCTCGAGGCCGCGCGGGAGCAGGAAGCCGCGACCGCCCGCGAGCAGGAGGCCCTGGAGGCGCAGGGTCGAGACGTCCAGGCGCAGCGGGAGCCGGCGCAGCAGCAGCTGCGCGCAGCCGTGGGCAAGCGCTCCACCATCGAGGCGCGGATCGGCGTCCTGTCCCAGCTGCAGGCCCGCATGCACAGCGAGCAGAAGGTGAAGCCCTGGCTGGCGCGCCACGGCATCTCGGAGGACGTCGAGCGGCTGTGGCAGCGCATCACCATCGAGCCGGGCTGGGAGCTCGCGGTGGAGGCTGCGCTGCGCGAGCGGGTGCACAGCCTGGAGATCGCGGATGCCGGCCGGCTCGCGGAGATGCTGGACGACAGCCCTCCGGGAAAGCTCGGCCTGTACCTGCGCGACGAGGTGCCGTCGTCTGCCGGCCCGGCCGCGGCTGCCGGCAATGGCGCCGGTGCCCGGCTCACGCCGCTCGCGAGCATGGTCCGCTGCGGCGACGCCCAGCTCGCCGGCCTCCTCGCGGAATGGCTCGGCAGCTTCTTTGCCGCGGAGACGGCCGAGGCCGCCTTCGCCGCCCGTGGTGACCTGCCGCCCGGCGCGCGCTTCGTGGTCAAGGGGGGGCATGCCATCGGCCGCTACGACGTCTCGCTCTTCGCGCTGGATTCGGACGAGGACGGCGTGCTCGCGCGCCAGCAGGAGCTGCAGAACCTGGGTCGCGAGCTGCGCGCCCAGCAGCTCCTGACCGAGGAAGCCCGCCAGCATGCGGAGCAGGTGGAGGCCACCGCCACCGCGCTGACCGGCCGCATCACGCAGGCTCGCGAGGCCCACGCCCGCGCGCTGCGCCAGGCATCGGCCGCGGCGCTCGAGCACGAGCGGCTCGCGCAGGCGGTGAGCCGGCGCGCCGCCACCCATGATCGCCTCGCCGCCGAGATCGAGGACCTGGGCGCCCAGCTCGCGGCGCGCGAGGAAGCCGCGAGCGAGGCGGCGGAGAGCCTCGAGCAGCTCGGCTCGGAGCTGGCGGACCGGTCCACGGCAGCGGAGGCGGCGCGCCAGGCGGCCGAAGCCACGGCGCAGGCGCTCGCGGCCGCGAGCGACGAATCGCGCGAGGCGGAGCTTGCCCTGCAGGAGTGCAGCTTCGCGGTGCGGTCGGCCCAGCAGCAGGCGGAGAACCTGCGCCGGCAGATCGCCATGGCCGACGAGAACCTCGCGCGCGGCATGGCGGAGCAGGAACGCCTGCAGGCCGAGCTAGCCGCGCTCTCGGACGACGAGTCGCGCGAGCAGCGCGAGCTGCTGCTGCAGGAACGGGTGGCAGCCGAGGAGGCGCTGGCCGCCGCGCGCAACCGCTCGGACGAGCTGGCCGGCGAGCTGCGCCGGCTGGACGAGGAACGGCTCTCGCTTGAGCGCAGCCACGACCCGCTGCGGGAGAAGCTCACGGAGCTGAAGCTCAAGGAGCAGGCCGCGCGGTTGGCGGCGGAGCAGGCGTCGCAGGCGCTCACGGAGGCCGAGGCCGACGAGGCGGCCCTCGCCGAACGGCTCGCCGCGCTCGAGCAGCGGCCCAAGCCCGGCTGGCTGCAATCGGAGATCGGACGGCTCAACCAGGCGATCGCCCGGCTCGGTCCGGTCAACCTGGCGGCGCTCGACGAGGTCGCCGCCGCGCGGGAACGGCAGGCATTCCTCTCCAGCCAGTCCGCGGACCTGTTCGAGGCGATGACCACGCTGGAGAACGCCATCCGCACCATCGACCAGGAATCGCGGGCGCTGCTGCAGCAGACCTACGACACGGTCAACGCCGAGTTCGGTCGCCTCTTTCCTGCGCTCTTCGGCGGCGGCGACGCGCGCCTGGTGCTCACCGGCGGCGAGATCCTCGACGCCGGCGTGCAGGTGATCGCGCAGCCGCCTGGCAAGAAGAACGCGTCGATCCACCTGCTCTCCGGAGGCGAGAAGGCGCTCACCGCCATCGCGCTGGTCTTCGCGATCTTCAAGCTCAATCCGGCGCCGTTCTGCCTGCTCGACGAGGTGGACGCGCCGCTGGACGATGCCAACACCGAGCGCTACTGCCGCATGGTGCAGTCGATGGCGGGCGAGACCCAGTTCCTCTTCATCACCCACAACAAGATCGCGATGGAGATGGCCGAGCAGCTGATCGGCGTCACCATGCAGGAGCGCGGCGTCTCGCGCCTGGTCGCGGTGGACCTGCTGTCCGCGGCGAAGATGGCGGAGGCTGCCTGATGCGCGTCGCCGCCCGGTCGCCCGAAGGCGACGCGCCCCTCTCCAGGGGAGGAGGTCGCGCCTCGCGACAGGAAGATGCTTCCCGCGCACCGGGCGCGGCGCGGCGATGAGCACCCTGTCGATCAGCCTCATCGCGCTCGTCGTCGTCGTGGTCGTCGGGGTGGTGCTGTTCAACGTCTGGCAGTCGCGCGGCAGCGAGCGGCAGCAGGCACTCTTCGGAGCCGGCGGGCGAACCGGCAGCGGCCGCCGCTCGCGCGGGCAGCCGGCGACGGACGAAGACGCCGATGACGACCGGATCGCCGCCGGCGTCCGCGGGCTCACGGGCCGCAAGCGGCAGGCGTCGGAGGAGTTCAACGACTGGACCCGCGAGCGGCGGGAGCCGACCTTCACCGTCGAGGAAGACGATTCGCCATCGCCGCATGCCGGCGACCCGCACGGCATGCGCGCGGAGCCGCCGGCCGGTTCGCGCCGGCGCCTGCAAAGCGCGGATTCCGACACACCGGCGCCCGGCGCCGCCCGGCGCACCGCGGCGACCGCGGCAGCGATC
>JAEWEW010000083.1 GCA_023389175.1 Pseudomonadota bacterium | reverse complement strand
GCTGCTGTGTCGTCAACGCGGACGATCCGGCCACCGATCCGGATTGGCGCGGGCAGGACGCGGCGGCGCCGGCAGCGACGCCGACGGGTGCCCGCGGCGCGAAGGGAAAGGCCGCGGCTGGCGCGCGGGCTGCGCCGGCCGTGCCGCGCGTGAACTTCGGCCTTGCCGCGCCCACGTCGGCGCCGGGCTTCGGCATCCTGCGCGACGGCGGGCTGGACTGGCTGGCCGAGGCGGTCGCCGACGACGAGCCAACGGGACGGCGCCGCAGCCAGCCGGCCGAGATCCACGTGAACCGGCTCATGCCGGCCGACGCCCTGAAGCTGCACGGCGCGCACAACCAGGCCAACGTGCTGGCCGCGCTCGCGCTGCTGCGCGCCGCCGGCGTGCCGCTTGCCGCGATGCTGCGCGGCCTGCGTGATTTCGAGGCGGGGCCGCATCGCTGCAGCCTGGTCGCGGTGGTCAACGACGTCGCCTGGTACGACGACAGCAAGGGCACCAACGTCGGCGCTACCGTCGCCGCGCTGTCCGGGATCGGGAAGCGCTGCGTGCTGATCGCCGGCGGAATCGGGAAGGGGCAGGACTTCGCGCCGCTCGCTCCGGCGGTGCGCCGCCATGCCCGCGCGGTCGTCCTCATCGGCCGCGACGCCGGGCTGATCGAGCAGGCGCTCGCCGGCACCGGTGTCCCGGTGCATCGCGCCGGCAGCATGGAGGAGGCGGTGAACGAGTCGGCCCGGCTCGCGGCCACCGGCGACGCGGTGCTGATGTCGCCGGCCT
Source organism: Pseudomonadota bacterium (assembly GCA_023389175.1). Taxonomy (GTDB): domain Bacteria; phylum Pseudomonadota; class Gammaproteobacteria; order Burkholderiales; family Burkholderiaceae_E; genus Lautropia. The sequence goes on along the minus strand of JAEWEW010000083.1, from coordinate 1,990 downwards.
GCGCGAGCTTCGACATGTTCCGGAACTATCCGCATCGCTCGGAGGTCTTCGTGGCCGCCGTGACGGCGCTCGCCCAGGAGGCTGGCCAGCCATGCTGAGCGCCGCCGCCCGGCGCGGGCCGGACCGCCGCGTGGCGGAGCGACGTGCCGTCGTGCGCGCCGGCGGCGGGCGGCGCCGCACGCCGGCATACCAGCCGTCGCTGCTGCGTGCCTTCTCGCGCGACCTGCTCGATACCGGCGTGCTCAAGTTCGACGCGGCGCTGCTCTGGGTCGTCGCCATCCTGCTCGCGATCGGCCTGGTGATGGTCTACTCGGCCTCGATCGCGGTGCTCGAGCGGCGCAACCCCGGCGGGGGCGCCTCGACCTACTTCCTGGTGCGGCACGCGATCTCGATCGGCGTCGCCCTCGGCATGTCGGTGGTCGCGTTCGCGGTGCCGGTCCGGCATTGGCAGCGGATGGCGCTGCCGCTCTTCGCGATCGGCATCGTGCTGCTGGTGCTGGTCTTCGTGCCCGGCATCGGCCGCCGTGCCGGCGGTGCCGACCGGTGGATCAGCCTCGGCGTGATGAGCCTGCAGCCGAGCGAGGTGATGAAGCTGCTGGTGATCCTCTACGTGGCGGACTATGCCACTCGCAAGCAGGAGCTCATGCACCAGTTGAAGCGCGGCTTCATCCCGATGGCGGCGGCGCTCGCGATCGTCGGCATCCTGATCATGCGCGAGCCGGACCTCGGCGCGTTGATGGTGATCGTCTCCGTCGCGATGGGCGTGCTTTTCCTGGGCGGCATGAGCCCGCGGCTGTTCTTCGGCATGGGGACCGTGCTCGCAGCGGTGTTCGCCGCGTTCATCCTGTTCGTGCCGTTCCGCCGCCAGCGCTTCTTCGCGTACCTGGAGCCCTTCGCGAGCGGCAACGCCGAAGGCAGCGGCTACCAGCTCACCCATTCCCTGATGGCGATCGGCAAGGGCGAGTGGCTTGGCGTGGGGCTCGGCGGCGGGGTGGCCAAGTGGAGCTACCTGCCCGAGCCGCACACCGACTTCCTCTTCGCCATCATCGGCGAGGAGCTGGGGCTGGTCGGCATGCTGCTCGTCATCGGCCTGTTCTTCTGGATCGTGCGGCGCTGCTTCGAGATCGGCCGCCAGGCAATCTCGTTCGACCTCTTCTTCAACGGCCTGGTGGCCCAGGGCGTGGGCCTCTGGATCGGCATCCAGGCGTTCATCAACCTCGGGGTCAACCTCGGGCTGCTGCCGACGAAGGGCCTCACCCTGCCGCTCATGAGCTTCGGCGGCAGCGCCATCCTGATGACCTGCGTCGCGCTCGCGATCGTGCTGCGCATCGATTTCGAGAATCGGCGCCTGATGCGGGGGTCGGTCCTGTGAGCCCGGGCAAGGCGCAGGTGCCGGGCGACGGCGCGGCGCGGACCATCCTGGTGATGGCCGGCGGCACCGGCGGCCACATCTTCCCCGGCCTGGCGGTGGCCGAGGTGCTGCGTGGCCGCGGCTGGAACGTCGTGTGGCTCGGCAACCGCCGCGGCATGGAAGCGACCCTCGTGCCGCCGCGAGGCATCGAGATCAAGTACGTCGACATGGGCGGCGTGCGGGGCAAGGGACTCGTCACCAAGCTGCTGTTGCCGACTCGACTGCTGATCGCCTTCTGGCAGTCGCTGCGGGCAATCCGCGAGGTCCGGCCGGCGGTGGTCCTCGGGCTCGGCGGCTACATCACCTTTCCCGGCGGCATGATGGCCTCGCTGCTCGGCAAGCCGCTGGTCCTGCACGAGCAGAACTCGGTGGCAGGCCTGTCCAACCGGATGCTGGCCCATGTGGCCGACCACGTCCTGGTCGCCTTCCCCGGCACGTTGTCGCAGGCGCGCTGGTGCGGGAATCCGGTCGCGGCCGAGATCGCGGCGGTGGAGCCGCCGGAGTCGCGCTATCGCGCGCGCAGCGGCCGGCTGCGGGTGCTGGTGGTCGGCGGCAGCCTCGGCGCGCAGGTCTTCAACC